>JABDEO010000118.1 GCA_013287015.1 Chlamydiota bacterium
CTACAAAGCAGGGCGGGACGCCCTGACTACCTTCCTTAGCCTCTCACTTTTATTGCACCCACAGCGGGAATGGCTCTTGACCGAAAAAATAAAAAAGGTGAAAGTGATGGCCAGCCCTCGTTTAAAGGGTGCCTCCTTAAAAAGTCATGGCAGCGGACATAAGGTAACAAGGCCGTTCCGGCCTTGTCGAAGCGATCTGATTACTTTCTTTGCCATAACTTTTTAAGGACGTACTGTAAAGGATATGGTTCATGGCGACGCATCGTTATATTGCCTTTTTTCTGTTTCTCTTCATTCACGCCGGCGTCTCCTTTACATCGATTAGCGCGAATACAGATACACTGCAGATTTCGCAAAAAAACCTAGAGGAACAGCTTGCAGCGCATATCAAATTCAGTTCAACTGAACCAAATACAGTAGGATACATCACGATCAATGATCACACAAATGGCATTAATGAGTCGACTTGGCTGTATGTGAAACAAGCCTTAGCCCAATATAAAAAATCCAAACCAATCTTTGTCATTCTTGAACTTAATACGCCTGGCGGAGAAGTCTTTCCCGCTCAAGAGATCTCAGACGCGCTCAAAGAATTGGACATCCAATACAATATTCCCGTCGTTGCTTTTGTCAATAATTGGGCGATATCCGCCGGCGCCTTGCTGGCGTATTCTTGCCGTTTTATTGCAATAGTGAAAGATGCAAGCATGGGCGCCGCGGAACCTGTTTTAGCAAGTTCTACAGGGGAAATGAAGGAAGCTTCCGAGAAAGTGAATTCCGCATTCCGTTCCGATCTCGCCAACCGGGCGCATTTCTTTGATCGCAATCCCTACATTGCAGAAGCGATGGTCGATAAAGATGTCATCCTCGTGCTAAGACATGGTGAAATTATCAAATTGGATTCAGAATCCCAAATTCGGACAACCGGCGATGATCCCGATACCCTGATCTCTCCTAAAGGCAAGCTCCTCACGCTCAATACAGACCTATTGATGAAGTACGGCGTAGCGGACATCCTTCTTCCGCCTAAAAAATTGGAGCCCATTTCCGAAGCTGAACAGGAGTCCGGCAAATGGCCTGCAAGTAAAACGTTATTGTTCACTCAACCATTTTTCGAAAAAATCCCCAATGCCTCTATCGACTCCTATCGAATGGACTGGAAAACACGTTTCTTTGTGCTGTTAGCCCATCCCGTTGTTTCCTCTTTGCTGATGCTGGGATTGATGATAGGCTTTTATTTTGAGTTAAGCAATCCAGGTTTTGGTTTGCCTGCGACGGTCGCCGTGGTTTGCCTGTTTTTAATTATACTCTCTTCTCTTTCGCTGGAAATTGCGAATTGGCTGGAAGTCATTCTGCTTGTCACAGGAATTTTGGTCATTCTAGTGGATGTTTTTTTATTGCCAACGTTTGGCCTGCTGGGCATTATCGGAGTCCTTCTATTCATCGCTGGATTATTTGGCATGATGCTGCCTCAAGTTGGATCAGTCAGCTTCGATTTCGACACCAAAACCTTAAACAGCGCCGGCGCAGCCTTTTTTGAACGTCTGGCATGGCTCAGTGGAACTTTAGTCGTCGGCTTTATCTGCATTTTATTTATCACTCGCTATGTCACGCCTAGCCTTGCCGCGTGGAGCCGCCTAACGCTTACTGGAAATGAACAAGATGGGTACATCGCCGGAGAAAATCCCAAAAATCTTCCTCCAGTCGGCTCTAAGGGTGAAGTATTCGCCACATTACGGCCTGCCGGCAAAGTTCTTATCGATAATAAAATCTACGACGCCTTGACCGCCGGCAACTTTATCGATAAAGGCTGTCCGATTGTGGTTTCCCGCTTAGAAGGCAGCGTCATCGTCGTCGATGTCGAAAAGGGAGATCAATCAACATGATGCCTTTTATACTATTATGCGCCGGCCTCGCATTCATCTTCTTGGAATTTTATCTTCCTGGATTGGTCATGGGCGCTATCGGAGGCTTCATGGTGTTGACAAGCGTGGTTGTCTTCGCCGACCAGAGCAACTCTCCGACGGCTATTGTCCTGTTTGGGATCGGCGTCGGGGTTTCCGTAGTGTTGTTGATCAAGTATACGTTGCGCCGCATTCCGCGCGCTAAGCCGCAATACAGCATCTATTTGGAAAGCGATCAGCATGGCTACCGCGCTTCAAAATTTGATTCAACGGCGATTGGGAAAACGGGAATTGTCATTTCCGATTTGAAGCCGGGCGGCTATATTTTAATTGAAGACAAAAAACATCAAGCGATCTCCCAGAGCGGCTATATCGCAGAGGGTTCAACAGTATCGGTAATCGGCGGACAAGAGGAGAGCCTTATTGTACGCCAAATTAATGTCAACAAGGGTAAAACACTATGAATATATTAGCTGACTTCAGCATGGAGTTCTCATTCCTTTTCATCGTCCTCGCAATCATTATCGTGATCATCTTGAGCATCTTGGGAAGATTCATCAGCTTATGGTTTCAGGCTTTTGTCTCGGGCACGCCGATTCCTCTGTTCAACATCATCGGCATGAGCCTGCGTAAAATTCCTCCGCAAATTATCGTGAATGCACGGATCAATCTGTTCAAGGCGGGGCTGAAAACCATCACTGTTTCCGATCTGGAAACGCATTATCTAGCAGGAGGGCATGTCACTGATCTCGCCATCGCCATGATCGCCGCCGACAAAGCCAACATCCCCCTCGACTGGCGCCAAGCGACCGCCATCGATCTGGCAGGCCGAAATTTGCGCGAGGCTGTTCAAACTTCCGTTAATCCAAAAGTCATCGACTGTCCAAGGCAAGGCGACTACATGACTGGAGTCGCCAAAGACGGCATTCAAATTCATGTGCGCGCTCGTGTAACGGTGCGCACGAACATCACGCAACTTGTCGGAGGCGCAACGGAGGAGACAATTATCGCTCGCGTCGGCGAAGGCATCGTCAGCGCCATCGGCGGATCGGAAACGCATCTGCAGGTGTTGGAAGCCCCTCAACGCATTTCTAAAGCCGTTCTAGATAAAGGATTGGACTCCTCAACAGCGTTTACCATCTTGTCGATTGACATTGTCGAAATGACCTTGGGAGAAAACATCGGCGCCAAATTGCGCGCCGCCAAGGCGGAATCGGACAAGCAGATTGCACAAGCGGAGGCTGAAAAGCGTCGCGCAATGGCTGTCGCCGCTGAACAAGAAAATATCGCAAAGGTCGCCGAATCGCAAGCGGCTGTTCCATTGGCGATCGCAGAAGCGTTTAAAACGGGCAAAATCGATGTGATGACCTATCAGCGTTATAAGAATTTAATCGCTGACACCGATATGCGCGAATCGATCGCTCGGCCGCCTGAAGAGGGTAAAAGGTAGGGTAAATGGATATTTCTCAACTTATTGGCTTTATCATCAGCGCCGGCGCCCTGCTGTTTTTGTTTTTTAGGCAATTTCAGACGGCGAAGCGACGCCGAGAGAATCCTGAACAGTATGAACAGGAACAAAGGCGAAAGGAGAAGCATCTTAAAGAATTGATGAAATCTTTAGATATCGAAACCGACGACGAGGAGGAGAATGAAAGGGAGCTTCCTCTCCAGCCGAAGCCGGTTAAAATCCCTCATAAGGTAATAAAGCCGGCGTTGCGTCATTCGGCTGTAGCGAAGGTAAAACCACCTATTGCCCACGTCGGCTTGTCAACGCATAATAGGGCTGCATTGCAGTCGGCTTCCGCATATAAGATCACGCACCGCAATAAGCCATCGCGAGGGAGCCTGTTGGTTCATGGCCTACGCTCTCCGCAAGAAATGATCATCTTCCAAGCAATCGTAGGGACGCCAAAGAGCCTGAGTTAAAGTGACATGCTTGCGTAAATTAAAATTCAACACAAAGACGCAAAGACGCGAAGGCGCAAAGGGATTGAAGAGGGTTAAGTTAAAAAGTTAGTGTCAGGATGGGCATAATGCCGCATGCGGCATTATGCCCATCCTGATATTAACTTTTTAACTGATCCCCTTTCAAGCAAAATTAAAGGTTATGTTTAAGTTTAAAATAAAAATTCGTCATTCGCAATTCGTTATTATCATCAAAATCAAGAATCAATGCAATATTGCTATTAATGACTTGTGGGATGATTATTTTATTGGAAATATTTAAGTGATTTACAATATTTTTTACACCATTAACATTTCTGACAATTATTTCCACTGCTTCTCTTTCATTCTCATTTTCTATAGTTCCACTCAGCGTGACATTGCCAGAAGCATCTGCTGTAATTTGAGCAAAGCGGGCGCCTGGCGAAAGCGAAGAATCACTTTGCAATGCGTGATGTATGCGATGTTCAATATCACTGTTTAAGCTGACATTATTCCCCCCTATTGCTTCTTGAACAAGATTCATAAAGGCATTAACTTCCACTTTGACAGATGTAATATTTTGTTCATTATCTCTTTGTATATCTAGAAATATTGTCGGCACACCATTGACAAGCTTTGGTTGAAGAATAGTGTCCTTTCCATTTTCTTGCCACAAATGGTTGATAAACTGATATTTAGAATCTGCAATAAATCCATATAAAGAGCCATTCATAAGCGACTGATTAATTACTGTTTGCAAAGCGACTTCCCAACGATTATTTTGTTTATCATTTTCACTAATCATCAGCTCTTTTATTGGCCTTGCTAATTGCTCTATTCTTTCACTATTATCCTTTGCAGTGGCAATAATAGGTTTTCCATCATATATGTTTAACACTGCATCTCTACGAATATAATTTGTTCCACGTCCTGCATCCTTTTCAAATTGCACGACATTTAAATGAGCATTCTCTTCCTTTTTAAGAACTTCTTCATTGTGCTTATTATATATGTTCATAAGCACGCTCTCAGTGACTTGTAAAACCTGCGCTCTTTTTTCAGGAGTGTTATATTCTCTTACAACCGCCTTAAGGATGCCAGGAATAATGCGCGTCATGATCGAGGGCTGTTGTTGCAGGATCGCCGAGGAAAGGTTTGCCATACCTGTTTTTTTTCCCACATGTCTTTTATCTGTCGAGAGAAGGTTTTCATAATTGCGGACTTTCTCATAGATGAGATAACCTAGTCCGAACAGCGGAAACAGGCAAGCTGCAAGGAAATAGGCCGCTATCTTTGCCGCAGTCCTTAAAAAGATCTGGCATCGACTCATATTGGCGCGTTCGATTTTGGCGACAAAACTCGACATCAATTCAACATTATCTTTAAAAATTTGCGGAGAAAGCATCGAGTCGGGAAGCAGAGCGCTCTTTTTTAAAGTCTCTTTTGAAATTTTTTTAATTTCACTAATTGACAGCTTTACAAAACCGTTTTCTATTATTTCACTCTCTGTCATCGCTGAAAATTGCAGATTGCCTGCAAAACCGCATATAAATCGCTGCTTCTGTCGCCTCCCGTCAGGCTCTCTCCCCCGACTACCTTGCTTTAACAACTTACTCCATTCAATGTCATTCAATTCCGCGGCGTTGATGATTTTAGTTTTCTTTTTCCCATTTCCATCTGCTGCAGCGCCCTGCTGCAATGCCGCACTGTTAGCGCCTGGATTGAATCCAATTGGTGATGAAAGCTTGCTGACACTCATAGAGGTCTCCTATAACTTAATATTATATATATAATTTTTTATCGTACTACCATTGTAACACGTTAAGCATTTATAACACAAAC
>JABDEO010000119.1 GCA_013287015.1 Chlamydiota bacterium
TTGAGCTCCAATCTCTCTGCATTTGTAGAAAAATATACATGATCGGAGAGGTAAAGACAAGAGAATCGACGATATCTAGAACGCCGCCTAAGCCGGGTAAATGGCTGCTGTCTTTAACACCCACATCTCGTTTTAACAATGATTCAGCCTGGTCGCCAAACTGAGCCGCTACGCTTAGAACTACAGCCAACCATACGCTCTGCCACAATGATAAGTTAAAAGGGGCTTGATCAAAAAACAGATGAAAAATCGCATAGAGCAAAACGCTTGTCGCCAACGCGCTGCAGAGCCCGCCAATCGCCCCTTCCCAGGTTTTTTTTGGACTAATATAGGGAGATAATTTATTGCGTCCAATCCACTTGCCGACGAAAAACGCGCCCGTATCGGTCATTTTTGTAACTAGCAGCAGATAAAGCAAACACCAGCGGCCATCGCGCACAATCGGCTCTAATATAAAATAGTTGATATCGATCAAGCAGCTAAGCGGAATAGTCAGATAGAGGATGCCAAAAAGCGTAATCGCCAAATTTAGAAAAGGGTCCGATCCTTTAATAAAATAGTAGATGAAAGCCGCCATCAGCGTTAATGCAAGAATGATTTGCGGAAACACAGCCGCCTGTGGAGTTTGAGTCTTCAAAAAAACAGCGAAGAGATATGCGACGGATCCGATCATGCCGATTTTAAGAAGAGGTTGGAATCCTTTTGTTCGTGCAATGCGGTAGTATTCCCACAAGGCGGATCCGATTACGCCAATTGTCAGTAGAGCGAAAATAGGGCGAAAAAATGGTTGATACGACCAATAAAGCGCAAGCGTCAAGCACAGAACGCCGATTGAACTTACAACGAGACGCTGTTGGAAATTATTTAATTTATTTAACATATTCTTCCGCCCCCTAAACGTCTTTCGCGCTGTTGAAACTCCAATATCGCCGTCAATAAATTTTTTGGGGTAAAGTCCGGCCATAACACATTAGTAGTATAAACTTCAGTGTAGGATGTTTGCCATAATAGAAAATTGCTGAGACGCTGCTCTCCGCTGGTGCGAATCAACAGTTCCGGATCGGGCCACTGAACGGTGTCGAGATATTGGGAAATCAAAGCTTCGGTCACGGTTTCTTTTTTCCATATTTCATCATTCAACATCGATTGGAAAGCCCGACGCAGCTCATCGCGAGCTCCATAATTGAGAGCTAATACGAGGTCCATCGTTGCGCAGTGGGCAGTGGCGTCTTTGGTCGCCTGTACGGTTTCGCGCACGCATGCAGGGAAGCGGGATAGATCTCCGATCGTCTGAAAGCGAATTTCGTTTTCGAGCATAACTGGACATTGTTCGATCAAATAGGATTCCAGCAGCCATAACAAAGCCTGAACTTCCACTGCATCGCGCGTCCAGTTTTCGGTCGAAAAAATGTAAAAAGTGGATGCTTTTACACCGAGCGCTTTAGCCGCCTTAACGATATCCATCAAGATATCAGCTCCTTCACGATGGCCTTTAGCGGCGGACGTTTCACGTTTTTTCGCCCAGCGTCGGTTGCCGTCAGGGATGAATGCGACGTGGCGTGGAACGCGCGCTGGATTTAAAGCGTGGAGCTGTTCAGCTGTATAATAGGGGCATTTTCGCTCTTCTTGTTGCAATACAGCCATGTTTTCTTTACTATTCATCAGCTTTAAGCACTTCCATAAAGGCGCTTTGCGGGATATTGACCTTGCCAATTTCCTTCATACGCTTTTTACCTTTCTTTTGTTTTTCCCATAGTTTGCGTTTACGCGTGATGTCGCCGCCATAGCATTTCGCTGTAACATTTTTTGTAATCGCCCGGATGGTTTCACGCGCAACGATTTTTCCGCCAATGGCCGCCTGTACAGGCACCTTGAACAACTGCATGGGGATGACTTCTTTTAATTTCTCGCAAATGGCGCGTCCTTTCGCTTCAGCTTTACTGCGATGCACCAAGCATGAAAATGCGTCCACTGGTTCATCATTAACGCGAATTTCCAGTTTAATGATATCGCTCTCTTCATAACCATCGGGCTCATAGTCAAAAGAAGCGTATCCTTTAGTGATCGATTTCAACTTGTCGTTGAAATTTGTAATAATCTCATTCAGCGGCAGGTGATAAGTAAGCAGCAGGCGGCGGGCATCCATTGTTTCTGTTTTTATGCAGGTTCCGCGCTTCTCCATTCCCAAGTTCATTATGGCGCCGAGATATTCAGACGGTGTAATGATGTGGCATTTCACCCAAGGCTCCTCGACCCATGCAATGGAAGCGGGATCAGGGTAATGGCTTGGATTATCGATCTCTTTTACTGTATTATCTTGAAGTTGAAATTTATAGATTACGCTTGGCGATGTGGAGATGATATCGATATCAAATTCACGTTGAATGCGTTCAAATACGATTTCCAGATGCAATAGTCCTAGGAAGCCGCAGCGGAAGCCAAATCCTAAGGCCATACTGCTCTCTTGTTCGAGATGCAAAGCGGAATCGTTGAGCTGTAGTTTTTCCAAGGCGTCGCGCAACGCTTCAAAATCAGTGGAGTCGATCGGATAAATTCCGGCAAACACCACCGGTGTAATGTGCTTAAAACCGGGCAATGGTTCCGACGCAGGATATTTAGATAACGTGATCGTATCCCCAACATTGACATCCGATGGTTTTTTAATGTTGGCGATCATATAGCCCACTTCGCCGGGCTGTAATTTCTCCACAGGAACTTCATGCGGGATGAAAGCGCCCACTTCCAACACTTCAAAGCTCTTGCCGGCGGCCATCATTTTAATGAGGGACCCCTTAGTGATGGATCCGCTTATGATGCGGATGTAGACCATCACCCCTCGATAGGTGTCATAATGGCAATCGAACACTAATGCTCTGAGAATACTGTCTTCCGGTTCTTTTGGATGTGGAACTTTTGTCAAAATGCGTTCTAAGATAGCGTCGATGCCGATGCCGGATTTTGCTGAACAACAGATGGCGTCGGAGGCGTCCAATCCGATGACATCTTCAATTTGACGGCGAACGCCTTCGATATCAGCCGTGGGCAAATCGATTTTATTAATGATCGGAACGATTTCCAAGTTCCGTTCCATAGCTAAGTGGACGTTGGCCAAGCTCTGAGCCTGAACGCCTTGGCCGGCGTCAACGACTAGAAGAGCGCCTTCACAAGCGGCCAGCGAGCGCGACACTTCATAAGTGAAGTCCACATGCCCGGGAGTGTCTATGAGGTTGATCTGATAAGTTTCGCCATCTTCAGCTTGATAATACATGGTGACGGGATGCGCTTTAATGGTGATTCCGCGTTCGCGTTCCAGGTCCATGTCATCAAGCAATTGGGCCTGCATATCGCGCGCTGCAACGGTGTGAGTCTGTTCCAGCAAGCGATCGGCGATCGTCGATTTGCCATGATCGATATGCGCGATGATTGAAAAATTTCGTATTTTTTTGATATCGTACTTAAACATTTTGTAGGTCTCAGAACCTGTAAATTTCTGTTGATTAAGTAGATAAGTTAATTGATTTTGCAATATGATTTCAAGATAAACCATCTTGCATGGTGAATTTTATGCATGGAAGATTGGGATCTTGCTCAGAAGAAAGCCCCTTTGCATAAAATTAAAGGACTGGTTTAGCTATGTATCTAGTAAAGAAAATTAATTATATAGATGGCTACAAAATAAGCCTGACTTTCAATGACAATAAAACAAAGATTGTTGATGTTGAGCCTTATCTAGATAAAGGGATTTTTTTGCTTTTAAAAGATCCGGATTATTTCAAAATGGTGCGGTTAAGCGGAAATACTATTGTATGGCCTAATGAGGCTGATTTTTGCCCAGATGTCTTGTATGAAATTGGGGAAGATATTCCAGATCAGAAAAAGCAACGAAAGCGCCTACAATACGTCGCAGAAAAAAAACTGGAAATAAAGCAGGGATTAAATAGCTGTTTTTTTGGCATGGTTTAAAATTAAGTAAAAGCGGGTAACACCTTTTTATGCCGTCCTTACAGGACTCAGCTCTTTATTTGTATGACCCAGGCCTCCGCTTCGCTGCGACCTGGGCTGTAACATTCCGGTCCTTCGGACCTTTCTAAACCATTCCTAAGAGGTCTGAAAGACCGGAATATTACAGCCCAGGTCGCAGCGAAGCGGAGGCCTGGGTCGTACAAATAAAGAGCTGAGTCCTGTAAGGACGGCATAAAAAAGTGTTACCCTGGTTTGAACCATGCTGTTTTTTTAGAGCTTCTCAAGTAGATACCCTCTGACGCCAGCCATCCATTTAAATAGCGCTTCAGTTTGCTCTTTAAATTGAGCCGCCTGTTTATCAGGATGTATTTTCAATGCAAGCTCTCTAAATTTTTTATTGATACTCTTTTCGGTAAATCCACTTTTTAGTCCGAAAAATTTGTGAATATCTTCAGGAGAAGAGATTAATTGCTTTCCTAGGCTATATGCATATTTTAAGTTGGATAAACCTTCTAGCTGGCCTTCATTTAAATATTTTACATCCTCAGAGTTTTCAGCAGGAAATATTAGCTCAGGCAATTGTGGTATAGACGGTTTTCGATGACTTGGAGGAGCGTGAGACTTAAATGAAAAGCCGAATCGAGAAAACCAATCCTCGAAATTACCCTCAAAAAAGTTCTGTTCGTTTAAATTAGGGTGCTTTAAATTAATGCCCCTGTATAGATGAAATCGGTTCAGCTGTTTTTCATTCAATTCACTGATTTGTTCAGTTGAAAGATATTTAACTGATTGAAGGCTAAAACATTGAAAACAAGACTTGACTTGTTTTGCAGAAAGCAGCTGGACGCGTTCCCTATTTTTTTCTTCATCATTTGTTTCAAATATATAGTGAAATTTTGCATAGCAAAATTTCTCTACATCGAGTTCCTTGATTTGTTGATTAGAAAGATATTTAAGGGATGTTGGAGTAAAATTCTGACAAGCGTCAAGTTGTTTTCCAGAGAACAGTTGGATGCGTTCTCGATTTTTTTCTTCATCATCTGTTTGAAATAAGCAGAAACGCTCTGTGTCGCTTAGTTTTTCTATATCAAGTTTCTTGATTTGTTCATTGGACAGACATCTACTAAGAAAGTGAGTATTAAGATATTTAATACAACAACTGATTTGTTTTGGAGAAAGAAGCCTGATGCGTGCCTCGTTGATTTTTTTATTATTGAATGCAAATATACGTTGCCATTCCAACAGGCTTAATTTTTCCATATCCATTTCGCGGATTTGCTTATTAGAAATAACGTTAGAAGCAAGATTAGGAAGAATTTGCTCTTGGATGTGCACAGGAACGACATGACCATTGATAAGATCAATTTTAAGCCGTGCAGAAAGTATAAGAGACATCAAGGCTAGACCAAGAAAAATACTGCCGGTGACAATTCCAGCTAAACCGGCGAAAATAATTAAAGCAACGCCACTTATCAAACTTATGATGCACGCCAACCTAGCGCACTTAAGATATTGAGTGGAACGTATTTGCAGATTACCAAAGGAGAGATTTTTTGTTTCAAATGCCAAGCAATCTTTTTTATATTGCAGAGCTGTAATAATGATGCCAACAAGAGGAGCGCTGCGAACAATTACTTGTCCCCACCCACAGGCTTGATTTTCAATTGGAGTAGGAAAACAGTTTGAAATACACATAAACGCCTAAATA
>JABDEO010000120.1 GCA_013287015.1 Chlamydiota bacterium
TCCCCATCGTCCCTACAATTTTTGCAAAGTTTTTCTTGCTTTTGATTGCGTTTCCGTCCAAAATCCCATGTTTTTGTCCTATGGGACCTTATGAGCAATTTTATTCCCCAGCATGGCGGCTATCAAAAACTAATCACTTACCAACGCGCAGAAATTATTTAGGGTTTTTATGCAAGGAATTTGAACTTCCTAGCTGAGTTAAAGCCACCAGACTGGCCGCTGAACTTATTACCAATGACAAAGAATGGGTCGTTTTTTTTCCATATAGCGAAGATATCGGAATTGTTGGCATCAAAATAACACACATATAAAACGGCGAGATGATGTACCTGTTGAACGTATTGATTTAAAACCCTTTAAGATCATAAAAGTTTGGCTTTCTTCTTTTTTTTGTTAATTCGCAAATTGCGAATTGATAAAATAAATTTATGCGGATTATCACAAATCGATCAATCACCCAATGCTGGAAGAAATATCCTGACGCAAGACCATTCCCCAAAAAAGCCTGGTTCCGGACTGTTTTCCTACTGAAAGTCAAGTTTCTGAGTTCCTTCATCAAAAAAAAGGTCGCAATAAAATTGGCTACGAGCAAGCTGTTATATTGGGAAGAAAATTCCAAGTTGACCCGCTAAATTTTTTGTGAAAAGGACTAGTCAAATCATTTGATCAAAAAACCATGGGATGCAAGGAATACACAGTATATTTCCTTGGCAAAAATGGCCATTTTTTCTATAAGATACTAGCATATCTTATTTACAATTTTTGTAAATCGATAGTAAAAAATTTTACTAATGCAATATATTTCAACTTTAGAAGTAAGGATAATGGTGGCTATAATGTTAGAATTTAGAGTAGCGGCGGCGGAAGATAATCTATCGTCTTTGGAAAAGTTATCGCGTGATATGGGTGATGATTTTAATATCGATGAACCAGGTCCAAAATCTGGAAAAACTGCCGCCCATGTTGCAGCTGAAAGGGCGCATTTTAAAACAATATATTGGCTATTCGAAAGAGGAGCCAATTTCTATTGCAAAGATAATGCAGGAAAAACAGCAGTCGATTACTTGCAACAAAAAGAATTCACCTCTACTGACTCGAGTCCCATGTTAATGGGAGATAGAAAGTATCACCTCTGTAATGCTCATTATAAAATCTGGTTTGCTCACGATCGTGAACATTTTATGCCTTACCTTTATCAGGAGGATTTTAGACAATATCGAGAAAAAAATCCCGATGGGTACATTTCACTCGTGTATTCTGAGACTCTGTTGAACGATAAGGCCTTGTCAGATTTAGTAGAGTTTGCAGAAAAATATCAAATCGCACTTATCTCTTTTGAGAAAGACCTCGCAAAGCTTACAGATCAATTTGGTACAGAGGAAGACAAGCAATGTTATCAGTTGGCATTAAATGAACTTAATCAATACCCAAAATCAGGGGGTGGGAATTTAGCTGTAGTTGCCGATTTGATTCGATGGAGTTCAGTCTTACTTCGAAAGGGAAGTTATACCGATACAGATGTTGAAATTGGTCAGCATAAATGGACAGATTCAATCAGTATGGAGAAATCATTTGCATTGAATTTAGGATCCTTGATCTATCCCAATAATATGACTGTGCCTTGGCTAAATGGAGATATTATTGCTGCATCCTCCCTCTTTTCACAACCACTTCATCAAGGAGACTTTAGAATAACGCTCTCAAAGGCTGCTTGCTTCATGATACAAAAGGTTCAATCATCTTTATTGTTAAATTGCCAAAAAAACATGAAGGAAAGAATAACGTCACAACAATATCTCATAACAGATTTCTCAGATTTTTCTAGTTATTTAAAAGATTTTTTTATATTTTGCAACTCTCATCGAAGGTTAACTGACAATTTTTCATCTGATGAAATTAATAAAATTAAAGAAAAGGGATTAGAACCATTTTCTAAAGGGGAAAAAGCATCCATTCTTGAAAGGATGGCAAACTTGATGAGAAAAAGAGTAGAACAAGAGTATGACACTCCTGAGATGGCTCACAAGTATAGTAATGTATTTCAGAATGTAAAAAGTGATGAACATGAAAAATTTCTAATGAATTACATGCAAGCGTTGCAAATGAGCAATATTAAAGAAGGTGTAAAGCAACTTTCCGGCTCCTATGTTTTTTCTAAACCCATATTGGAATGCATTAAAAAAGATGATTGGAAAAAGTATTCTATATACTCTAATAAGACAGTCCAATCTGCGTTTCGCTCGGCGAATACAGTCAAATTTGATACAGATAATGCAAAAAATGAAATAGTTATCAAAACTCAACAATGTGCAGATCTGAGCTTTACTCCTTTTGGAATGGCGCTTGTATTACGAAGATCTCAAGCTTTGAAAGCGGAACACCATAAAAATTAAGTTTAGAAGGAAAAGGGGTCGACCAGACCTGACCCCTCTTTCACAATTTTTTATTATTGATATCCTCTATAAAAAGAAACCACCAATGACTTCTCCTCTTAATGAATGTCAAACATAAACTTGTCCTTGTGGAGTAAAAAATTGGCGATGGAATTCCTTAATCGAACTGCATTCGTAGGGAAATTGAGAACCTGAATCAACAACTTCTTGAAATATCTGATAGAGGCTTTCTTCATCTTTCTCATCAAATAGATCTAAAGTATAGCCCAATTGACCCAAACGACTGAAAATTTCAGGCAAGCTTTCTATTTTTTTAATGTTATCAGCTCCACAGCTAACATTTTCCGCATCAACCATGCTCTGGACTCGCGAACTTTTAAGTCCCTTTGCCTGATCCTTACCCACAAGTCTAAAGCGTGTTCTCAATGCGAATTTTGGATAAACGATTGCCTTCTCGCGCCCCTCCCGGGGCGCAACGTTGAATGTTGTTTACCCCGGGTTCCGCTTCGCTTTACCCGGGGCTAATCACGCTACCCCCTGCCGAGACAATTGCAAAAGTGCAAAGGAAATTATTTAATAAATATTTCAAAAAAATAGTTTATTTTCTTTGGTGAAAAAGGCTTCCTGTGGTAGTATAGGCTTAGAAAACAAATCCACAACATACCAAGGAAGCCAAAATGTCTTTTGGAGAAAGATTATCAGAATTCTGGAATAATGTTCAATATACACTTTTCCCACGATTAGAAGAAGATTTAGGAGAATTAACATCCGATCACAAAAAACTAATTGCTATTCTGGAATTAATACGTATTGAAGATTTCATTCCATGTACAAGATTCAATCAAGGGAGGCCTGTTAAAGAAAGAAAAGCCATAGCCAGAGCTTGTATTGCGAAAATAGCGCTCAAGTTCCAGTACACCAAACAGCTTATTAATCATCTAAAAGTTGATAAACAGCTTAGAGTCATATGTGGACTAGATGCTTTTAAAAAAATCCCTTCTGAATCAACATTCTCACGTGCCTTTAAAGAATTCACGGATTCCCGGCTCCCAGAAAAAGTGCATCAGGCCTTAATTAAGGAGGCTTATAAGAATCAAATTATAGGTCATGTCGTTATAGATTCAACGCCCCTAGAGGTGCGTGAAAAACATGCAAAAAAGGAAAGCGCAAAAAAGCGCAATAAAATAAAAAACGAAAAACGCAAAAATAGAAAATTAGGCGAGTTAAATCGACGAGAAAAACAATTAAAGGAAACGGATTTAAATAAAATGATACAGGACCTTCCAAACAGCTGTGACAAAGGTATGAAAAAAAGCGCCCAAGGTTACACTCTTATATGGAAGGGATACAAACTGCATGCAGCTGTGGATGATCACTGCATTCCTTTAGCTGCTATTATTACATCCGCTTCATTAAATGACTGCGAAGCGGCAATTCCACTAGTCGCAAAAACCAATAATGTAGTCACAAATTTTTATGACTTAATGGATGCCGCTTACGATCATCCCGAAATAAAAGAGTACAGCATTTCCCTTGGACATATTCCTTTGATTGACAAATGCCCTCACAGTAGTGCACAGAAAGTCGAAAAAGAAAAGGAAAAAGAAAGAAAAAATTTCTTAAATTTTCAGACGGCAGAAGACAAAAGGTACAAAGAAAGATTGCCAAAAGAACGTTTTAACGCCGTATACAAAGACTACAATGGAGGACGTAATATCATTTACAGAGGCCATGCCAAGGTATCATGTCACGCAATGTTTGGCATTTTAACTGTTGCAGCTTCGATGCTTATAAATCTTGTTCAATAAAATATAGAAAGAATCTGAACTAATGATATCCAAGGCTACCTCTTGCCTGGAAACGGCCTGAAAATTCATTCGAAGCTCATTTTTTTCAAAAAAATCACAAAAACGAATAAAAATGGAATTTTTTTGAAACCTCAACATGCCTAAATTTGCATCCGTTGAAAAATTCAGAAATTTTTCGGCAAGAAAGGCCCAAAAATTAGGGCACTTTAGTTTTGCAATTGTCTCTGCCGGGGGAAGGAGAGAGATGAAGCAAGGTTAAACTAAACTTGTTGCCTTTCCCCCGGCAGGGGGTAGCGTGATTAGCCCCGGGTAAAGCGAAGCGGAACCCGGGGTAAACAACATTCAACGTTGCGCCCCGGGAGGGGCGCGAGAGGGCAATTGTTTATCCAAAATTCGCATTGAGAACACGCTTTAGACTTGTGGGTAAGGATCAGGTCCCTTTGCATAGAGCGCAACGCCTTTATGAACGATTTCGATCTCTTCATTAGTTAAAGTTAAAAGAGCTTCTTTAGTCTGATTGAAAGCAATAGGTTCAAACGCATTAAGGGTCTGTTGTCCCTTCTCAGTCATTATAAGAAAACGTTTCCTCTTATCCTTTTCATCGGTAATACACTCTACATAACCCTTTTTGACGGCATTGGAAATCAATTGATTTACCTTGTCTAAGACTCTTCTTAAATGTTACACTTTTAGCCAAATTACTCTGTTTTCTGAATAAGGAAATCCACATGATAAAAAC
This sequence comes from Chlamydiota bacterium, assembly GCA_013287015.1. Lineage (GTDB taxonomy): Bacteria > Chlamydiota > Chlamydiia > Chlamydiales > Parachlamydiaceae > JABDEO01. The sequence goes on from JABDEO010000120.1 coordinate 4,941, forward strand.
CGATGATTACGAGAAAATCCTTGGCGGAAACCAAGGAACCATTGTCAAAGATTTCAATACTCTCCTAGGTTATATTGTAGAAAAGGGGGGAATAGCATTGACCAAAAGTGAGACTGCTTTCAATATGTCCGATTTGCTCTCGTTGAATGAAATATTCTCCAACCCGCAAAAAACTGGTTTATCTAGACCCCAACAAAAAGCCTTTCCATATATCAATAGTCTTTTTTTATTGCTTCGACTTTCCGTATTGGCCTTCGTAAAAAAAGAAAAGAATAAATCAGTTATTCACATCGACCTCACTGCCCTAAATTCTTGGAAACAACTAAAACCTGTGGAACAGTATGGCCACCTATTAACATATTTGCTTCACCCTGAAGGGAATGCTATTCTTGGTGAACGTTCTTTCGGTTTACTGCAAAATATTTCATGGCTTCACAACGATCAAAAAAGAATTCTAGGATATATCAACAATAGAGAACGCCATGGCTTCCAAGACTATCAACTAGCAGCACTGGATTTATTTGGAATCTTATCTATCAAACCAATGGCTCCTAAAGTAGGGAAGAGCTGGGATTTTGAACATGTTAGCATAACTCCTTTTGGAGATGATATAATCAAGTTCGTATCAACCTCCCTATGTAAAGCATTCGATCTCTCCTCTATGGACACTTTATTTTCTATGGTACAGCCCCTTTTTCC
>JABDEO010000121.1 GCA_013287015.1 Chlamydiota bacterium
AAAATACAAATAAAATTTGACGCGACGGCGCGTGGCATCAAACTTTATTTGTGTGTAAGGATCAGGCCATGCGTCCCATGCTCATGAATTTATACTTCTAAAGTCTCTATTTCAGCAATAGAAAAATTCTTCGATTATTCTATTCTTTAATTTGAAAATTACGAATTAGAAGTTGAATGCTTGGTCCTTGAAAAGTGTTGACTTGAGGAGTAAAGGCAACGCGTAAAACAAGATCTTTTTTTCGCAACATTGGACTCTGTCTCGCTCGTCCAAATGCAATGCCTTCCAGTATGCGATCTCCTTGCTCTAGGAAAAGCTTTAAATGGGTTTTTCCTACGACTTTTGGAGGCCAAGCCTGCTTGGCGTCAGTATAGAGGATCGGTTGAGGATTTTCGTTGCCGAATGGTTCGAGAAGACGGAGAGATTCGATAAAATCAAACGTCAAATCTTCAAAACACATTTCCGCATCAAGAAATAGCTTAGGGCGTACATCGCTGTCCATTAACTTTTGATGAGCGGCTTGAATAAAACGTCGTTTAAATTCTTCTATATTTTCTTCTTTAATAGTAAGGCCGGCCGCAAAATCATGGCCGCCGAAGTTGATTAAGAGATCACTGCATTCTTTTAACACAGTTAAAAGGGGGAATTCAGAGATGGATCGCAGGGAACCCTTTCCAATGCCGCTGTCGATGGAAATCATCACGGTTGGACGATTATAATTTTTAGCAAAGCGCGTGGATAAAATGGCTATAACGCCTGGGTGCCATTTGTCAGAGTGCATGACAATAGCTTTTAGACTCAGGATCTCCGGATGAGCGTTAATGATATTGTCTACATCTACAGACATCGTCCGTTCGATTTTTTGTCTTTCGATATTATTCAAATCCAATTCCAACGCTAATTTTTCAGCTGTCGCTCCATTGCGCACAAGAAGCAGCTGCACTCCCTTTTTGGGATCGTCAATGCGACCCAGGCTGTTGAGGCGCGGAGCGATTTTAGAGGCGACCGTAAATGATGTCAGTTCATTGAGATCAACATCGCATACGGACATCAGCTTTGTCAGGCCGATGCGTTTTGTCTTGCGCAGCTGTCGAAGTCCATAACGCACTAGGAGACGATTTTCACCAACCAATACGCCCATGTCTGCCACGGTTCCAAGAGCGACAAGGTCTAAATAACGCTTTAAATCGATTTTTTTTGGAGTGATTTTGCCTTCCGCCACCAGCTGATTTGTAACGCCATGCGCCAATTTAAAAGCGACGCCGACGCCGGTTAGTTCTCGATTGGGGTAGCCGTTGTTAAAAAGTTTTGGATTCAATGTAGCGACGCAATTTGGAATTTTATCAGTCGGTTCATGGTGATCCGTAATGATGACATCGATATGGCGCTCGACGACTTTGGCGATTTCCGTGGCGGCCGTAATTCCGCAGTCGACCGTAATAAGAAGTTTGCATTGATTTTGCAACGCATATTCCAGGGCTTCGACGATCAGATTTTCGCGGTGTGTTCCGCGGTTGGAAACGTAGAAAAAGACATTGGCGCCAAGGTCTTGAAAAAATTCGGTCAACAATGCAGCCCCGGTCATCCCATCGACATCATTATCGCCATAGATTAAAATGCTTTCCGAGTTTGCAATCGCCTTACAGACACGGTCCACAGCTTCCTGCATTTCGGCAAGGAGAAAAGGATCGTACAGATCGGGCAACTTGGCGTAAAGATAATCATGGATGTCTTCTAGCGAGGTAAATCCTCGGGACACAAGAATTTGGGCGATAACCGGATGGATCTTAAATTCTTTAATAATGCTTTCTTTCCATTGCGGATCGATTTTCGGATAAATCCATAATGGTTCTTCAGCGCTAGGCATGTAAGCAAGCATCGAAAAATCCCTTGTTTTATTATGATACTGATTCACCTCGCATTGCTTGTCAAGGACAAAAGCCTGTGGTTTGGCTGGTTTAGTAACTGCTGATCGGCTCTTGGAGGACGCGGTTTTTATCATCAAAAACTTTTGCCATAGGCCCGCTTGGCATTCGATACTCAGTGCCTTTATTTCTTCGTAGGGTAGAGAATGCAGTGCAGAACATTGCTATAATTTTATCCGCTATATTACGCACTCCTGTAGTCTTATTTAATTTCCTGTTTGGAAATTGATCAAAAGCATCTGCAATAATTTTATCTTTAATGCCAATTCGTAATACGGCAATCAATTTATTTTCTTCTTTAATATGCCAAATCAAGGTGTCTTGGGAATCCAGACGATAATAATCATGCAATTTAACATTGCATCCTTCGAGTTGCGTGTTGATCAAAAGCCAAAATTTAATTAACTCTATGTATTTATTCAATGAATCCTGCATAGACTTTTTAGTCTGAGTTTGTGGCGGGGGCAGTTCCTGTATAGATGGAAGAGGCCATATTTCTTTAATTGGGTAATCTTTGACCCTTCCGTGAGACCTAGTAATTGTTGGAGTAAAGGCCATTTTTTCACAAAAGTAACTATAAAATTCCCTGTATATTTGACATAAAACCTCAGGATGACTCGCCATATTTTGGCGGTCAAGAGGGTGTCCATACAGAAAATTAACTTCTTGGTCTTCCTTATCAAAATTTTTTACAATAATATGATAATTGTTAATTATGGCATCTTTTTTATTTGATATTTTTACTAATATTTTATAATTTAATATTAAATCGTCATTATATTTGCAAATGCGTTCCAGTTTAAAAACGCCTGATTTTAAATTAAAGCCATCCACTACTGTTAAATCTTCAAATAATTCAGTCATTTGCACTTCTGTAAGCTTATTTTTTTCTAGTTTCTGATACATCTTTTTTGTTTGAGAACTATCTTCCGGAGAACTAGTCGTTTTCGTTTTCGAAGTCGTCTTCGGAGCTTTCTTCTTTGATGAGGTTTTAGTTTTTGCCGGAATAATTTTTTGTACAGGAGGTTGGACGTTGACTGTGTTAACAGTGTTATTAATAGGATCCGGTGAAACGCTTTGAAGGTTTTGCTTGTCCGGTTGTTGTTCTTTATGTTTTGGCGACTCGGTTTGTTTGTCTAAGGGGGGATTGGTTGGCGTCTCTTCGGTTTGCGGCTTTGGCGTTTCTAGTGGTTTTGGCGATTTCGGCATCTCTACCTCTATCGGTGTCTTTAAAGTGGGGTTAATTGGCGTAGGGAGTGGATTTGCCTCGATGCGTTGCTGCATCGGTCGTTTATTGAGTTCGCTGATTTTTCTTTTGGCTAAAATGGTTGCGGCGACTAATACAATAAGGCTAGCTGCGCCAATGCAGGCGACAACAACGATGGGTATTCCGGCTAAGGCTATTCCTACTGTTGCGGCCCCTAATATGATTGCAAGTAGAATAGGGAGAGCGACGGCTGTTGTTTTTTTTGTTTTAGGGCTGCAACCGCAGCAAGATGGCGTGACTCTATTGGGCGCAGCAGTATGTTGGATGCGCGGTGAATGTAAAGCTACCTGACTAGGCATAATTTTATTTCTCCTGTATTAATCAACTGATTCTAGTTGCTAAATTAGATAAAGTCAATATGGAAATTTAGTTATTAATAACGCGTGTTTTGGATAAACAATTAACTTCTCGCGCTCCTGTCGAGACAATTGCAAAAGTCTTGGACAACATGCAAAGGTGAGTTTGACGCTTTGATACTTTTAAAAGCGCCAGGGTGTTTTTGGGGTCAGGCCTGACACTATGACACTTTTAAAAACGCCGGTATGATGCTTTGAAACGTGTCATACCGGCGTTTTTAAAAGTGTCATAGTGTCAGGCCTGACCCCAAAATACGCGCCAAAGCGTCAATGTCAGGGCGATCGTTTATCCAAAACTCGCATCAATAGTTTTTGGTGCGAATTTTTTCGGGAAGAACACGTCCCGAAGAGTCAAATACTTCCCACATTGGTCCTTTAGCTTTACCAAATTCAGTGGGGCTTCGATAACTAAGGCTATCCCATTTTTCATGTTTAGGGAATTCTCGGCATAACGCGTTAGTGACGACGTGCATAGATGCCTGTATGGACTTGAACTCCCTAACATATTCAGGATAGGGTTCAAAGGCATAGGCAATCACTTTATCTGTGATGCCGACTCGTAAAAAAGAAGTATAAGAAGAATCTGTCGGCAAGTCTGTCGACGCACGGCCCGTAAGTTTCCAAATTAATGTGCATTGATTATCTTTATAGTAATAATCATCTAATTCAATATTACAGTCACTACTGGATCCGTTAAAAGGAGTTTTATACAACTGCCAAAATTGGATTAATTTCAGAGTTTTTTTTAACTGATCAGGAATAGGTTGTCCTAAATTCGTTTTGCGAGGGGGAAAAGGAGAAGAAGGGTCATAAGTTACTCTCCAAAGCGGAGCATTGATTTGACGATGCACTAGGCGGAGCATATTAGAATTAATATTTTTATTTGCATTTCGAAATGCAGAGTAGAAGTTGTTAACTGCCTTTTCATAAAAGCCAGGCAAGTTAAGCGGGAATGTTTGTTCATTAAGAGGGTGTTGATGCAGCAAATGAAGACTTTCATTTTTTGTTTTATACTGCTTGATTAGGATATTGAAAACGCCTACTTGAATTGATGCATTATCTAAATTGTTAACAAATATAGAATAAGTAAGGAGTATGTCGCCTGAATGATAGCGCATGCGCCGTAAGTGCACAACTCCTTCGTTTAATTTTAAATGAGGATTTAATGTTGTATCGGTTTCATTTATAATCTTCGGATCGATTTGACGGCGGGTACACCCGTTTTTTTTCAATGCTTCTTTTAATTCCGTTAGTTCTTCCTTTCCGTCGATTTCTTCAAAAGAGTTAGATGTTGCATTGACGGAGGGTTGTGGAGCGGAAATAGGCTGTTGGTGAGTGATTTCTTCGACTTGAGTTTCCTCGACTTGAGTTTTTTCGACTTGAGTTTCTTCGACTTGAGTGGGTTGTTTTTTGGGTGACGCCGCTTGTTTATTTTGCTCTGTCGCTGTTTTGGGAGGCGGTTGAATTAACGGTTCAATTATAGTTTCCGGCTTGGAAATTGGATTTATTTGTTGATTTGGATCTGGGCTTGGACTTGGATCTGGACTTGGATTTACCGGAGCATTTTGCAATTGAATGGGTATAATGGGTGTATTGAATTGTTTGATTTTTCTTTTTGCTAAAATGGTTGTGGCGACTAATACAACAAGGGTTGCGACGCCAATGCAAGCGACAACAACGATGGGTATTCCGGCTAAGGCCATTCCTACTGTTGCAGTCCCTAATATTATTGCAAGCAGAATAGGAAGAGCGACGGCTATTGCTTTTTTTGTTTTGAGACTGCAGCCGCAGCAAGATGGCGCCGCATTACCAGGCGCGACGGCATGTTGAATGCGCGGTGAGTGTAAAGCTGTCGGATCCAACATAATTTTATTTCCTTTATGTTAATTATGATTCAATCTATTGTACTTATTGAATTAGATAAAGTAAATGCATAAATCAATTAATTAATGATTAACG
>JABDEO010000122.1 GCA_013287015.1 Chlamydiota bacterium
GGCGGGACGCCCTGACTACCTTCCTTAGCCCCTCACTTTTAATTGCACCCAATAAGGATCAGCTAAGGATCGGTCTAAGGATCGGTCTATTGACATTTTAAAAAAATTATGTTAAATTAAAAGTGTGGGAATGCACTTGTTATACGTAACTATGTGTATTAGAATTGTTTATTTCCAAAGAAATTGTCCAATCTAATGGAGGTAGTATATGAGTTCTATCAATCCAGATATTCCAGATATGTTGAGTTTAGGCAGCACAGATCCGAATGACCCAACCAGTTCAGATAGTATGGATCCAAATGACCCAAACAGCATTATGTATGTTGATCCAAATCTTAATAGCGTGAGCGTAACATCACAAGATAATAGTAAAGACAATCCGGTATCATCTGCAAATCCACCAATAAGTCCTGGTGTTAATCCGAGCGCTAATACTGTGGATGCTGGCGCCCAAGCAAAGAGACGTGGTATGAGAAATTTGCCTGACAAAATATAGCCGCTTTTCAAAAAAAGTTTCTTTCTGAGTAATCATAAGAAAGTGTTGACTTGTTTGTGATTTCAAGGAGTTGTCAAGATAGGTGTTGGTATGGATCCTGTTGGAAATTCATTATTTTCTCATGATAGTCGAAAGTATGTCTATCAAGATCCCAATGTGTGGATAGTGCACAGTGGACAGTCCCCTACTAAGCCATTTAAACTAAACCCTCCTGAAAAAACAAACAAGACAAAGAAAGATTTTGATAAAAACAACAAAAATGAATCAAAAAACGATTGACCGCTACACTGACCTCAAAAGTGACTAACTGCAAAGTCAAAGATCTGCTCAATAGGGATGGCGCCTGTTCGGGCATTGGCCATATACTTTGTAATGATATACTTATCCAATCATGCTGCTTAGAGAATATTAAAACTACTTTTATCAATAACCTGAACACACAGGGACATACTGCAATAGGAATCATCCCAACCCTTTCAACAAATATCATAATTAATAAGTGTTCGGTTTCTAATGTCAAAGGTTGCTGTGATGAAAAACATACTCGACGGCATTTTGATTTAAAGCGGAAATGAAGTCAGAAAAATCGGGATGTATGTTCACGTATGATGGGCCCTAAACTGAATAATCCGAGTGATTCGTGGAATGGCTGTGTAACCGCAAAGGGAGTAATATTGTCTTCTTAAGAATTCGACGGCGTCGATTCGTTCCTGAGGAGTTTTTTCTTGCCAAAATTGCAAATCAGAAGTGTTGTCATTCTTCTTGATAATATGCACTGGCAGATCTCTACGCGATGACGGTTTTCCCATAAGCCAGCCTCCAAACTACCATAAATTTAGTGTTGCATGACGCTATTAACTCATTCTAACATTTTTACAATTTAGATGGGTATGAAATAGGGTTAAAATAAGTGCACCTTAATAGGAACTTCTGATATAGGTAAAAAAGATTTTTATTCAGCGTCTAATTCAGTTCGAGGAATGGATCGAACAAACTTGAGTGAAAAAGCTAAGTCATAGCCTCACACTCCAACTAAAGGAGATTTCACTTTGAACAAAGACAACCCAAAGCTCACCACAAATGACGCTGGGATTCCGGTCTCCAGCGACGAATATTCCCTGACTGTTGGGCCAAACGGCCCCATCTTACTACAAGACTACTATCTTATCGAACAGATGGCTAATTTTAACCGTGAGAAAATTCCGGAACGTCAACCACATGCAAAGGGATCCGGAGCGTTCGGTTGCTTCGAGGTGACTAAAGACGTCAGCGCCTACACCAAGGCGGTAGTGTTTCAGCCTGGTAAAAAAACTGACACGTTAATGCGGTTCTCAACAGTGGCCGGAGAACAGGGAAGCCCTGACACTTGGCGCGATCCGCGCGGCTTCGCTTTGAAGTTTTATACAAGCGAAGGCATCTACGATATGGTTGGAAACAATACTCCTGTATTTTTCGTTCGTGATCCGATAAAGTTTCAACACTTCATCCGCTCTCAAAAACGACGCGCAGACAATGGCTTGCGAGACAATGACATGCAGTGGGACTTCTGGACCCTTTCACCTGAGTCTGCACATCAAGTGACGGTGTTGATGGGGGATAGGGGGATTCCGAAAACATGGCGGAACATGAACGGCTACTCAAGTCATACATATATGTGGGTTAATGCAAAAGGGGAGCGTTTCTTTGTGAAGTATCACTTCAAGACAGATCAGGGGATTGATTTCCTTACCCAAGAAGAGGCTGATCGCTTAGCCGGCATCGACGGTGACTATCATCGCCGCGATCTATTTGAATCTATCAAACGAGGTGATTACCCTAGCTGGACTCTGAAGGTGCAGATTATGCCTTTTGAGGAGGCGGCCGCATACCGACTTAACCCGTTCGACCTGACTAAGGTTTGGCCTCATCGTGATTATCCGCTGAAAGAGGTTGGTCGGCTGACACTTAACCGCAACCCTACAGATTTCCACACAGAGATTGAACAGGCTGCTTTCGAGCCGAATAACATGGTGTCTGGGATAGGTCCTAGTCCGGATAAGATGCTTCTTGCTCGCCTTTTTTCTTACGCCGATGCTCATCGTGCACGTCTGGGAGTCAACTACAAGCAGATACCGGTCAATCATCCAAAGTGTCCTTTCCATAGCTACAGCAAGGACGGGGCGATGCGGGTGGAAAATGTTTCCGATCCTGTATATGCTCCAAACTCAAAGGGAGGACCTCAAGCTGATGGTCAACGCTATCCCCAGTTGGAAGTGTGGGATGCAAGTGGTGAGTTTGTGCGTGCGGCCTATACTTTAAGAAAGGACGATGACGACTGGAGTCAAGCAGGCGATCTGGTGCGGAAAGTCATGGATGATGCGCAGCGTAATCGGCTAGTTTCAAATGTTGTGGGACATCTTAAGAAAGGCGTGTCAAAGCCTGTTCTGCAGCGAGCGTTTGAGTACTGGAGCAATATCGACAAGGATATTGGGGAGCGAATCAAAAAAGGTGTAAACTCATTTTGAGGACGTACCTATTTGCTAATTTTTTTTGTTCTAATGTTTCCCTGATATACTTTAGTTGTAATATTTTATTTTCTATTCCCTGTTAATTTCATAATCATCTTGAAGCGAGGGTAAAAATCCAGGGTCTTTTGATTAAAAATACTTTACAGTGCGAGTTTTGGATAAACAATGACCGAAATAAAGTCTTTGTTCGTTAGAGGCCTTCCACATTCTGTCTCAATTGCATCTTGCGTGAAGTGGCCAGCTCGAATGGTTTCCATGCTTCGATTCTGGAAGGATTGCCCAGCTGCATATTTGTGAACGTTAAACTTTATTAATTAAAACGCTTGCGCTTAAATAAAGCTTAGCGCAAAATGATAACAATTAATTAGTTTTTATTATTATTTATTTTTTAATTTTTAGGGATTTCATGTACGCTGCAGGCCAAAATTGTTTTAATTTCATCCAAGATCATGGAGCAAGATTATTTAGCGGGAAACCGATTGGGAACAAGAACGGAGCTGATGTTGATGTAAAGGCTTCAGGGTGCGCGAGACTGACAAGTTGCGTCTATTTGATCCTACTCACATTTCCAGCAGGATTGGTTGGTTGCATGTTGTCATTTCCGAGTTTAGTGGGGAGATGCTGCCGTTGCTGTCGGAGTAAAAAATTGAATGGGGATGCGAGTGTCAGAAAAACAAGCGATGCAGGAGAAACAATCCTAGGGTCATCTATACCTAAGTCTAAATCAGCTTCACCAAAATCAGTTTCACAGGAGTCTCAATCTCCAAAGAGCAACAACGATGTTCAAGAACATGAGCATGAAGCGCCAGTGGATCCATTATTGCAGAAAAGGGATGCTCAAATAAAGAAATTAGAGCAAGAACTCGCAGAGGTCACACAAGAATGCCAGACATTAAAAACTCAACAGTCGGAAGCTGAAAAGGCCGCAACGCCGCCTAATTCGGTCCCGATTCCGCCTGATCAAGAGGCTGAAGTAAATTCATTGAAACAACAATTAGCAGAAAAAGAAGAAGAGCGCACACAATCTGCAGATAACACGAAGAAGATACAGGCTGAAGTAACGAAATTGCAAGAAGCATCTGAAATTGAAATAAATAAGTTAAAAGCGCGAGTGGAAGCTTACAAAAAATTGGAAGAATCCGCTAAAGGAACTCTTGAATCCGAACAGCAGCGATTAACTGAGCTACATAAAGAAATAAATGAATTACACGATAAATTAAAACAATCAAACACCGTTAAATCTGAACTTTATGAAGAATTAAAGAATAAAAAAAACCTGCTTGTTCAATTAACAGAAAAATTAGAAAACGCTAAGAGCGAACTGGATCAAACAAAAAAAATGTATGGAGAATTACAACAAAAGGCAACAGCGTCGAAAACTGAAAATAGCGCAAACAAAAAAGCCTTAGGCACAGTGCAGGAAAGAGTAACCGAACTTGAAAATGAACTATCACATAATAAAGAGGAATTGGCATCGCTTAAAAAACAAATTAAAAAACAGCATGACGAGTATGCATCATTAGAGGAAAAGGAGCGTCAATCAACCGAACAATTAGCTGAAATTCGCAAACAAAATGATATAACAAAAGAAAAAATAAAAAATTTGGCTGCAAATTTAGAGGAATCAATAGCCGCATTAAATAAAATTTCTAGCGAAAACAATGGATTAAAACAAGAATTAGAAAAGCAAAAGAATTTATTACTCGCGGAACAAGAAAAATCAAAACAATTAAAAACAGACAACAGGACATTTTCTGATTTGATTAGTTCTCTTAAAGCGAAATTACAAGAAGATAAAGAAAAATTTGCAGTTCTTGAAAAAAAGTTGGTTTTGGCCAATAATTCAAGTAGCGAAAATGATACGATAGCTAAAAGATTCAAAAGAGAAAATGAAATATTGAATATGCAGGACATGGAGATGCGAGTCTCAAATATTATGTTTTTTAATAACATTAACGATGAAATTTCAAATCTTTACCAAAGTATGTATGGTAGTAAAATAATAACCAAAGAAGAAATAGAAAAAATACTTTCTGCAAATAAAGACAATTCCCGTAAGATCGATTCAAAGGAAATGGAATACCTTAAAGAAAAGGCCATAGAAACGATTATAATGAAAAAAATAAAAGAGACGCAAAACGCTGGCTCGGAAGAAGAAATGAAAACTAAAAATGCTCTTTTAAACTTTTACAGTTGGGTGAAACTTCAACAAAAAAATATTAAAAAGCATACTTACTGTTTAGACCTGTCTAAGCCACCCCTAAAGTTAGACCTGTCTAAACCACTCCTAAAGGTCTGAGAGTTATGCCGTTATGTTTTTCTCGACAAATGATAAAATTTTAGTGGCTCGGTGAATAACGTCCAAAACTACTGTTCTTTGTAGCGGACAACTCCATTTATTATCCTTCCTTAAAAGGATAATATTATCTATAATTGACATTATAGATAAGGATAGCCATGGAATCCATTTTACAGAAATCACAATCG
>JABDEO010000123.1 GCA_013287015.1 Chlamydiota bacterium
ATGGAGGTTCTCATGGAGGCCTCTATGCATAAATGGGTTCGAAAATTCAGTCTGACATTCCTTGTTTTACTTTGCATTGCATGTTTTAAATCGGAACTTCAAGCGCGCAATCCTTATCATGCTACGGTTACTGTAGGGCCATTCAGCGCCGTTTTTAGTGAATCGACCATTCTTAACTTGATTCAAGATTTACAGACCGACTCTATTCAAAGGGAGATCGCCATTTATGATTCCAACTCTCCCGCTTCATTTAATTTAAACTTAAGAGGATTGGTGGGGATAGCGTCTTACGCTGCAAATTCAACAACGCTTACTGTTCAAATTCCGCAGACAGGGACTTCTCAATCATTTACAGGGGCCACTCGTGAGGACAGCGCCAAACTTTTTGATGAATTTTTAAAAAATGACAGGCCTTTTAACAAGAAGTTCCGCAAAGCGTACGCTAAATTCACTCCGATAGATCCAATCGCCGGCAATCCAAACAGTTTGATGGCGCAAATGGCTCAAGCGGATTATTTGATCGGTCGATTATCGCCCTTGAGCGGGTGCGACTGCTGTTGGAGCGCGCAGCCGATCACCCATCAGTTTCAGGCTGGATTATATTCAGGAAGGGGTTTTTCGGACGGCTTTGACACGACTATTGTCACCATACCGTTGAGATATTCTTATTCTCCTAATCGAACATGGGCCTTGGTTCTGGATGCACCCCAAAACTATGTGGTGAATGGCAGGGCTGTTTCCATTGATGGTTCTTTAGGCTTGGGATTGAGAGTTCCTATTACAAATAATTGGTCGATTACGCCAATTACAAGGGGCGGGGTAGGCATATCCATTGATCTGTCCACCGGTGGGATCTTTGCTTCCACCGGCGTAACGAGCGCCATTGACTATAAAATATGTAAATATGTCATCACAATGACGAATTACGCAGGCTATTGCGTATCGACCCCTTGCCATGCTGGAGGCATTAATTTTGATTATCATCTTCAAAACTTCGTCTTTAAAAATGGATTGGCTTTAAATTCGTGCGAGGGATTTGATTTCTGTGGAAGGCCGCTGAACTTCAACCTGACGTTTATTGATTCCGCCTTTACAGGAAGCTCTCTATTTATTGATCATTATGATGAAGTGGGAGCCTTCTTAATCATGACACGGGTCAATCCATGCATAAAATATGATTGCCTGTCTTTGGGCGCGACATATCAGTTTGGCAAAAGAGGTTATAAGGGATATTCGCTGAATTTAACCTACCAATTTTAAATTGAATCCTAGCTAAATAAAAAATAACATCAGGATAGGCAGGATAAGAAGGATAATCAGATTGATTGATGAAATAAATAATCATCAATCAATCTGATTATCCTTCCTATCCTGCCTATCCTGATGTTATTTTTTTAATTTAACTAAGATTCAATGCCTAGTTTTGGGGGAAGTGGAGAAGGGGCTGAAGCTGTTTTCTGGCGATGAAATTAATCGCCGTGTAATAGCTGATTCGCCCGTCGGCGGCTTTTGGACCCGGAGAAAGAATGGCGCTAAGCGCAGGATCAGTTCGCACATAAGATTCAAATGTCGCTAAAGACTCTGCTGAATCACTGTAAACGATGATTTTTCGCTTCGGGCCCTGCGGATCTTGATTGGCCGTCAAGACAATAAGAAATGATAGTTGTCTTTCTCCTGCAAATTTTTCAAGTATTGGACATAGCGTCGATTCATCTTCGCTCCACCAGCCCACGGTGTTTGGAAGAGAAGAAATTCCATATAAAAGCTGACCATCCAGATATTCTTTGAAGTCCTTGCTCAAAAGCATGGCTGGAGTCAATCCGGAAACATCGCTTTTCGCGGCCATTAATTTTTCATAGAAACCCTCAGGAATGACCCCTGAAGCGGCAGTCAGAAGCGTCTCCACGACGTTCGTGTCTCTCTTGGTTGTTTTTTCAACAGACTGCAAATTCGCAGTGTCGATTAAAATGGGGCCTAGAAGAAGCGTCGCCAGTTCCGGCGTAAGCGCCATCTGCGTGTTGGAGAGTATTTTTTCTGCAATCAAAGTTGTCGCAGACCCGACAACTGCGATTAATTTATTTTCCTCGGAAAGCAGAGGATAATGTCTATTTTCGTCAAAGTGGTGGTCGACGATGCGCTCAATGGCAGGGGAGAGATGTTCCTGGCTGGGACGAAGGAGGTTATGATCAACGAGGCTGATTCTCAACTTTTCCTGGGCCAATAGCAGGTCAAGAGAAACATTGTCATCCAAAAACAGCAGGTCATCAACGGAGAGGCCAAAGAGTTGCAGGAGATAAAGGGCGTCTTTGCGGAGGGCCATTTCCTCTCTATGAATATTGAGGAGGGGAATATACAGCTGATTTTGATCGGCGTTTTCGTAAGTCAATAGGTAAGCGTATGCAATTGAAGAAACAATCGAGTCCAGATCAGCGGATTCATTTCCCATAACGAAATGGATCTCTTGCGAATTTTGCGGAGAATCAATCATATTTTGATGCTGTTCTTTTGAAAAATGTAAAAAATCTGAAATAGTCAATTGTTCGTCTGCTGCGAGAAAGTTGAGACAGCAGCTGATTCCCAAAAAAATAGATAGAAAACGCAACATGATTGAATTCCTAATAGTTGTAAAGGTTTAATTATACACGAATCATTAATAGGCATCAATAGATTGCTGAATTATTGCTGAATTATTGCTGAATTATGTTTCTGATATTGCGAGGGGCGCTGCGCGAGAAGTTTGAATTTTGAACATAATAACGCCTGCAATCATGCCGATGAGCAAAGGGAGCGTGTAGAGGATGTCGGGGATTTTAATGAAACTGTAATAAAACAATGCTGAGCAGGAGATGAATGCAACGACTGTGATCGCCAACTGGACGTGATTTTTTTGTTTGAGATAAGCGAAAAATACAGAAACTAATGTTAGCGTCAAGGCCGTGAGCACGCCTAAATTGGTCAGAGCAAATAAAACATCAATATTGGTGATAGAGGTAGTGAAAGCGAAAAGAACCAACCCATGCGCCAACACGGCATATGTGGGCCGCTGGCTGCGATTAACGGTTGACAGGACTTTGCTGCCTAAGATGAGGTTTTTACGCGCTAAAGAGAATATATTGGTGATGTTGGCTAATGAGATGCCTAAAATGGAGTTCGCCCAGCTAAATAAAATAGCGCAGGAGATGCCTACCTCCAATGCAGAACTCAAAGCGGGTGGAAGTCCAAGAAAGCGAGGAAAAGCGATTGCGCCATGGACGGCCAAATTTTCAGGTCCCATGATGTAAAGAAGACCGAGATGGAAGAAAAAATAGAGGGCCATCGTGGTGAAGAAGCCAACAAGGATGACGGAAGCGACTTTTTTTGGTCCATCTTTCAATAGGCCGCCGATGCTGCAGCAAGTTTCAAATCCCCAATAAGCGAAAATCACCGTGGAAACAGTCATTCCAAGATGATCGAATTTAGGGAGATTGAACGCGAGATTTGGATGAAAATAGAATGCTGTGGCTGCGATGACGGTGACGATGGGTGTAATTTTGAGCAAGGTGGCGACGCTTTGAATTTTACTGATTTTTTCGACGGAGATTAGATTGATCAAGATGTAAATGACAACTAAAACAAGGTTAAATATAACTGGATATTGCTGGAGAAACTCAAAACCGCTGTTTTTAATAAATTCTTCGCGCAATACCGTAACGAGGCTTGCGGCGGTGCCTAAATAGCCAAGCAGGTATCCCCAATGCGCAATGAAGCCAGCTGTCGGGTTAATGCCTGAAGAACAGTAGTGATAAAAACCGCCTTCGCCCGGAAATAGTTCCGCGGCTTTTGCAATGCACCAGATGACGGGGAATAGAAGCAATCCAATCAGGGGCCAGCCAAAACAGCTGGCGCTGTCAGCTGTAGCGGTCATTGGACCGACTGCATACAGGATGCCGGCTCCGACCATGACGTTAACGCTCATGAGCACGGCGCCAAAAAACGATATCTTTCCCTTTTGTTGCATGAAACTAACACTCTTGCATATTAATATATATAGTATTAATTTTACAGTGTTTAATAAATAAAATCAATCTAATAATTAATCTAATAATTAATATCCTATATTCCGCAGGTCGACTATTTTTTTCTCTATTTAGCTGAGGGCATAGTTTAAAAGCAGGAAAATCGGGTGTTTTTTTATGTCATCCTTGCAGAACCAAAAGCTTGATGTCTTATTCATTTTTGCATCATTTTTTCTCTCATTATGTAGCCCACACTAAGGTGTAGCGAGCCCTAGCGAGCGGAACCGCGGTGTGGGAATATCATGAATACACGACCTAACCAGGGACTGGTTCTTCATTTTTATCTTTTTTCCCTCTTTTTAAAATCGAAGGCTTAAATATTTTTCTGTAAAAAAAGCAAAAAAGACAAAAAAAGAAGAACTGGTCCCCAGTTAGGCTATGTATTCATTGTGTTCCCACACCTGCGGTTCCGCTCGCTAGGGCGTGCTACACCTTAGTGTGGGCTACATAATGAGAGAAAAAATGATGCAAAAATGATTAAGAAACAAAGCCATAAATATTCTGGATTTTACTTAAAAACAATTGTCATAATTGGCGAGACGCACTAGTATTTGTTGTTTCATCCTTTAACGAGCGGGCCGATATGCGTATTCCTCCTATATTGCAGTGTGAACAACATTCATTGACATACGGCATTGCATATCTTCTTTCAAGAAATCGATGGATTGGCAAAAACACATTTGGCCCCTGTTCATCATTTACAACGATGGAAAAAATAGTTTCTTTGGCTGTTAAAGTCTTTGTCGTATTTCCTGTTTTGACCCTATGCGCGGCGCTTCACCTGATCTTTTGGGCGCTCAAAACAGCAACAATCATCTGCGTTGTCAGAGATGGACTCAAAAATCACCTGGCGTCTCTGGTTTTTATATTAGCCTTGCCTATTTTAAGCTTAGGAATCAGTCTGGCGGGTCAACCGCCCGCTATTCTTAATCCAGGCCTTAATAGTAATTTAATGTTTGCAGCGCTTGAATCCAACCCAGTTGATCACCATTTGGCGCGCCAGTATCTGCGTGAAGGCTTCAATTATCGCGCGCCTCTCTTATCCAAATGGGAGGGGGATGGACCGCCTCCTCAAAGTGTTTGAAGAGAGAGGTTTATCATGGCCGCCAAAGAAATAAAAAAACAAGTGGAGATAGCTTTAGCTGAAATCGGCGAAATTAAACCCTGGTTTGATAAAGAGTTCAATGTTTGGGTATTTTTAAGCGATCTTTATCCTGTTGAATGCGAAGGAAAAAGCGCCGAAGAAGTGATAAAAAAATATCCTAAATATCTCGAAGTTTTTATCGAGCATAGAATTTTAGGGAAGATCGACGATATAAATGAGAAAAAAACTAAAGGAAGGGGCGGAGTTCGTCCGAATTCCGGAAGGCCTGTCGGAAGCAAAAAAGAACCTACAAAGCAAATTCGCATTCCCTGCGATATTGCCG
>JABDEO010000124.1 GCA_013287015.1 Chlamydiota bacterium
AAAAACCGAATGGCTCGTGAGAACCATTCGGCTTAGGAATTGCCGATGACCGGACTCGAACCAGCACCTTGTTGCCAAGAGTAGATTTTGAGTCTACCGCGTCTACCAATTCCGCCACATCGGCAAATTATAGCGGGAGTATAAAATAAATGGCCTTTTTTGCGAAACACAAAATTTCATGTTCAATGCCTATGGTAGTTATGGTTGGCTTTGTCCCAGCTGTAAACTACTTTTTCTTGTAAGTCATAGTCGAAACGCACCTGAATGCTGAGATAAGGATAGGGATGGCGGTTGTCGAAATTGCGTCCTTCTTTAGGTTTATAAAGTTTTATAAAAATCTCTTTATTATACCAGGGCGGAATGGACACATTGACGTCTTCTTTTTCATAACGTGCAAATTCTAAGCATTCTTTCCGTCCTTGGTATTTCGGCGTAATCTTATAATATTCTTGAATGTACTTGACGATCTCCTCAGGGCGGTGTTCCATGCCCTGAACGTAAAACGAAACTTCAGCGCCCAACATATGCTTAGAATAGCGATTGCTTGGGGAAGGATCGACGTAAACATTATGTTCAGGGCAACGATGTCCGCTTGTGATCACTACCTTTTTTTGGGTTTTAGTCTGGATGTAATTGACTAATTCAAGTAGAATAGGATAGATAAATTCTTTGTTGTCACGTAAGGGTAGACTATGCTTTTCGGCGCCCCCGCAATCGAAGCAACGTACTAATTCGCCCTTCTCTTGAGTCGTGCGCATTGGATTTAAATTGCCGCCTTTGCAACGGAAAAACTCTTTAGTGATTTTGGAGTGTTCGCCAATATGTTTTTCTTCCCAAGGGTAAAGTTCTTGAGATTGCGTCTGCGCTGCAGGGATATTGAAAAGGGTTTCATTGTGGATGCGGTAGATGTACTCGCCTTTTTGATATAATTTTCCAGGAGAAGGCGCGTCGGCGTTGTCATTAGAGGAACAGGCGGGGCAGAACAGCGCCAGTGAACCAAGAAATAAATAAGGAAACAAAAGATGCAATGGCTTCATAATTATCAACTTTTTCTCTTTGATTTCGATGGCTTGTTAGTCAATACAGAGGAAATTCATTATCTCGCTTATAAAAACATGTGCGCCGCCCGCGGAGTCATACTTGATTGGGATTTCACTCGTTACTGTCAAGCGGCCCACTATGAAGCTGACGCTCTTCACAAACAGCTCTATGCATGTTTTCCTCAACTGCAGCTGCAAGAACCCAATTGGAATGTTCTATATGCTGAAAAAAAACAAGCTGTACACAAGTTATTTGTCGAAGGAGTCGTTCAGCTGATGCCTGGCGCCGCGGCGCTTCTACAATTATTGCAAAAGACAAATACGCTGCATTGTGTCGTCACTCACTCCGCCAATGATCTTATTCAGGCCCTCAGGCGCCAGCATCCTATTCTAGACGCCATCCCGGTGTGGATCACGCGTGAGCATTATACTCACCCAAAACCTCATCCCGAATGCTATATCAAAGCCATCCAACAGTTGGCAAAACCGAATGAAAAAGTCATTGGTTTCGAAGACACTCCTCGCGGCGTCAGGGCGTTGCTTGGTTCTAGGGCCCAACCTGTCCTCATCTGCCAAGCATCCTACCCCGAAATTCCAGATTTCATCAAGGCCGGTGTTATTCATTATCCTTCTTTATCAGACATTCCAGCATAATTCACTTCCATTAGGAATAGTCCATGCGCCGGCGCCGCTTGTCCAGCGCATCGGCGGTCAGTTGCTTTAAAGATTTTGGAAATTTCATCTATTTGGCGTTTGCCGCACGACACATCAAGGAGCGTGCCAACAATGGTGCGAACCATTTTATATAAAAAACCGTTCGCTTGAAATTCAAGCCTCACTCCGCCTTCCTCTGGAACGACATCTAAACGCTGCAAGGTTCTTACTGGATCTTGCGCGGCGCACCCTTTATGCGCTTCATTAGTGAATGAAGTGAAATCATGCGTTCCAATAAAAAGCGCAGCCGCTTGTTTAAGCAGGGGAATGTTTAACGCATAATGGGCATGCAGGCTGTAGAGCCGACGAAAAGGGCTTTGCACGCGTTCTAAACAAAGGTGATAATGGTATGTTTTGCTGATCGCATTGTGTTGCGCATGGAAATTTAGAGAGGTTCGTTCAATATGCAGCACGCGTATATCGAAGGGCAGCAACCCATTGATTGACGCGAAAAAACGATGCGGATCGATGTCGATATCGCATTTAAAATGAGCGACCTGACCCAACGCATGGACGCCGGCGTCAGTGCGTCCCGATCCAACAACGACAACTTCCTGCCTGATGATGATCTTGATCGTTTCTTGCACAATTGCTTGGATTGAAGTTGCATTTGGCTGTATTTGCCATCCGCTGTACTGCGTGCCGTCGTAGGCGATGACCAGCTTATAATTGTATTTAAAACCAGTCATAGTTCATTCATTTTTTAAGAAATGTTCAGAGAAAATTAGCACACTATAAAGTTATTATTGACCATTTGTGGCTGCGTGAAAGCCCCGCGGTTCAATGATCGCAAAGGGGGTTGTATGCCCTCATACTACCCCCTTTGCGATCATTGAACCCCGGGGCTTTGACGCGTCACAAATGGTCAATAATAATTTTACAGTGTGCTAGATCTTCAGGAGTGGTGATCTTTAAGTTAGTATGACATCCTTCCACTAGTTTAACGGGCGATTTTAGCAACTCGACTAATGAAACATCATCAGTGACGGCGATCTGATGTTGCATTGCGTGGGCAAAACCCTGTTCAAGAAGATCTCTTCGAATGACTTGAGGCGTCTGGACTTCCCACAAGCGAGAACGATTCGGCGTATAAGCGACCAGCTGCTCTTGATTGCATTCCTTGACTGTAAATTTAACAGGCATGCCGGCGGCGGCGGCGCCATATTCTCGGCCTGCGGCAAGCACGCGTTGAACCAATGGCAGGTTAATGCAAGGCCGGGCGGCATCGTGAATGCATATCAGGGAAGAGGAAGAGCCGCTTGCTTGCAATCCGTTGTAGACCGAATCTTGACGCCGTTCGCCCGGCAAAGCGAATATCAGGCGCACATCTGAATTGATCTGTGGGAAGAGACGCTGATATTGAGGGGCGCACACGACAACTATTTCGAGAGCTTCAGGCAGCGACATGAATAGGTCAAAGCTATGTCTGGCCACAGCTTTATTTTTGAGTTGCAGGAACTGTTTGGGCGTAGCGGATCCCATTCGCGCGCCGACGCCTCCAGCAAGAAGAATAATGCAAAGATCGCGCGTTGGAGTCATGATTGTCTCTTTAACGTTAACAAAAGGAGTTCAGGCATGGAAAACCAGCGAAATTGCATGACGCCGCCCATTCCTCGGTTGACATACACCCATTTGTCATGAATTTTGTGCAGGCCTCGGTGGAGTTCCTGATTTTCCGACAGCATGAACTTTTTGTATAAACCCGGCAAATTGACCTGCCCGCCGTGGGTGTGTCCGCATAATACGACGTCTCCAGGATATTCTTTTAAGGAGGGGAGGCTGTCGGGATTATGTGCAAGGATAATGCCTGGATAAGACGTGTTGTATTCGCGAAACGCTTCTTTAGGGTTGCAGCGTCCCAGCATGTATTCTCCTAAACCGCAGATGTTTAAGTGGCAATCTTTTATGGCGATGCATCTGGTCTCATTATGCAAAAGTTCAAAAGGTCTTTCCTTTAGTAAATCTACAAGCTGTTGATTTAAGGGGATGTCATGCACGCGAGGATTGATTTTTCCGGTCAAAGAAATAGAGTTAAAAAGGCGTTTCCATCCTTTTCTTCGTGTTGATACATTGAGATCCATCAGATCATAATCGCCGTTGTCATTAATGGAGACGTAATTTTGGTAATCATGATTTCCCAAAATCGCATAGCAACCGTAGGGGGCGGCGAAAGCGCGTAATAAGCGTTGGAGGCGTTGCGAATCATCCAATAAGCCATAACAGAGGAAGTCTCCGGTAAAACAGATGATATCCGGCGAAAGTTTACGGACTTTTTTAACTAATTTATTGAGAAACGACTCCGAAACTCTTCGATGAAGATGTAAATCACTGAACTGCAGAATTTTTAATCCATCCAGACCTTTAGGCAGGCGCGGCAGCGGCAGTGTTAGGTGTGTAGTTGAGATCATCTTGGGTTCGATGAAACGCGGCCATATTCCGATTATGGACGCCATGCACCACAGATCCCAGAACATGCTTGAGAGAGAGAAAGGATAACGCTCTATTTTTTTGTTCATTGCAGGAGTGAAAATGTAGAAAGTTCAGAGGATACCACAATTTCAATAAACTGCAAAGGATTAAAAATTAAAAAAAATAAAAAAGTAAAGACTCAACGCAGAGACGCGGAGACGCAGAGAAATTGAAGGAGGTTCAGTTAAAAAATTAATTTCAGGATGGGGAGGATAGAATGATGAAAATACAAAATAGGCGCTTGTAGAGCAATTCAACGCAAAGAAATTGAAGGGAGTTAAGTTAAAAAAAAATAATGTCAGGATGGGGAGGATTAGAAGGATAAAAATACAGAATAGACGCCTGTAGGCAATTCAACGCAGAGACTCGGAGGGATTGAAGGTAGTTAAATAAAAAAAACAATAACAGAATTGCTTGATTTCCAGTATTTATTCTGTATTTTCATCATTCTATCCTCCCTATCCTGACATTATTTTTTTAACTTAAATCTCTTCAATTTCTTTGCGTCTCTGCGTTGAATTGCTTTACAGGCGTCTATTCTAAGCCCTTACTGCCCTACCGCTTTTACTCTGCAGTCTCGTCATTTTGTTGTTTTTCACTTTGCTGTTTTTCATTTCCGGATTGCTGCGCTCTCAGGTAATCTTCATAATATTCGTAAGGATTAACCTTATGCGTGTTTGCTTCGCGGATTATCTCGCATTTTTTGCAAATGCCATCTTCAGCGAAAACGCAAAAAACCCAACCAAAAATAATAAACGGAAAGAAAAAACTTAAAGTCTTCATCACATTCCTTTGTTTGTCTCAATTCTTTAGAATAATAGCAATATCGAAAGCTGTCAAGTTCCATTGGAAATTGCTATAGCTTGAAAAGTTGCATTATGGCACAGTGGGTAAAGTCAACAAAGAATAACCCGGTGCGTAACTATCTTATGAGTGCAAAGCCGAAAAAAAAATTATGCTGGAACTGCGAGGGGAACGCCTCATTCCAAGATGAAAATTGTCCATATTGCGGAGTGTATTTAAGTCCTTTGTCCATAGGCGGTGGAGACAAAGACAACTTGTTCGCTCCTCCTTATCGCATAGATGATGCTGAACAGGAAACACAGCCTCCAGTTCCTCCTTATGTTGATGTTGTTGAAGAGCTTGTTCCCACGATGGATAAAACAGAGCCGAGTG
>JABDEO010000125.1 GCA_013287015.1 Chlamydiota bacterium
AGTTTTTAAGGGATTTTATTGCTAATAAAATTGCAATTTGATTAATTACCTCCAAATCCATGGAGGTCATTATGCCAAAGAGAAAAACTGCAGATAAAGAGTATCGAGATCTAACGCAAGAGATTGATGTAAAAGCACTACAGAAAAGTGTCAGAACTTTTTTCGAGAATTTCCAAGATCCACGTCGATCGCCCACCTATCCTGCATGGTACCTTATTTTGGTTATGCTTAGCGGATATTTAGCGGGGTGCAATACGATTGCAGATCTGGCGCATTTCGCAGAACTTAGAGGCCAATGGCTAAACAAGCTACTAGGCTTAAAATTTGACAGCATATCGTATGACACAATCTGGTGGTTTTTGGTACGTGTAAAGCCTGCAGCTTTTCAAGACCTTATAAATCAATGGTTAAGCGCTCTACCATCCAATTTAAAAGATCAAGTCCTAGCCGTTGATGGAAAAAGGTTGAGAGGGATCTCCGATAATGAACATATTACCCATCTTATAAATTTGTTTGCGGTTGCTTCGGGAATCACCATAGCACAAGTCCGCGTTCCAGATAAGGAGTGTGAACGAAGGGCGCTACCTCAATTATTAGAATCTGTGGATGTTACTGGTGCAATAATCACAATGAATGCGCACTATACCTATAAACCAGATCTTCAAATAGTCATAGATAATGGGGCTGACTTTATTGTAGGCATTAAAGGGAATCAGGGAAATCTAGAAGCCGAGATAAGTAATTATTTTACTCAAGCGCACGACATTAACTTTTCTTCCGAAGAATTTAAATGCCATACAACAATGGAAAAAGATCATGGCCGGATCGAAACGCGACATATTTGCGTAAGCCATGACTTGGACTGGTTGCCTCAGAAAGACGAATGGAATTTAAAAGCCTTGGTTGAAATTCGATCAGAACGAGTGATTGGAAACAAAATTCAAAATGGAATCCTCTACTATGGATCCAGCAGAGAAGGCACTCCTGAGCAATTTGGCAAATGGATTAGAAGTCACTGGGGTATTGAAAACGGTCTGAACTATGTAATGGATGTGGTCTTTGAAGAAGATGACGCGCTTGCAAACACCGGTCATGCCGCGGAAAATATAAGTCTACTTCGTAGATTGTCTATGAATGTGATCAAGACTTTTGATCCCAATCGTGGAATAACTGATGCACGGCGTAATGCAACATATGAGCCGGCTTATTTAGGCGGATTATTGTCCAGATTATTTACGAAAAAGTGTCAATAAATTTTCATCAGAACGCCCTGACCTTTATCCACCGTTGCTAGATGAGCCATGAGAGGCTTATTTAACACTGTATCTATTTCAAAATCTTTCTGTGCGAACATTTTAACTCTCTATGCTCACAGCTTCTAAACGATCAACGTCAAGATTGCAGATCAGCTTTAGATTGCGATTAATCTTTTCAATATCCCAGTCCCACCAAGCTATTTTCTGGAGGCGTTCAATGGTTTTATCATCAAAACGCATTTTCACAACCTTAGCTGGGTTGCCGGCTACAATAGAATAAGCCGGTACATCCTTGATGACTACGGCTCTGGCTGCAATTATGGCGCCATTACCTATAGTTACACCGTTTTTAATTAAAGAATCGTATCCAAACCAAACGTCATTGCCAACAACAATATCTCCTTTAACTGGCAAATCATAGACATTAAAGGCGCTTTCCCAGCCATGTCCAAATATAGGAAAAGGGTAGGTGCTTATTGCATCAAGCTTATGGTCTCCCGTCATAATAAAACGCGTTTCTGCGGCGATAGCACAGAATTTTCCAATGATGAGCTTCACTTTTGAAAAGTCATAATTATACAAGACATTATACTCTTCAAATTTATCAGGACCATATCTGCGATCATCAAAATAGGTATAGTCTCCTACAATGATATTGCTTGCCTTGATAAAATGTTTAAGAAAAACAAGTTTAGTATCATCCTTAAGAGGATAAATGGCTTTTGGATCTGGACCAGTCATGTTATAGATTACTCCAATATTTTATCGTTGTTTTGCACGTGGTTCAAGTTTTTCATGTATAACTCCATTTGGTAGTGCGGTACAGGATGCCAGCTTGCAATAAACTCTCCAACGAGTTTAAAACCTACTTTCTGATATATGTGAATAGCCCGTGTGTTGGTCGCTTCAGGGTCTATCAGAACCTTTTTTACATTCGCAAACTTACTGACTAAAAATTCCTGAATCATCGGTACAGCCATTCCTTTTCCCCAATAATTTAGATCGCAAATGAATAGATCCAAAGTAGTTGCATCATTTCCTTCAGGAGAGGTAATCAGAAAAGCAAAAGGGATATCCTTGTCATAACCAATCCAATAGGTAGTATCAGACTTTCCTTGGAAGAATTTTTCTAATCCATTCAGTGTATTTTGTTGCCCTACCCCATGCATCCATTCTTTGATGTGCTTTTGTTCAAACCATTGATGGAGCAAGATCCTTTGGGAAGACTTTGCTGGCTTAAAGTGAAAGCTCGAGCACTTACAATACTCATCGATTGGATGGTGGCTTTTTCATTGTTCATATAGTTTTATTCGCTTGTTGGGATCATCGAAATTCACCAATGGAATTCGTCCATTGATGTTATCCACCATAAAATCGGCACAGGGTTTTATGAGCATTTTGATATCATCCCAATGTTCATTTTCTCTGCCGATACAAATTGATTTGGCACGTTTTATTACAGGTTGATACCTTTCGGGTAAGTTATTGATCACCCAATCTGCCGCAGCAGGTTTAGATCTTATTGTATCTGTTTCCAAAGTGCTCCAGATGCGGGCAAAAGTGAGTAAAACATTTCGAGTATCACTTTCAAGATCTTCAGTAAGTCTATTTACATCATGAAGCATGGCTTTCATAAAATCATGATAGGGCACTTCTACTAAAAGCTGGCTAGGTTTTAATCCCCACAAAGTTTCGCTGCCTAATAACACTTGAGTAACAAGGACCGCTAGATCAGGCATTTCATAGTTTTCCCATGGTTCAATGATGCCCTTTTCAAATGAATCGCGTAGGTACTCACCATATTGGAAATCAAAATGAGGGGGATACTGCCAAGGATTAATCATTCTCTTCTCAACGAGAGTTATTTCAAGAGGCCTTTTTGAGCTTTTCATGTAAATGCCCGAGCTTTGAAGAAGACTAGCAATTAATTTGGCTTTTTCCTCTGAAGTTGTCGCACGATTAGTAACAGCGAATAGGTCAATGTCACTGTATTTTTGCAGCCCGCCTACAAGAGATGAACCATAAAGATAAATCCCTAAAAGGTCAGCCCCTAGAATCATTTTTAATAATTCTACGCTGTCTCGAAGTTGTTGTTGCATTTCATGGCTATAAGTAGACTTCATAGATAATCTTCTATCCTTAATTGCATATTAGCTTAGATTTTTTCTTAGAAAATGTTTTGAGTGACCGAACCAACAATTTTTCAATTCACCGACACGATTATAACCGTTTTTCAAATAAAATTCTTCCGCTTGGAAATCAAAAGTATCTACTGCAGAAAAAACGCAGCCATTCTTAACAGCCTCTCGTTCAGCAGCATCTAACAATTGTTTTCCGTATCCTTGTTTTTGAAGGTTTCTTTCTACCCATAATGTTTCAATATAAATGGATTCGGACCCTAAAAATGCTTGGAGTCCTCCGAAAATTTTTCCCGAATCATTTTTCAAGAATATGGAAAATGCTCTATCCCGCTCACCTAGGATACTCTCATTAAATGCGATGATGCCTTCCTCTACGACAGCATTGTCAGCCTCGGTAGGTGCATAATCAACGATTACTTTGTACAAATTCTCTTTACATTGAATATTTGGACTTCCTTGAGAGGTGAATTTTAAAATAACCATAGGGTGCGGTTTGGGTTCTGGCACGATTTTAAGTGTTTTTTCAAATTGACCATTTGAATATTGGCTAACGACTTTATCCCAAAAATCCAAAGCCGCTTTATTTTCTGGTATTTGAGAAGTTTCCCATATACCGGGAAGCTGATTGAAAACTTGCTCGGCTACATAACGCCCAACACCCTTACCTTGAAATTTGGAAACAATGAAAAACTCCCCAATATTCCAATCTACGTCTGGCGTACTTCCTACTTTGTTAATCAGTACAAATCCGGCCAACTCATCATCTACTTTTACTAAAAATGCATACCTATCTGGCTTTTCACAATAAGAGCTAAGGTCGATACATTCAAATAGACCATTAGATGGGGTTTCCCAGGTAGGTAAAAAGCCACAGTACCTTGACATTTCATAAACGTAGAAACGACCCAAGTTTTGAATTGTTGCCTTATCCTCCTTACTGGCTGGGACAAGAGTAATGTTTGAAAGAGGTTGGTTCGCAGGGAGCTCCAAAAGTAAATATTCACCATCTTCTCCGATGCCTCTATCAATTTCTAGCCAGTCGTTTTTGCGATAAAAAGCAACTGCATCTTGATTTTTCAATACGCATTTCAGCCTATAAGGTCGAGGTAGCCGGGCAAAAAGGCTTTTTATCAATAAAGTTCCTATTCCTTGTCTTTGATAATCTGAAGCAATAAAAAGATGATGAATGAATGGATATTTATCTTTTTCCCAAACCGATATAAAACCAATGATGTTTCCATTAACATTTTCAGCTACAAATACAGTTTCTCCATCAGTAGCATGCATGTAGTCTGAAAGTTTGAACTTATCTGGATTTTCCCAAGTAAAAGTTTTCTGACGTGAAGTTAAGAATAGTGTCTCAAGCTGCGAGATATCAGATTCTTTCGTTTTTCGTATCGAGATCATTACAATTTTCCTAGTAGTTTCATGGTGTATTTGGCTGGTAAGGCTCGTAGGAGACGAGTTACGATCTTGTAAAAGAAAAATGGTTCACAGCTGGACTTGTTACTTAAAGCAAAATCAACCATGCATTTCCCCATTTTTTCTGCTGTCCAGGTAAAGGGAAGTTTTCTTGGTGCTTTAAGCCCGGCCGTATCTACAGGGCCTGGGTATACCACAGAAAATCGTAAATTAGTTCCAAAATAGGTTAGAGATAAGCTTTCAAAAGCTTTAGCAATAGCAGCCTTTGAAGCACTATAGGCGCTTCCTGTTGGAGGTGCAAAAATCGCGTTTACTGAACTCGTGGCGATGAAGTTTGCACCACCATTTTCCTGACAGGGCTTTTCCCAAAATTCTATCCAAGCTAGAACACCGAAATAGTTGACCTGCATAATTCTTTCATGGATGAGATCAAACTGATTAGGATTCTCGATAACAGCTTCTCCAGCTATGCCAGCATTCAAAAAAAACAGGGAGGGGTGCAATTGTTGTGCGAGGATTTTTTGAGAAGCCTCTTCAATGCTTTCCTTT
>JABDEO010000126.1 GCA_013287015.1 Chlamydiota bacterium
ATTTGCCAACCTATCTAACTGCAAAAATCAGCCCTTTTTGAGCGTAGATCATACCCCTAGGCCTGACCCCAAAAATACCCTGGCGCTTTTAAAAGCATCAAGGCGTCAAACTCCCAAAACTCGCGTTAAATAACACGTGCAAAAGGGCTGCGTTATATGGAAGGGCGTCCCGCCCTGGCCGCGTGTATTATCTTCAATGTTTTTTGCCTACAAAGCAGGGCGGGACGCCCTGGCTACCTTCCTTAGCCTCTCACTTTTAATAGCGCCTTATTTTGCATAACATGTGTTTCTATAAAAGATTTGTCAAGTATGCCGACTTGAATTACAGTAAGGGTTTAGGCGGTGGTGCATGAATGCTTATTCTCCTTATTTGCAGTGGGTGGACGAACAACATGAGTCGATGGCTAACCTGTTGGAAAAATGGGCGAACATCAATTCAGGAACGGACAACCTGACAGGTTTACAGCAGATGCTGGATGCTTTGCAGAGAGCTTTTTCTCCTCTGGAAGGAAAAGCGGAAACCCTCATCCTAAGACCTCATATCAAAATCAGTTCAAAAGGCCACGCAATAGAAATCGAGCATGGCCGCGCTTTTCGCATGATAAAGCGCCCGAACGCTCCGCTCCAAGTCCTCTTAGGAGGACATATGGACACCGTCTACCCCTCCCACAGCCATTTTCAGTCCGCCAAACGCCTTGACAACGAAACTCTTTCCGGTCCTGGAGTCGCTGATATGAAAGGCGGGCTAGTCGTGATGCTGACGGCATTGCAAGCGCTTGAACGAAGCCCATTTGCAAGCGCGGTAGGCTGGGAAGTGTTCATTTCTCCCGATGAAGAAGCCGGGTCGCCCGGTTCCGAGCCTTTTCTCCATCAAAGCGCCAGACGCAACGCCCTTGGATTGCTGTTTGAGCCTGCCTTTCCCGATGGCTCGCTAGTCAGTTCGCGCAAAGGATCCGCCAACTTCACAGTGGTGGCGCGAGGCCGGGCCGCCCACGCCGGAAGAGATTTTCATGCCGGAAGAAACGCCATCGCAGCGTTGGCGCGATTTCTTGTCGAAGCGGAAACATTAAACGACAAAGATAAAGGTGTAACCTTTAATGCGGGACATATTGAAGGCGGCGGCCCCGTGAATATTGTGCCTGATCTGGCGATATGCCGCTTTAACATACGCATGGTTCATCCTGGCGATCTGAAACTCCTGCGGGAAGAACTGAACCGCATCATTTCAAAATGCCATACGGAAGAAGGGCTCACGCTTACGCTATATGAACAAACAGTGCGGCCGCCCAAGCCATTCAACAACAAGGATCAAGCGCTCTTTTACGCCCTTTACACTTGCGCTGAAGAGTTAGGATTTCCGCTGCTGAACAAACCCAGCGGAGGCGTCTCCGACGGCAATATTTTATCCGCGGAAGGGTTGCCGACAATTGACACAATGGGAGTCGTCGGAGGCAATATTCATACTCATGAAGAATACATGTCTCTTGCCAGCTTAACGCAACGCGCCAAATTGACAGCGTATTTTCTGATGAAGCTTGGCAACCAGGAACTTGACCTCGTTGATTCAAAGGGAGAGCTCCGATGAGCGACAACCAGCCGCGCCTTGCTGCGGAAGCGTTAGCCGCCGACCCGCGCGTTATGCAAGCTAAGCAGCTTCTTCTCGATGCCGTCAAAACTCATCAAAACACCTTGACAGGCATCCGCCCAGCAAACCCCGACCTCCGTTTAAATTATGAACAGCTTCTAAATGATTTTGGCGAGCGCCGCGGAAGCAAGCTGTGGTTTCCCTTTATGGGAAGCGGCATTGGGAATGGACCTCTAGTGGAGTTGTTGGACGGCAGCGTTAAATATGATTTTATTAGCGGCATCGGCGCTCACTATTTGGGGCACAGCCACCCTGCGTTTATCGCTTCCAGCATCGATGCTGCAATCAGCGATACGATTATGCAAGGCAATTTACAACAAAATGGAGACTCCGCAACCCTGCTTCAGCTATTGACGCAAGCCGCCAAAATGGATCACGGTTTTCTTAGCAGTTCGGGAGCTATGGCCAATGAAAACGCATTAAAGATCGCTTTTCAGAAACGTTTTCCGGCGCACCGCATTTTAGCGTTCGAGCATTGCTTTGCAGGTCGTTCATTGGCGTTGTCGCAAATTACGGACAAGCCCTCATTTCGCGAGGGTTTGCCGGCTGTTGTCGCCGTTGATTATCTCCCTTTTTTCGACGCTTCCCGGCCAGAAGAGAGTACGCAACATGCCGTGGCGACCCTTAAAAAGTATTTGGAACGCCATCCTAAAGAATATGCTTTGATGTTGTTTGAAATGGTGCAAGGCGAGAGCGGTTTTTATCCAGGCAGTAAGGAGTTCTTTACCGAATTAATGATTATTCTCAAAAACAATCATATTTCCATCCTAGCTGATGAAGTGCAAACGTTTGGAAGAACCTCCGC
This sequence comes from Chlamydiota bacterium, assembly GCA_013287015.1. Taxonomy (GTDB): domain Bacteria; phylum Chlamydiota; class Chlamydiia; order Chlamydiales; family Parachlamydiaceae; genus JABDEO01. The sequence goes on from JABDEO010000126.1 coordinate 2,451, forward strand.
CTTATTCGCTTTTCAACACTTTGAATTACAGCAGTATGTGGATCTCGCGACGATTGGAAAATTATCGCAAACTTGCGCCACGCTTTTTAATAAAGATCATCGCCCTCGGCCAGGACTGTTAAGCCAAACATTCACCAGCAGCTCCTCCGCCATTCGAGCCTCCATAGTGATGTTGCATGAACTCCTCAATAACGACTACTTTGGAATCAACGGCAAAAACGCATGCATTTTTGAACGCTTCTCTAAAAAATTAGATGAGCTTTCTAAAAAGCATCCAAAGCTCATTCAAGGCCCCTATGGCATTGGCAGCATGATCGCGTTTACTCCATTCGATGGGGAAACGCAACGCGTTACGCGCTTTGTACATGCGCTTTTTGATGCGGGGGTCATGAGTTTTATTGCCGGAAGCAATCCAACGCGGGCGCGCTTTTTAGTTCCAGCCGGAGCGGTGACCCCTAACGATATTGACGCTGTCGTCAAAATTATAGAGAAAGTCTTATGTTTATAATAAGGCCGGCGACGCTTAACGATATGGGCGGCATTGAGAGATGCGCGATGATGTCGGGAGCAGGCATGATTCATCTCCCTAAATTGTATGACGCCCTTAAAAAAAAGATAGAAGAATCGATTGAAGCTTTCAACAGCGATGTGAAAGAACCGATAAACGAAAACTATTTTTTTGTACTATCGGATGCCATTACACACGAGGTGGGAGGCACATGCTGCATCTCTTCACGCACCGGCGTCACAGATCCCTTCTATGTTTATCGCATTGACGCTCTTCCGCCGTTGCCGGACAACCTGCCGCAGCCCAAAGAAAATCGCTTTTTGCAGCTTAAAACCTATCAAAATGGTCCTTCGGAGCTTTGCGCGCTCTATCTGCTGCCCGAGTTTCGAAAGGAGGGACTCGGGAAATTATTGTCGTTAAGCCGCTTTCTATTCATCGCTTCCCATCCACATCGTTTTACGCAAACCCTTATCGCCAATATGCGCGGGGTGATCGAGAAGAAACATTGCCCTTTTTGGGAAGCCGTGGGACGTCATTTTGTAGACATCTCCTTCGAAGAAGTGATGTCTAGGCGCGCCATTAGTGAAAAATTCCTTGCCGACATCATTCCAAAATATCCCATCTATGTTTCTCTGCTTCCGCCTGAAATTCGCGCCGACATCGGACAGATGCATCCGCACACTGTACCCGCTTTTAAGATGCTTTCCGAGCAAGGTTTCCGATTCATCCAAGAGGTCGATCCTATTGACGGCGGCCCGATCATCGCCGCTGAAGCGGGTTCGATCAACGCAATCAAATTCAGCTCTACGGAACGCATCGACAGCATTATCTCGGAGGAAGTGATTTCAGAACCTTATATCCTTTGCAATCCGAATATCGATTTTAGAGCCTGCTACGGGACGTTAAAATGTTCTACAAATCATACATGCGCCATATCCGTTGAGATCGCTGAGATTTTGAACGTAAAAATTGGAGATCCTATTTTGCGTCTCCCCTATCATCATTCACCCTAAGGATGACGTTATGCCAATACGCGGCCACTATATCAATAATCAATGGATGGCGGGCACGGGCTTGCCGTTTACATCGCATAATCCCGCGACCGGCGAGATGGTTTGGAGCGGACACGCCGCAACAGATCATGAAGTGAACAACGCCGTTGCAGCGGCGCGGTCCGCCTTTGCAGAATGGGCGCGGCTTCCTCTGGACGCCCGCATTAGCTGTTTGACTCGTTTCCGCGAGATCCTGAACGCCGAAGCCAACGCGTTGTCTGAAGCGATCTCCAAAGAGACAGGCAAACCCCTCTGGGAATCCAAAAACGAAGTGCGCGCCATGGCGGGCAAAATCGACATCTCAATCGACGCCTATCATGTACGTTGCCCAGAAGTCACACAGAAACAAGCGCATGCGGCTTTGATCACACGGCATAAACCGCATGGCGTCATCGCAATCCTTGGACCATTTAATTTTCCGGGACATCTACCCAATGGACACATTATCCCAGCTTTGTTGGCCGGCAATGTCATCGTCTTCAAACCCAGCGAATCAACTCCTTTCGTCGCTGAACTGATGATGCACTGCTGGGAGCAAGCCGGTTTGCCTCCTGGCGTCCTCAACATGATCCAGGGCGGACGTGAAACAGGCCGCGCATTAGTCAACAATCTAGACATCAATGGCCTGTTTTTTACTGGAAGCTGGGTGTCCGGCCATATTTTTGCAGAGCTGTTCGGCAAACATCCTGAAAAAATTCTTGCACTGGAAATGGGAGGAAACAATCCCTTAATCGTCAGCCAAGTGTCCAATTTAAAAATCGCAGCCTTGACAACCATCCAGTCGGCCTTTGCAACAGCGGGACAACGATGCAGCTGTGCGAGGCGCCTGATCATTCCAGAAGGCCCCCAAGGCGATGCCTTTCTCAGTGAGTTGATTAATATGGCGCAAACAATAAAAGTAGGACCTTATACCGACACTCCTGAACCTTATATGGGGCCTGTGATTTCAACCGCCGCCGCCTCACACTTGCTTGCCGCTCAAGAAACGATAAAGGTCCGGGGAGGAACGCCGCTGTTGGAGATGCATCTGAAAAAAATCGATACCGCTTTGTTGTCGCCCGGGATAATAGAAGTGTCTCATGTTGCCAACCGTCCTGATGAAGAGATTTTTGGTCCTTTGCTGCAAGTGATCCGGACGCCTGATTTCGAATCAGCGATTATTGAAGCCAATCGCACCTCCTATGGTCTAACAGCCGGACTTTTAAGCGATAATGAGTCTGAATACCGCATATTCTATCAGAAAGTGCGCGCCGGCGTCATTAACTGGAATACCCCGCTGACAGGGGCCAGCGGCGCCGCTCCCTTCGGCGGCGTTGGGCATAG
>JABDEO010000127.1 GCA_013287015.1 Chlamydiota bacterium
CTCGCTACACCTCAGTGTGGGCTACAAAATGAGAGAAAGAATGATGCAAAAATGATTAAGACACCAAACTTTTGGTTTACTTCTTCTCAAGTAGCAGTCGTTCTTATAGGTTTTTGAGGGGTAGGTGGCTGACCAAGACGAATCTGACGAATCGGAATTTTCATTTGAAGTGCATTTTGAATGTACTTGGTTAAAGTTCCGGGCGGTCCCCTAAGGAGGCTTGCATAAGGAGAAACGTTCTCCGGAACTGGCTGCGATGGAACTCCTAAAGAATTTTCCGGTTTATCAGATGCTTTTGGATCTTCTAGGACAGGTTCAGGAGTGACTGTAATGCCATCATTGTTAACAATTTCTTGCTTTTCATTTTTGTCTGCAATTGGTTCCTCCTGTTGCTCTGTTTCTTTACTTTTATCACTATCATCAACAGGATCAACTTTTTCTGGACTATCGTCATGTTTATCTTGCAGAGCGTCGGCATCATCCACAACTGGATCAATTACGGGATCGGGATTATTCATTTTGTCTGTTATGGCTTGTTGGTACGCTTTACAATCCTCATCCTCTAGTTTATTTTGATGCCTACGTGCAATAGCAGTGGCTAATTTCTCAGGTTGACCTTTCTTCCATTGTTCATAAACAGCCCTTTCCGCCGCATATCGCAACTTTTTATCTGCATCATCTTGATCATCAGCTAGTTGTTGAGGACCTTGGACGAATTCTTGCTGAGCGCGCGCTACAGCTTCCCTACCCAGCGCGTCACATAGGAGAATTTGTTCGTCACGCGATGACGCCGGTACTCCTCTATCACGCAAGGCGTCCCTTATGGTAAAGATAATTGCAAAGATGGTTATTAATCCTAAGCCTATACCAAATGAAGAGAGTGCAATAGTAGATGTCATAGCTAATATGGTAAGAACTGTGCCTACAATCGCGTAAGCTATAAATAATGCACAACCTCGTATTATTCTTTGGTACTCAGCCTGTGTACCATTAGATAACATTACTTTTTTTTGATTACGCACTTCATCAGTCCACACCTCAACAGCATAAGACATGTTTTCATCTACTTTTAGCTGTCCAGCAGTGGCAGTGGCGGGGGTGCGGCCAAGGCCGATAATATCCTCTTCGTAGCGATTGCAGGCGTTATACTGAGCTTGTAAAATCCCGGCATTTATATCTGGGTGTATCATAAATTCTCCATTTTTAATTAATATAATTTAATATTAGTTAATAAAATATAATATAGTTTCACCATTGTAACATAGTAATAAATAAATTACTATTGTTTTTTTAGTTTGGTTATTTTAAGTTTATTTTTAGATAGGGTTCACAGGAATTTTAAAGGTAACAAGGCCGTCCCGGCCTTGAATAGACTTCTTTCAAAACTGGATTGGGGTCGGGCTTGACCGCATCAAAAATTGTAGGGACGATAGGGACTCAAGCGACCTTAGAGACATTGGGGACAGAGACAGTCAGATTGTTTGTCCCTGTCTCCAACATCCCTAGGGTCGCTGGAGTCCCTATCGTCCCTACAATTTTTGATGCGGTCAAGCCAGAGCATAAATCTTAAATGAAATAGTCTTTGCCGCGAAGTTGGCGTCTTCCAAATAAAACAGACGGAAGGATAAAGACGATGAACGCATAAAAAGCGTCGATGGCCGGCATATAGATGAGGTCGGTGGCAGCCCAATTCCAGGAAATTGAGATGCCCTGTTCAAAGATATTGGTTAGGAATAATTGAATTAACGTAGACAGTACGGAAAAGAAAAATGTCATGATCGGAAGAGTGGACAGATTGTCGGCAAAAAAATGGCGTCTTTGGCTGTACAGCAACCAGGTTGTCAAGCAGTAGTCGATGCCATATAAACCCAGCCTCATTGTCGAGGAGAGAATATCCATAACTAGACCGCATGCCAAAGCGGCCCAAAGACACGTTGTATACGATTTGTTGTAATATAAAATAATCAAAAAAGGAGCGAAGAATATCAAGCGCAAGCTAGGAAATAGCACAGGAAAGCAAACAATAGGGATCAATGTAATGATTAATGCCGCGCCAATGTGTTTCCGCTCTAAATTCATAAATATAAATTGTTTTTAATAAGCGCCCTTTGACGAGATCATGCTGGGAATTGTTTTAAGGATTAATTTCAGATCAAGCAGCAGCGAATGCGTATCGACATATTCTTCATCCAGCTGGATGCGGCGGCTATAACTTGTATCGCTTCGTCCGGAAACTTGCCAGATTCCAGTTAAGCCTGGTCTCACAGACAAAATTTTAGCGGCCTTTGATCCCAAATATTGAATCACTTCCTCTTGAACAACAGGTCGTGGTCCAACCACGCTGAGCTCGCCTTTCAACACATTCCAAAATTGGGGTAATTCGTCCAACGAAGTTTTCCGCAGCAAATTGCCAATCGGAGTGATGCGGGGATCATTTTTTAGTTTGCGCGCAGCATGCCATTCTTCCCACAGTGTTTTATCTTTTTTCGAGGAGTTCTCTTAAGCGGATATCCGCATCCGAATACATTGTGCGAAATTTATAACAGCGAAAAGGCTTGCCGCCGCGGCCGATCCGTTCGTGAGAATAGATTACGGGGCCGCGCGAAGAGAAGCGGATGAACAGCATCAACAGTAAAAAAAATGGTCCAAGAATAAGCAGAGCTCCAACGCTAAACAAAATGTCAAACATTCTTTTTATTGGAATATGCTTGATCTGACATTCCTGTTCAAGTTGATTTAACATTGCACAAGCGGCCGTTTCTTCCATTTCCATAATTTCCTCCTCAATGCGAGTTTTGGAGCAATCCCTTGGTCAGGCTTTGACGCTATTGACGCTGCATTGGGGTCAGGCCTGACACTATGACACTTTTTTGAAAGCGGCATCGACGCCTTTAAAAGTGTCATACTGGCGCTTTCAAAAAGTGTCATAGTATCAGGCCTGACCCCAATGCTACCCTTTGCGGCAGACAACAAGTTCAGCCAGGCGCGTCAGCAAGGTAATGTCATACGGCAGCTGTTTAAGTTGGCTAACGGCCGATTGAAACAGTTGATGCGCCAACGCTTGCGCTTGTTCTAGTCCCAGCAGGGAGACGTAAGTCGTTTTCTGATTCGTGATGTCGGAAGCGGTCGCCTTACCATGTTTTTGACCGCTTGCGGTCACATCGAGCACATCATCGATAATCTGAAAAGCCAATCCGATCTCTTCTCCAAATTGCCTTAAAACATCCATATGGGCGTCAGACGCTCCTGCAACAACCGCTCCAAATTCAATTGAAGCTGTCAGTAAAGCGCCGGTCTTATTGCGGTGGATGCAGCGCAGGGCCGCCAGGTCGATCTGTTTGCCTTCGGCTTCCAAATCCATCACCTGTCCTCCGATCATCCCTTCGCCTCCCGATTTACGGCTGAGTATCGAGATGAGCGTGATTTTTTGTTCAGCTGTCAGCTGCGCATCATGCGCCAGGACGTCAAAGGCGTTGGTCAATAAAAAGTCTCCGGTCAAGACCGCATGTCCCTCCAAAAAGGCCTTGTGGAGGGAGGGTTTGCCGCGTCTGAAATCGTCATTGTCCATGCAGGGAAGATCGTCATGGATGAGCGAATAGGTGTGGATCATTTCGACTGCGCAAGCGGGAATTAAGGCCTTTTTAACATTTCCCCCGAGAGTTTCCGTTGTGGCAAGAGTTAAAATAGGTCTAAGGCGTTTGCCGCCTCCAAGCAAAGAATAACGGGCTGCGTGAAAAAGGGTTCGATAGGGGACATCCTTTTCAGGCATTAGCTGATCAAGTTGTTTTTCAATTAGTTCACAATGCGACGCCATATAGGCGGCTAGATCGGCCACATTCACCTCATGTCATGACAAAATTGTTTTCATCGAGGAACTCAAATTCGTCGCTTTTTTGAGTTTGCAGCGCCCAAGCGGGCTCTTGACCGATGCTGATATAATCAAAGCCTTTGTTTGCCATTTCAGTTGTGTTGTATTGATTGCGGCCATCAAAGAAGGCTCTGTCCTTCATGTTGGAAAGGAGAGCTGCGAAGTCTAGAAAGCGAAACTGCTTCCATTCTGTCACCAATGCGATGGCGTCCGCCCCCATAGCCGCTTCCAACTCATTTTCGCACCAGGCGATGTTGGGGTGGTCGGGCAATATTTTTTTTGCATTATCCATCGCGACAGGGTCGAAGAGCCGCACCAGCGCGCCTTGGCTTAGCAATTGTTCAATGAGCGCTAATGAAGGGGCTTCGCGCATGTCGTCCGTATCGGGTTTAAAGGCTAAGCCTAGGATGCCTATGGTTTTGCCGTTAAGCCCTTGCCGTGAAGAGAAATAGTTGATGATTTTTTCGCCCAGGACATGTTTTTGACGGATATTCACTAGTTCGACGGCATGAAGCAGGGACATCTGACAGCCAAGTTCTTGAGCGTGATGCCTAAGAGCCCGAATATCCTTAGGCAAGCAGGAACCGCCAAAACCTGGGCCTGCGTATAGAAAGCTGTAGCCAATGCGCTTATCAGACCCTATGCCCTTGCGCACTTTATTGATGTCGGCGCCGAGCAGTTCGCACAGTCCCGCCAGTTCATTCATAAAAGAGATACGTGTCGCCAACATGGCGTTTGCGGCGTATTTTGTCATTTCCGCCGAAGCGATATCCATAATCAAAAGACGCTCATGGCTAAGCATAAATGGAGAATAGATCTCCTTCATGATGGCGATGGCCCTCGCCCGATCGATTCCAATAATCACGCGATCGGGCTTCATGAAGTCATTGATTGCATTGCCTTCTTTGAGGAATTCCGGATTGGAAACAACATCAAAATCAAAAGAGACTCCACGGCGGTTGAGTCCGTCTTGAATTATTTTTTTTATGTTGGCGACGGTTCCCACAGGGGCTGTGGACTTATTAACGATTACGCGATAGCCGTCCATATGTTCAGCGATGGAGGCGGCGACATCATAAACATATTGTAAATTAGCATGTCCCTCAGGGGTGACCGGCGTGTCAACGGCGACAAAGCATACGAGCGTTTGAGCCATTGCTTTTGCATAATCGGTCGTAAAGCGCAAGCGTTGGGCTTTGACATTGCGCCTGACCATCTCTTCTAAGCCGGGCTCATAAATGGGGATTTCACCGCGATTGAGTCGATTGATTTTACTGTGATTGATATCTAGGCAGACGACATGGTGGCCCATTTCCGCCAGGCAGGCTGCAGCGACTAATCCTACGTATCCCGCGCCGATAACCAGCAAGTTCATAATAATTTCCGTGCTTGTTGCGATTAATAA
>JABDEO010000128.1 GCA_013287015.1 Chlamydiota bacterium
TTGGGGATATCCCGCGTGATCTCTTCTTTTCCCAACTTGGTGTCGCGCGCGGTCAGCTCAAATTCTTCAATATAAATGGAGGTAAAGGCGTCTTCGCGCAATAATTTTTCCGAAATGATGATCGCATCTTCAAAATTATATCCGTACCAAGGCATAAAAGCCACGAGGACATTGCGGCCTAAAGCGACCTCCCCCTTATCAGTGGCGGGCCCGTCTGCAATGACATCGCCGGCTTTGATTTTGTCGCCTATAAGGCATAACGGCTGCTGGTTGATGCAAGTTCCGGCATTGGAACGCATGAATTTTTTTAGGCGGTAGGTCTTTTTCTCCATACGGTTGTCTTTAGGAGCGATGACGATTTTCCACCCATCGACGTACTCTACTGTTCCACTTTCCTGAGCGACAATCACGGCGCCGGAATCGCGTGCGGCGCGCGCCTCCAAGCCGGTTCCGACAATCGGAGCCTGAGGCTTGATCAATGGAACGCCTTGCCGTTGCATGTTGGAGCCCATCAAAGCGCGGTTGGCGTCATCATGTTCCAAAAAGGGAATAAGTCCTGTTACAATCGAAACTAATTGCTTTGGCGACACATCCATATGTGTGGCCTTGGCGGAATCGATCTCCAAAGGTTCGCCATGCCAGCGCGCCCAGCAAATAGATTCCTTGAACATGCGATGTTCATCTAAAGGCGCGGAGGCCTGAGCGATCACGCACCTCTCTTCCTGGTCGGCGGTCATGTATTCTATTTCGTCCGTTACAACGCCATCCCGCACGATCAGATAAGGAGTTTCAATGAATCCAAATTCGTTGATCTTCGCGAAAGAGGAAAGGGAAGTGATCAGACCGATGTTCGGTCCTTCGGGCGTTTCAATTGGACAGATTCGGCCATAGTGACTCGAATGCACGTCGCGGACTTCAAAGCCGGCGCGGTCGCGATTCAAGCCGCCGGGTCCAAGGGAGGAAAGACGGCGTTTATGCGTTAGTTCCGCAACGGGATTGGTTTGGTCCATAAATTGGGAGAGCTGCGAACGTCCGAAGAAATCTTTCAGAACCCCTGAAAGACCCTTTGCAGATACGATTTTTCCCGGAGTCAGCGTATCAGAAGAAAAATCAAATAAATTCATCCGTTCACGGATGATTTTATCCATTCTCGCCAATCCAATGCGGCATTGATTTTGGATTAATTCACCCACTGAGCGCACGCGGCGATTGCCTAAATGGTCGATATCATCGATAGAAACATCTTCAGCGCCTTGCTTCAAACGAATCAGGTACTTAAGCGCGCCGATGACATCTTCTTTTGTGAGGGTCACCGTTTGGAGAGTTTCATCATTGATCTCAAAGTTAAGCTTTGAGTTCATTTTGTAGCGTCCGACGCGACCTAAATTATAGCGTTTGGGATCAAAAAAGAGACGCATGATCGCTGAACGCGCATTGGACAGCGTCGAAGGTTCGCCCGGACGAATTTTACGATAGAAATCTTTAAGCGCGGATTCATATGAATCCGTGGTGTCTTTAGCCAACATCTTGATGATCGGACTGCTCTCATCGGCGTCTTCAGCAATGCGGATCATATCCATGCCGGCATCGGCCATCCGCTTAAGCATGGCCGTCGTCAGTTTTTCTCCAGCTTTGCCAAAAACGACTCCGCTTTCTTCATCAAGGACGTCTTGAGCTAAAATCTTGCCCACCATTTTAGCGAATTCTTTTTCCGATTTAATTTTAACTTTACGAGTGGGGAAGAATTCATCTATGATATCGGCATTGCTTGAATATCCTAAAGCGCGAATAAAAGTCGTCGCCAAAATTTTACGACGTCGTTTTTTGCGATCGATGTAGATATGGATCAAATCATTGGTGTCAAAAGCCCCTTCCAACCAGCTTCCGCGGTAGGGAATAATGCGGCAGGAGTAGATAACGCTTCCGCGCGCGTGGCGCTCTTGCTCAAAACAAATTCCAGGCGAACGATGCAACTGGGAAACAACAACGCGTTCGGCGCCGTTGATGATAAATGTTCCCTTATCTGTCATGATGGGAATAGTTCCCATGTAGACTTCTTCTTCTTTAATGCCTGTTTCATCCGTGAGGCGAAACTTCACTTTCAATGTGACGTTGTATGTGATGCCGCGTCGAATGCATTCTTCCGGTAAGTATTTTGGAACGCCTAGATTATAAGAAATAAATTCCAGGATCGTTTTTTCGTCATACGATTTTATTGGGAATATTTCATTAAAAACTTCTTGCAAACCAACATTTTCCCGTTCCTCTGGAAATTTATCGGCTTGTAAAAACTGATTATATGACTTAATTTGAACTTCAATGAGGTTCGGGAGATCGATAATTTCTTTCTTCCCACTGAAACTCACGCGATGCGGTGGCTTCTGCAACATTATGAAGGTCTCCCTGGTATGAAATCTCTATAAAAAAAGGCAAAGGCGCACACTTACTGATCTGCGCCTTTGCTTAAAGAACTGCGCTCAGGCTTTATTCACTTTTTCTGTCACTAGAGTCCCCTCTCTGTGCGCTCTGTGATCTCTGTGGTTGATAAAAACGTTTCAAGCTTTTTATCAACCACAGAGATCACAGAGCGCACAGAGAGGTGACCAAGTTATTTCTTAGTGAAGGTGAACAATATCTACAGTCCTTTAAGGGTCACTTTAGCGCCTGCAGCTTCCAATTTTTTCTTAATATCTTCAGCTTCGGCCTTTGGAGCGGTTTCCTTAAGAACTTTTGGCGCGCCGCCTTCCACTGCTTCTACGAGTTCTTTAGCTTCTTTCAAGCCAAGACCTGTAAGCTCGCGGACGATTTTAATAACGCCGATTTTTTTGTCGCCTGCAGAGCCTGTCAGGAGCACTTGAAAATCGGATGATTCTTTTGCAGCGGCGCCTTCTTCGCCTGAAGCTGCAGGAGCTGCGACGGCTACAGCGGCTGCTGCAGCTTTTACGCCCCACTTATCCTCTAGGGATTTCTTCAACTCAGCCATTTCTAAAACGGTTAATTTACTTAGTTCTTCAACTAAATTTGCAGTTTTACTCACGATACTACCTCTTATTTGTTTTAATGAATTACTTGTCAGAGCCTTCTTGTTTGCTCTTGTTGTCCAAACAATAGACTACGCTAGTCAGAAGAGCTTCCATTACGGCCAATGTTTGCGACATTGGAGCTTCAAAAATAGCGAGCAATTGCGCGCGCATTCCGTCTTTGTCAGGAAGCTGCGAAAGCATTTCGACATCCGCTCCGGTGTAGAGCTGTCCGTCAATTCGACCTCCAATCACTTCAAGCGCATTGTTCGAAGTTTTCTTAAACTTGAAAACAATTTTTGTTGTTTCAAGCGCGTCTTTACCGATGAATATTAATCCAATATGCCCCGGCAGCGCAGCTAAATCAAGCTTTAAGCCAACAGTTTCAGCCGCTTTAATCAATACGCGTTTGCGCACGATCTCCATGTCTCCTCCGACCGTCGCAATCTGTCTGCGAAAATCGTTGGCGGCATTGGCGGTTAAACCTTTGTAGCTCATGATTACAAATGAATCAAAGCGTTCGATCTGCTCCTTAATTTCATCCAGCAGGAGCTGTTTCTCTTGTCTCATGGCAAACACTCCTTATGATTCATCGGCTTCTTGCCAGCCGATTTTCAGTCCTGGACCCATTGTCGAAGACAGCACGACCGACTTGATATATTGACCTTTCGCCGTGGACGGTTTGGCGCGTTGGACAGCATTCAAGAAAGCTTGTATGTTCTCGGCAAGTTTTTCCTCTGCAAAAGAGATCTTTCCGATCCCGTTGTTGATGACTCCATGTCGATCGAGTTTGAACTCGATTTTCCCGGCTTTCATCTCCTTTACAGCTTTCGCGATGTCGGCAGTGACGGTGCCCGCCTTAGGAGTAGGCATGAGCCCTCTTGGCCCAAGAACTTTCCCTAATTTACCAACATCGCGCATCATTTCTGGAGTGGCGATTACGGCGTCGAAATCAACCCATCCGCCATTAATCTTTTCCAGTAGTTCGTCGTGACCCGCATAATCAGCGCCAGCATCTAAAGCTTCCTTAATTTTGTCGCCTTTTGCGAAAACAAGGATCTTTATCGTTTTTCCTGTTCCGTTCGGTAACGGCACGGTTCCACGAATATGCTGATCTGATCGTCGAGGGTCAACGCCCATTCTTAAAGAAATTTCCACAGTTTGATCAAATTTCACTGGTGGACATTTCTTTAATATAACGATAGCCTCTGCAACGGAGTATGTCTTAAAGACATCATATTGCTTTGCTATCTCCCGATTGCGTTTACTTTGATGACCCATATTCCTCTCTATTCACTTACGAGTTCAAGTCCCATGGAACGCGCCGTGCCCAATACGATATTTGTGGCGGCGTCTAAGTCGCGGGCGTTCAAGTCTTGCATTTTATCTTCTGCAATCTTGCGCGCCTGGCTTCTTTTGATTTTGCCGACTTTATCGCGATTGGGAACAGCGGATCCCTTTTCTACGCCTGCCGCTTTTTTAAGCATTTCCGCGACAGGAGGTTTTTTACATTCGAATGTAAAACTTTTATCCTGGTACACAGTGATTACAACGGGGAGGATATCGCCCGCCATCGCCTGTGTTTTGGCGTTAAATTCTTTGCAGAAGGCCATGATATTGACCCCTGCGGAACCGAGCGCGGGTCCAATAGGCGGCGCTGGATTTGCTTTGCCTGCGGGAATCTGCAGCTTTATAATTTTAATGACTTTCTTTGACATATCTTCCTTACTATATTACGCCGTTGGCTCATCGCCTTCACTAATTTCTTCAACCTGTGCGAATTCCAAATCATCCACACGCGTATCGCGTCCAAAAATCGAAACCATGACACTTAAACGACCCTTGTCATGGAACACTTCTATTACGGAACCGATAAAATTTACAAATACGCCATCGACGATTTTTACGCGGTCGCCGATCTCAAATTTGTGACGTTGTGTAATTTTCTTTTGCTTATCTGCGAGATCCCTAAGGATCTCCGTCACTTCGCTGTCTGAAAGAGCCGTTGGTTTTCCTCCGCCTAAAAAGTCGATCACGCCGGCGGTGTTTTTGACATATTGCCACGAGTCTTCATTCAAAATCATTTTCACAAGAAGATAACCGGGCCAAAGTCTTTTTTCGACTATCCGTGTTTGCCCATGTTTTACTTCGGAAACATTTTCAATGGGCAAAACAATATCTTCCAGCACCCCTGTCATGCCGTGTTGTTCACGATTTT
>JABDEO010000129.1 GCA_013287015.1 Chlamydiota bacterium
CGAATTGTTTGATGATTTCATAATGCTGCTGCACGAGTCCGCTGCGGTAAGACTTGGATGAGACGAGGCGGCAGGGAACTTCTTTGCTCATTGCATGGAATAAAGGGATGCCGGATCCTAGCACGATGGGGATGACCAACAGCGTCATTTCGTCCACGAGCTGCAGCGAGAGGAATTGGGAAACCGTAGATCCTCCGTCGACCCAGATATGCTTGATTCCTTCCCAATGAAGCTTTTCAGTAAGTTCTGCCAAATCCCCTCGATAAAGCTCCATTCCGGATTTTACAGAATCCAAGCTCTTGCTAAGAACGATGACTCTCTTCCCTGGGTAAGGATCTGGAACAGTTGAAGCGATTGCATACGTTTTTCGACCGATAATCAGCGCATCAATGCTGGCAAGTAGTTTTTGAAAACCGTAATCTTCATCAAATCCGCCGATGCGATCCAGCCAATCCAAGCTGTCGTCTTTCCGGGCAATGTATCCATCAATGCTCAGCGCAATATAAACCGAGATTTTAGGTCTTTCTTTTTCTTCATTGTTTTTCATAAGGATTCCATTGAAAAATTTCTAACGGATCATAGCATTGACCGAGAGGAATTTCCAGAGAAAAAGATTAACAAATATTCTTTACTTTATCCTGCAAGCGCCATGGAATGAAGATTTTTTAAGAGATGGGGAAAATTTTTCTGAAGGAAATCATGATGATGTTGTCGATGCTCTGAGCGACGCTTTTTTGATGCTTACCGATTTGACGTGTGACCTGACCGCTTTGACAACTCTTTAAAAATCTTGGTAATTCTTAATTGAATTACCAGGATTTTTAGAATCACTCAAGCTCATTTTCTGCAAATGTTTGAATAGCATCTGCAATGAATTCTGGAAGCTTTGGGTGGTAGTCAGCATAGGCTTTACTTAAATCACTTTGCACAATGAATTGGCCATGGCCTGCATATGATTCTTTATTTGGAGTCCAAAATTGTTTTAGCCATTGATAATGGCGATTGATGACAGCCTGGACTTCTTTTGAATCATGCCTAAGACGGTTTTTTATCATTTTTGTCAGCTCTTTGCAAATTTCTGCAAATTCAGCTTTTGACGTATCCCAATTTGACTTTGACCAATCTTTTATTTTTTGCCGGCTTTCTTCAATATGAAATTTGCCTTGTTTTCCAAAGCGTTCTATAATTTGCTTTTCATACTCAGCCTGCTTTTCTTTGCTAAAGCCAAAATATATTTCCTGATCTTCCATAGATTTTTCTCCCTTTAGGTGTTTAATGGTTTTGTCAATTGTTTCAATCAGACTCTGAATTCGTTCAGCGTCTTTTTTTAAAACCTTTTTATGAGCATGAAGCGCCGCCATTTTGTCGAAGTCACTCCTTTCAAGGATTTCCTGAATTTTCTTCAGCTCAAAGCCCAGTTCTCTGAAAAATAGAATTTGTTGAAGCATCAAAAGCTGTTCTTCCTCGTAATAGCGGTACCCGTTGTCTCCATGATATGCAGGTTTGAGGAGTCCTATTTGGTCATAAAAACGAAGCGTTCGAATGCTCACTCCTGACATTTGTGCTAATTTATTTACTGTGTAGGCCATAGAGTCTCCCTTTTAATATCTCTAAATATAAAAGATGACGTAGCGTCATGGTCAAGCGCTCTTTTTCATAAATTTAAAAAATCGCAAAAACGGGAAAGTTTAAATTCCTAGCATGGGATAATCTTGGTGCAAAGAGGATAAGAAAATGGACCACTCAAAAGACTATGTGAAGCGGATCTTAAAGGTCTTAATCTACATCGAAGACCATATAGAAGAGGAGATTTCGATCGAGGAGCTTGCTAAAGTGTCCTGTCACTCCTTTTTTCATTTCCATCGTATATTTCATATGGTGGTTGGAGAAACCGTTTATAAATACGTCAGAAGGTTAAGGTTGGAGAAAGCAGCTTCAAAACTGCGTTACACTGAGCATCCTATTACAGATATTGCAATGGATACACAGTATGACACTCCATCTGCCTTCACAAGGGCCTTCAAGCAAGCCATTGGACATTCTCCGAGAAATTATCGCACGCTATATAAGGAGGTTAATGCGATGAACAATAAAATTTCTGAATTGCCTAAAATTTCGCCTGATAAAATGGAAAAAACAGAAGATCTCAATCTTCTGTTCATTAGAAAATTGGGAGAGTACTCAGAGTCAGGTTCTCAAGCATGGATAAATATGCATGCTTTTATCGATGAGAACCATTTGGATAGAACCAAGATCCGCTATTTTGGTATTACACACGATGATCCAAATGTGACAACCGAAGATAAACTTCGCTATGACGCTTGCATTTTAGCGCCAAAAAACGTTCCGCCTAAGGGCAACGTCGGCAGGCAAGTCCTTAGAGGCGGAAAATATGCTGTTTTCACTCACAGTGGTTCCTACGATGGAATCGATCAAACATACGATAGAATATTTTTTAAATGGCTGCCTGATAGCAAGGAAAATCTCGATGAGACGCGTCCCTGCTTTGCGGAATATTTTAACATCGAATTTGTTAAGACGAATCAGAGCAAATTGGTGACGAAAATTTACATTCCTCTCTCGTAAAACGAGCGTGTTTATTTAGTATTGACACCCAGTCTCCTGACTGGGTGTTTTTTTTACATAACGTCAAACAGAATAATGCTTCTCATGACAATGGAGAGCATTGTTGCATGCACTCTTTTTCGTAAAGAGCTTGGATGGCATCACACGCAATCAAGGATCGATCCGTTTTTCTATCCTTTCTCAATCGATGGATATAGAGCTCTGTAAACGCTTGTTCAGCTTCTTCTGTCAAATAAATCGTTGCTTTGAGCTTTTTCTTATTTCGCCTACTTGCCGTCATTCCTTCTTGGCCATTTTGTGGCATGGTTCAAAATTAAGCAAAAGCAGGTAACACTTTTTTATGTCGTCCTTACAGGACTCAGCTCTTTATTTGTATGACCCAGGCCTTCGCTTCGCTGCGACCTGGGCTGTAACATTCCGGTCCTTCGGACCTTTAGGAATGGTTTAGACAGGTCTGAAAGACCGAAATATTACAGCCCAGGTCGCAGCGAAGCGAAGGCCTGGGTCATACAAATGAAGGGCTGAGTCCTGTAAGGACGACATAAAAAAGTGTTACCCTAATTTGAACCATGCCCATTTTGTTGTTTTAGCTGTTCTGAGTTTTCATTCATAAGACTATATGCCTCTTTAATGTTTTATTTATTCAGAGTATATACAGCAACTCTCTATGATGTCAATACTTTGAATGGGCTTAGTGATGTATTGCTTTTATAGATCTAGCAACGAAAACGATATAGCGTATAAGAGGTCCAGTCGTCAAAACTTTGTGTTGCCACGAAAGGTTTTTGAGCTACATTTTGTTGTTTATAAAGCGAATTATAAACAAGTCTGAATCGCAAAATCGACATCACACAACACATGGGGCCGCGGAAATTTTTCAGGACTGTTTAATGCACAGTTTTGCAGCATTTTTTGTTGTACATTAAGTCTAATGCACTATATTGTGGTGTTTTTGTGGTTCATTAGCCATTAATACACCATATAAACTCATTTTTGCTGTACATTAGAATGTATTACACCACAATCCGAGGAAAAGAGTCATGCCCAAGCAAATTGCCCAAAATGAACTAGATGTCATTGTAAACATTGTGGCTAGGTTTCCAGATGGCGTCTCTTTAGGAAAAATTACGGAAAACTTAAGCATTCCCATTTCCCGCCGTAAAGTGCAGCATCGACTGGTTTTTCTCGTAAAAAATGGTCTACTGCATGCTGAGGGAAGAGCCCGCGCCAGGTTATATAAACTTCCTTCAGAAGGGAAAAAAGACGCGCAGGTTTCTTTAGAAGCCTATAATGCCCAGGCCATTTCATTGTCGCCTGAAGCTGAATATATCCAAAAGCAAATAAGCCAACCTATTCAAGCGCGAACTCCTGTCGGCTATAACGTCAAATTTCTTGATGAATACCGCCCAAATGTTACTAAATACCTTTCTGAATCCATACGCCAGCGGCTTTTTGAAATGGGGAAAACGGACAGTGAACAACCTGCCGGAACATATGCCAGAAAGATTCTCGGGCGTCTTCTCATTGATTTATCATGGAATTCAAGCCGCTTAGAGGGCAACACCTATTCTCTATTGGAGACAGAGCGTCTATTTGAATTAAGCCAAACGGCTGATGGAAAGGATCTCCGTGAAGCCAAAATGATTTTAAATCACAAGGACGCTATCGAGTTTTTAATTGATATGGCATCTGATATTGGCATCAATCGTCCAATCATTCTCAATCTGCATGCGCTTCTCTCTAATGATTTAATGGTTGATCTTGAGGCTTGTGGTCGTCTGCGGTCAATAGCCATTGGCATAGGGAAATCAGTTTATCAGCCATTGGCGATGCCACAGAAGATTCAGGAGCTTTTTCAACAAGTCGTAGATACCGCGCATGCAATTAAAAATCCGTTCGAGCAAGCTTTTTTTTTAATGGTGCACTTACCCTATTTACAACCCTTTGAAGATGTGAATAAGCGCGTATCACGCCTAGCGGCAAATATTCCTCTTATTCAAAACAATTTGTGTCCATTATCATTTGTAGATGTCCCACAGCAAACATACGTCAATGGCCTTTTGGGAATCTATGAACTAAATCGCATAGAACTTTTGCGAGACGTCTTTGTATGGGCATACGAGCGCTCTTGTCTCCGCTATTCCATCACGCGAAAAGAACTTGGCGATCCCGATCCATTTAGGATGCGATATCGAAATGCTATTACTGAGACTATCGCACGTATTATACGCGATTGTATGGATAAAACAGCAGCAATTGCCTTTATCAGGGAATATGCACGGCGTTCTATCCCTCCAGAAGATCAAGCATATTTCGTCGAGGCTGTTGAAAGGGATATCATGAGCTTACACGAGGGCAATATTGCGCGACATCGTATCCGCAACCTCGAGTATGAGACATGGCGCAAAACTTGGCATTGAAGCAATATATAGGAAGTAAGGAGCAAAAGCGGCCATGACATTAATTCCAACAATGATTGAGTCATCTGTGGAATTTGGTTTAGAAACCTATGAGCAGGCCAAAGCATTTCAAGCTAATTTGGTTTGGAAAAAGTTGGATGAGATTACTCTAGAAGAGGCCCTCTCCCAATGGCTGTCAACATTGTTAATGCCAGCAAAA
>JABDEO010000130.1 GCA_013287015.1 Chlamydiota bacterium
TTGTAGGCAGAAAAACATTGAAGATAATACACGCGACAGGACGGGACGCCCTGGTTACCTTCCTTTTTTCTGAAAGCTTGCCAATTTTTTTTCTAATATGTTACAAAGATGACTACGTATTTTAACCCAAGGAAATGACCGTATGTCATATACAGTGAATATAGGAGATAGAATTCCTTCTTTTAGTATAAAAGACAATGAAGGAGATGAATTGACCGATGATGATCTCATTGGCAGTCCCGCCGTCATCTATTTTTATCCTAAAGACAATACGCCAGGCTGCACCAAACAGGCGTGTTCCTTTCGCGACAATATGGAGCGTTTGGATGATTTAGAGACAGTGGTTATCGGCGTCAGTCCGGATGATGCGAAATCGCACGAGAAATTCATTAAAAAACAGAATTTAAATTTTACTCTTATTCCGGATGAAAACATGGAGCTATGTCGCAAATTCAATGTTAAAAAAGGCATGCTGGGCATTGAGCGAACCACTTTTGTCATTGACAGCGAGGGAATCATTCGCTGGATAGAACGTCCCGTGGATGTGACGGGTCATGTGGATCGCGTCATTCACGCGCTGGAGGAGATCACCAGCAATGAATTACGATGATCAGCGTCACCATTTTAACTAAAAACAGTCAAAAATATTTGGTTGATGTGTTGACCGCGCTTCAAGGTTTTGATGAAGTTGTCGTTTATGATACAGGTTCCAGCGACAGCACGCTGGAACTTGCAAGCGCGTTTTCCAATGTGACGATTCATCGCGCTCCATTTATTGGTTTTGGCCCCACGCACAATCAAGCGTCGGCGGCCGCTAAGCATGATTGGATCCTTTCCATCGACAGCGACGAGATCGTCACGCCCGAAATGGCTGAGGAAATAGCCAGGACCCAGCTCGATCTGAATTGCGTTTACTCTTTTCCACGGCATAATTACTTCAATGGCAAATTCATCAAGTGGTGCGGCTGGTTTCCTGATCGACAGTTTCGCCTCTACAATAGGACCCAAACACGTTTTACTGACGCCCAAGTTCACGAAGCGATCATTGTTGAGGGGATGCGGCGCATTCCTTTGAAAAGTCCTTTCATCCACTATTCATATGATACGATTTCCGATTTTTTAACAAAAATGCAGTCTTATTCAGAACTATTTGCGGTTCAAAATAAAGGGAAAAAAAGCTCTTCAGTTTGGAAAGCTCTTTCACATGCCTGGTTTGCTTTTTTCAAAAGTTACATTTTGAAAAGAGGTTTTCTAGGCGGATACGAGGGCTTTGTCATTTCAGCGTACAATGGCCATACCGCCTTCTATAAATATCTAAAACTCTATGAAGCGAATCAAAAGACTGTTAACTGATACTATGACCTGACCTTTACAAACAAATAAAATTTGACGCAACGACGCGTGGCATTGGGGTCAGGCCTGACACTATGACACTTTAAGAGCGCCGTCGGCGCTCTTAAAGTGTCATAGTGTCAGGCCTGACCCCAATGCCCGCTCAAAGCGTCAATGTCAGGACAATCGTTTAAGAAGCTTCAAAATTTTCATCAAGACCTTGGAAAATGCGGCGATGCCCCGAAGAGAAGGCGACGCGTTGCAATTCCGCAGGCGAGAGCCACTGATGATGCGGGATTAATTGCGGCCGCGTCCTCGATCTGCAGATGAATTGAATAGGCTCCAAATGCACGCGGTAACGTGTGAAAGAGTGGGCGACCCGTTCCAGTTTTTTGTCATACAAGGTTTCAAAATCAAAACGTTTTCTAATGTTTGCCGCCATTTCAGCGCTGTCTGCGCCTGACGCCTGAGATTCAAAATAGGGAAATTCATACAAATCAGACATGATCTCTCCTTGTTGGCCGCGACGAACCAGTAGTTTGTCTTGCCATCTGACGACAGCGACGGCGCGATGGAGGACCTCTATTGACGTTTTTTTTGACTTGTAAGGCAAACGTGCAGCGTCTCCTCGGATATAACTCTGACAGCTTTTTCTTAATGGACAGTCTCCGCATTTTGGCTTGCGCGTGCAGACGGTCGCTCCAAGCTCAATGAGCGCTTCAGTGATCACCCAAGATTCCTCTTGAGGCAGAAGCGTTAAAGCCAGCTCCCGTATTGCATTAACGGTTTTTGGTTGCGAAATATCCTCTTCAATCATCAAATAGCGCGTTAAAACGCGCAATACATTGCCGTCGACGGCGGCGGAACGCTGATGAAAGGCAAAGCTGCGAATGGCGCCAATGGTATAGGGACCGAGGCCTTTGATCATTTTAAGCTCTTCTTCACTATCGGGGATGACGCCATTATGCCGCTCAAGCACATAGCGCGCTCCGGCATGCAAATAGCGAGCGCGTGAATAATACCCTAAGCCTTCCCAAATTTTTATGACTTCGTCAATGGAAGCTTCGGCGAGATGGCGAACCGTGGGGAAACGCTGCATCCAGCGTTCAAAATAGGGGATGACGACAGCGACTTGAGTTTGCTGGAGCATGATCTCCGACACCCACACCGCATATGGCGTGCGGTCAAGCCGCCATGGCAATAAGCGCTGTTCTTCGAGGAACCATTGTCTGAGGCTGGCGCAGTCTATGCTGGTGTTCATTAGGAAAGGATATCCAGCAGTTGATGATTGGGATTAAGCTTTGCAGCGTATTCTTTTTCCCATGTTTCCGAAAAGAGAACAATGGGTCGATCCTTTCGGTCATGCAGCATCAGGCTGTTGGTGGTTTTTTTAAAGGTGGACAGCTCTCCCACAAGCCACGCGCTGGAATGATAGGGCAAAGGAGACAATATGGTTTCGACTCCATATTCATCCCGCAGACGGTATTGCATCACCTCGAACTGCAGCTGTCCAACAGCTGCAAAAATAACCTCTCCGCTGTACTCATATGGCCAGAACAATTGCACCGCTCCCTCATCCGTCAGTTGTAAAATTCCTTTATCAAAGGCTTTGCGTTTGCCGACGTCTTTGGGCTGCACTCTAGCGAAAATTTCGGGCTGAAACAGCGGCATGGGTTTAAAATTAAAACCGCCGGTTACTGAAATCGTATCGCCGACGGCGAATAATCCGGGGTTGATTACCCCTACAATGTCTCCTGCGCAAGCTTCGTCCAACGTCGTTCGTTCGCCGGCCACCATGCTGTGGGGTCTGGAAAGGCGCACTTCGCGTCCTAAACGGTGATGTTTGACGACCATATCGCGTTCAAATTTGCCTGAGCATATTTTTAAAAAAGCCATGCTGTCGCGATGGCGGCGGTCCATGTTGGCTTGGATTTTAAACACATACGCGCTAAAGCGCGTTTTTACAGGGTCTACGGTTCCCTCTTCGCCGGTTAATAAATTTGTCGCGCGCGGCTGCGGCGAAGGAGCAAGATGGATAAATGCGTCAAAAAACGGTTCTACGCCAAAATTCGTCAGCGCGGAAGCGAAAAAAACAGGCGTGACGCGTCCGGCTAAAAAATCAGAGGACGTAAAAGGATTGCCCGCCATTTCCAACAGCTCCAAATCTTGAGTCAGCTTGCCGCGCTCTTCTTCGGTAAGCAAAGCCTTTCCCTCCGCGCTGTTGAAGGGATAACGCTGCACGGAGGCCTTCTGAGCTCCTCCGACGGACGTTTTAGAAAAAAAGAGGAGTTCCTGCGCGGCGCGATCTACGACACCCCGGAAGTCTCGGCCAACGCCTATCGGCCAATTCATTGCGCTGGAATGGATGCCTAAAACTTCTTCCACTTCGTGCATGAGATCAAGCGGGTCGAGTCCCGGCATATCCATTTTATTAATAAAAGTGAGCACAGGAATATTGCGCAGTCGGCAGACTTCAAAGAGTTTGCGCGTTTGTTTTTCAACGCCCTTGGCCGCATCGATCACCATGATTGCGCAATCCGCGGCGGTTAAGGTGCGATAAGTGTCTTCGGAAAAATCTTCATGGCCAGGCGTATCGAGCACGTTGATGATCGCATCTTTATAGGTAAACTGCATGGCGGAAGAGGTGATGGAAATGCCCCGTTCTTGCTCCATCGCCATCCAGTCGGAGGCGGCGGCTTTGCGCCCTTTACGGCCGCGGACCATTCCCGCCGTATGCAGCATGCCGGAATAAAGCAGCAATTTTTCGGTAAGAGTCGTCTTGCCGGCGTCAGGATGGCTGATGATTGCAAATGTCCGACGTTTTGCAATATCGCGCTGCAATTGTTCATCGTTTGTGTTATTGGAATTTGTCAATGGCGTTACCTTGCATTATGAATATTATCTGGCAAATTATTGCAAAAAAAATGCTATTTTACAAGGTTTTTAACTGCATGATCTGGTACATTTGTTATTCCCACAACTTTAATTTCGCAGCCTGAATTTTTTTTGAGGGTCAAATCGACCTGTAGAAATTTCAACAAGTATTCCCTCTGCGCACATTTTTTTTAATCTTGAACTTGCAGTTCGAGAAGTTACTTTCCATAGTTCTTGTGCTTTTTTGGGCGGCATCTCTTTATGTATTTTTAAATATTCGATAACTGGCTTCTGCCATTCTTCAACGCTAACCGACTTATTAGCGCCGTGATATAAAGTAGTGCGAAAAAAATTGCCTAATTCTTCAAATTTTGGGAGAGGAATTCCTTGTTGGCCACAAATGCTTAACATTCGTCCAAGTCCGGATCCCCATTGCTCGATTAAATTTAATTCCCTAAATACACGACCAATCACACGATTACGCAATTGAGAGATGCCCGAAAGAGCAGCTTCAAAACTTAATCCAAAGGGTAAACAACCAGGATTTCTATCCCTTTTGATTTGATATAGTATGGACCAAAACCATGAGGAACCGAGATGATGAGCAAGTCTCTATCTCTCCAAGTATGAAGTTGTAATGAAGGAATTAGCAAGGGCGAAACTGAATCTGCAATTGCATTCGCAATACGTTCTTCTTCTTCTAAAACATTCGCAAGGCCAATCACGTCTTTAGTTTTATCTTTAATGCCAATAACCAGAGTGCCTCCCGACGTATTTGCAAAGGCCACAATGGTTTGAACAATCTTCGGTAAAGATTTGGTGTTTTCCTTAAATTCAAGCGTTTTTCCTTCTTCTTTGGTCAACAGCTCCTCAAGCATAACAATCCCTTTTCATTTCATAACCCAGAAAATAACCCAGAAATACTAAGAAGTCAAGATTTT
>JABDEO010000131.1 GCA_013287015.1 Chlamydiota bacterium
TTTATCGGATGATGGGATAGTTCTTACCTTTTCGAAAATATTGGCGACTTCTTTGGCTAAATTTTGCAGCTGCTGATCAGAAAGGGTCTCAATGACCTGTCCTAGGTCTTCTCCTTCGATTTTGCTCAGGACTTGGTAGGAATATGGAATTAGATTTTTACTATAGTCTTCAGCCAAAATATCTGGCACTCGTATTCCCAAAGCTTTAAATTTTGGGATATGGTCGTGCGATCCCATCAAAAATCGATCATGCGGACTGAGCCGAGTGATGACTTCACGCTCTTTTAACCCGACTCGATATACTTCGTTACAAATGCCGATAGCGATGCGATCGATATATTGGGGTGTCTGTTTGAACTGCGTCTTTGTTATCAAATGAATCATTGCTTTGTGAGATTGCTCAGACATTATTTACCTATTTTTTAGGAGTAAGTCATCGACTACTTCCATACAAATATCTGGCATTTTTCTCTCTTCATCTAAGCAATCTTTGATAATTAAAATGGCTTTACGAATTTCATCTGGAAGTTCTTCAGAAGGATCATCATTTCCTGGCCAGGATGCATCTCGAGTCTTTTTGTCAGGCCATCGAGAATATGCCACCCACATTCCATCAGGAGTACGATGGAGACAAGAGCCAATAGCTCCTCGCTTTTCAACAAAATACCGAGCTACTGTATTCCATGTTTTTTGATACACAGATTCTTTTCCAGCTTTCACATAACCTTGATAAATTACCGCAAACATATTTATTTCCCCCTTTATTTTCTCAAAAATCGCAGGATTGCAGACCCATCCTTTTTCATTAGGTATATTCTATAATTACTTTTTTTCCATTGGGAGTTTGTTCAAACCCCACGTCATGTACGCTCGGGATGTAAAGAGATTTCCCATTTAAACCAAAAGTAAATTTCGCCTCATATGGGTCGTTAGGTTCTATCATACATTTTGACTCTTCCCAATCATCATGCGGTGCAAATCCATGCTTTTTAGCGAATGCTAAGGAACCAAGTATTAAACTCCTGGCATCTTGATAGGAAATTAATTCTTTAGTAATACTCTCATCAAATAATTCATATTTGGTAAGGTTTGATTTGGAGAGATTAACTGCCAAAAATGTGTCTTTTATTCCAAGGCTTAAGAGGTCTAGCAAGTAGCTTCCAAGAATATAGTTTCCATTGGGGATTATCCTAACTACAAAGACGGTAACCTTATGGCATTTACTGGCCTCATAGAGACTCCAACATTTGTAGACAGGCCACTTGTTAGTAGCTTTTATAAGTTCACTTGAGTTTTTTTCTTTTAAGATGGTGTGACAACAAAATTTAAATTTTTTCCCACTTTTACATGGGCATGGGTCGTATGTTGATATCATCATTTCTCCATGTGACTTGAGTTTTTTAAGCAGTAGTGTATCGTTGTAATTTTAAAAAAGCTATCCCTTTTTCATTGAATTCCGTTGATTGACATTTGTCATTCTTATGAGGTAGTACAACCTCTTAATTTTACCTCATAGGAATGACATGAAATTCATCTGTATCGAGCTGTATCGAAGAGAATATTCTTAAGAGCATTGGGTTTGTTGGACGGGTATCTGTAGGCATGGTTCTAGATGAGCTTTCCATTTTCATCTTTTAAATTCGTTCGCTAAAAACACAAATATCAATTTCCCGAACAGAAAACAAGTTGCAAAATTGTTCGCAATATGGATAATTATTCATTTTGCGAACATAATACGGAGGAGTCATGAGCAGTGAATTTTTTGTAGGCAGAAAGAAAGAAATGCAGGAGCTAAGAGACTTACTGAAGAAAAAGACAGCAAGTTTCGTTGTGGTAAAAGGGCGACGCCGCATTGGAAAAAGCCGTCTTTTGGACGAATTCAGCAAAGAGCTGCGATCGTTCAAGTTTACAGGCTTAGCACCGCAAGAAAACACCACAAAGCAAAGCCAGCTCGATGAATTTTCACGACAGCTCAGTGTCGCTACAGGGTTGCCGGAAATCAAAGCTGATGATTGGAGTAAGCTCTTTGCGCTTCTGGCCCGAGAAGCAAATAAAGGCAAAATACTCATCATTTTTGACGAAATTTCATGGATCGGATCGAAAGATCATGATTTTTTAGGAAAGCTAAAAAACGCTTGGGACGACAACTTTAAAAAGAACACGAAACTGATTTTTGTCGTTTGTGGCTCCGTCTCCACATGGATCGATGAAAACATTATTAATAACACCGCTTTTTATGGCCGCATCTCTTGGTCCATGACCATCGAACCTCTCCCATTGAGCGACTGCAATCTTATGTTGGAAGCGCAGGGATTTAAGGGATCCATCTATGAAAAATTCAAAATCTTATCAGTCACAGGTGGAATTCCTTGGTACATTGAGCAAATTCAAGGCAATTTCAATGCGGATGATAATATTAGACGGCAGTGCTTTACAACTAGCGGCGCTCTATTCCACGAATTTAATAAAATTTTCCAAGAGGTTTTTGGCAAACGCGATAAGATCTATAAGGAGATTATTGAAGCGCTCTCTAATGGTTCGGTCGATTACGACGAGGTGGCGAGGAAAGCTGAATATAAAAGCAGTGGCCGATTGAGCCGCTACCTATCCGACCTAGTTAGTGCGGGATTTATAAGCAGAGATTATACTTGGTCATTGAAATCAGGCAAGATATCCGCTGTCAGCAGGTTTCGCTTAAGCGACAACTATTTGCGCTTCTACGTTAAATATATCGCTCCAAGATATGAGCAAATTGAAAGGGCACGCTTTAAAACAGTCTCTTTATCTAGCCTATCAGGCTGGGAATCGATCATGGGATTACAATTCGAAAATCTGGCGCTGAATAACCGAGAAAAAATATTCGAGCTCTTGAATATCCGGATAGAAGATATCCTATCAGATAACCCTTTTTTGCAAAGGCAAACGGTCAGCCAAAAAGGGTGTCAAATCGACTATTTGATTCAAACAAAGTTTAAAAATCTCTACGTATGTGAAGTCAAATTCTCCATCAATGAAATTGGGTTAGGCATTATAGAGGAAATACAAGAAAAGATTGCTCGCTTGCGACTACCAAGAGGCACATCCGCGCTTCCAGTCTTGATTCATGTGAATGGTGTCTCAGAGGCTGTGAGAGGCAGCGGCTACTTTTATGAGATCATCGATTTCGGAGATCTCGGGATGAATTTAAATAAACGGAACTAAAGTCCAATCGGAAACATAATTGGGGTCTTTGAATGTCAGGCATGACCCCAAATATTATGTAAATGAAAATCCATCCTCTGATATTGTAGAAACAATCTCTTGAATTACGTCTTTTATTTCTTCTTCACTTGCATTCATATTTGTGAGTAAAAAATCCAGATCGGTTGTTTCTCTTTCTATTTT
This sequence comes from Chlamydiota bacterium, assembly GCA_013287015.1. Lineage (GTDB taxonomy): Bacteria > Chlamydiota > Chlamydiia > Chlamydiales > Parachlamydiaceae > JABDEO01. Next base: position 3,385 of record JABDEO010000131.1, read on the forward strand.
CATTAGGTAGGCGAGGAGAAACCCTCCTTTAAAAATGAGACTTTTGGTATGATTTGAGCGCGATAAACGCACTAGGAAACGTTCTAGAAGTAGATTTTTCCAGCATTCATTGAAATGAATGCCCTTTTCTTTTGATATTGTTTGGGGGCGATCTTTTAGAGCTTGTTCGTTCATGTTGTTGCCGTTATAAGGTAGGGGTGAATATTGTATCTAAGTTTTTTAGCATAGGACTGGAGTTTTCTCAAATCAAGTCGCTCCTCTCCTTTTTTTGCTAGAGCCATTTTCAAAGCCTTAATTGCGGTCTCTCGGCTAAGCTGTCTAAATGAATCTATGATAGTACGTTCGCGATCAAATATCGGTATTTGACAACCCGCGAGATTCAATGTTGTTTTTCCGAGTTCCATATTCCGAAATCGTACAATTCTGACTAGATCACCTCTGTTAATTGAAGTGCTATGAGATACGGCAATCCAATGCTGCCGAGGGATTTCCTCTGTGATATCGTGAATAGCCAGTGCAGAGATCAGGCAAATCACTCCTCCCGGTACCGAGTTTACAGCTTCGATAAGGTCTTCCCACTGGAAATTTTCAGGAGCTCCCTGATAGTCTGTGCTTTGGTAAATTCCTCGACTCAGGCGTTTCAGTTGACCCTTTTTTATATAGTAAGCCAGATGTGCAGGAGATACCCCAAGTTTTTTAGCCTCATCCGCAGTAAAAGAAGGTTGAGCCAGAAGTGATTGAATAGTGCTGAGACAGCTTGATTTTTCCATATGTAATCTCCTACGTCTTAATTTAACACAAACACCCAATGACGTCAATTGGGTGTTTGTGTTAAACAACATGCTCAGAGGAGTAGACCAAATCGGATATCGGGCGTAGGTTCTTTAATTCATCGATATATAATTGCCCTCTTCCTCGATGAGCTATCTTAAGACCAATTAATCAGTCTTTTAAGCTGTTTAAAGTAACTGTCTAATTTCGCCGAAGTGATGGGGCCGGTTCTGCATAAGTGCATAACTTCTAAGATTTTTTCGTTATCTTGTCGCTATCATCAAAAAAGATTAATCGTTCTGCATTACCGCGAAGCATAACGTCTTCGTCTTTAAATAAACGGAACTAAAGTCAAATAGGATTTTGATGAATCCTATTTGACAAGTTATGCGGAACCGGCCCCAGACAATGAAGGAAGCGCGAAAACATTTTTCAGGATAGGCGACAAGGTCAAAACTCAAGCCATGACGCAGGCGCAGTGGATCGCCTTTTTCAAAGAGCTTGAAAAGATCAACTCTCGGGATTGTTTGATTGGCAAGGTGATACTGCAGGGTGGGAAACGAGTGAACGAGGTGTTGTCATTGCAAACCCATCAAATTGATTGGGAGCGCTGTGAAATCACGTTCCCCCAGTTGAAAATGAAAGGCGTTTATAAAGAGACGGTCATTACATATTCAGATAGCATCATGAGAAGGCTTCAACAATATATTGGAGACAGGTCTGGACCGGTTTTCATCACGCGATTTGGAAAGTCTGTGATGATTAATCAGGTGGCTGTGACATTTGCCAAGGCCGGAAAAAAGGCGGGAATTCCTTTTAAAGTCACTCCACACGTTTTGAGAGCTTCCGCTGTTACCTATCTTAAGCAACAAGGTTTTCACGACAGCGACATTATGCGCGTCACAGGGCACGCGACATCGGAGATGGTCTTTGCGTATGACAAATCCGCTCGCTCAGACAATGCCAGCAAA
>JABDEO010000132.1 GCA_013287015.1 Chlamydiota bacterium
CGTCCTTCCCATCTCCACCGCCTTCGCCTCCTCCTTCTCCTCCGCCATCTCCGCGCGCATCCCCTATGTCCAGTCCATTTTTCGATCCCCCTCCCCCTCCTCCTGTGAAAGCTGTTCAATCCGAGTCCCCTCCACCTTCGCCTACTTCTAGTTCTCCTTCCCCTCAGCCCCCATCTCCCTCCTCTTCTCAACAACAACCCATTGAACCAAGTCCCTCACCCCGTCCTTCCCCCCCGTCCTCTGTACCTTTGGTTTCCCCACTATCACCACTATTAGGAAGGGTATCATCCCTTATTCCACCATCTCCTAGGCCTTCGCCTTCTTCTCCTTCAACGCCATCATCTCGCGTTTCTCCTCCATCCTCATCTCCACTTTTTTCAGATCCAGCTAGTAGGTATAACGCTATTTTGAATGAACATAGTGAGTCTTTAAAGTTATTTAATGAGCCAACAAAGTTAACGGAGCCATTAGCTGAAGTGATTTGCCAGGCGATAAAAGAAAAATTAGCCGCAGGCAGACGGAGTACAACAACAAAAAACCGTTTACAATCTGTTATTTCCGCGGACGTGGAGAAATATCCTAGTATTAGTCGTTCACTGAAAACAGCAAAAACAGCAGCAGTAGTACGCTGCATTAAATCTGAGGTGGGCAATGTAAAAAAAGCAGAAGAGGAGTATAATCGAGCGCATGATCGGGTTAAAACTGCATTAAAAACACAACAGTTATTAAAAGAGTCATTCAAGGAGGGTGAGGAAAGTGAAAAATTGTTACAGGCTGCCGATACGGAGTTGGATCAGGCCTTGATTGTAATGGAACAAACAAACAAAAGTTATGAGACATGTTTAATAAATATTACTGGTGGAAATTTCATTAAGAACGTTTTCAATGACAAGGAACTTCAATCGATGTTGCCTAAAATAAAAAAAGTGGACTTAGAGAGAGCTGAACAAAATTTAATGAAAGATGCTCGAAATTATTCTAATAAAATTGCTCAATACGAAGCCAGCGTAGGACTGGCGCATGGAGATCAAAATAAAATAGATGAAATTCAAAAAAACTTTAGAATTATTTCGAAGCGTGAAGAGGATGTTAAACTTAAATACTCAGATCAAATGGAGTTTATCTCAGGTTTTATTAATAAAGCTTGCAGTCATCTTTTAGAAAATGAAAATATAAAAATATATGGGGATCTTGACAAATTGTCAATTTTTTACCTTTCTTACTTGAAAGAGAGGGGGCAAGAGTATTCGGATAAATTAAATGAATTAGAGAAATTAAATGAATCAATAGATAATAAAAAAGAGTTAAATAATAGTCAAATAAATTTATTATATAGTTTGGTAAAATTCGATATAAAGGCATCTGAAAAAATAATAAAAAGTGCAATCAAAAGAAAAGAAAATTCAATTGATGATCTTAAAACGGATATGCTTGTCAAAATAAAAATAAAAAGAGAGCAATTAACGCAAGAAAACAAATCAAAACTCGAGCAGGCTGTTGTCGCTCAGGGTAAAAATGGAAGGGATTCAGAGAAGTACCAGAAGCAGTTGGAAAAGGAGTTGGAAAAGGAGTTGGAGGCAAACATGGAGACAATGAGTCAACAGAAAATGGCAACGATTAATGAGGAAGAAAAGAGCCTAAACAATCTTAAGCTGGAACTGAAAGAACTTCCCGAAAGAGAGCAGCTTTCAAAGAGTATAATAACCGCACTACAAAAGGGCGCTTCTCCAGAAAAAATAAAAAAAATGATTGACAAATTTCCACTTGCCGAAAAAATAAGAAAAATAAAAGAAACAATAGTAACTGAATATTCCGATGTGTCAAAGCGAGCAGAAAAAATAACAGGGCAGATTACTCTACTCAAATTTGCGGCGCCGTCTGCAGCGCTTTATGCGGTAATGTCCGATTTAAAAAAGGCTAATAGCGCCTTTAAGCGAGCCAGTGCGGGGGTGCAATCAAGAGTGCGAGGAGATTGATTGATGGCATAGTTAAAAAATGCTGCGTTTTTAATCAAATATAACTTTGCAAGTAGCTGGCAGAATGTTTTTTATCCATTGTTTTGTCACATTGTTTAACGCAGTATGTGATAAGTTGAGTATGGCTAATTTTTTTAAGTTAGCCATGCTTTCTGGCAAATTTTTTAGGGGATTCCCTGACAAGTTAAGATATCCAAGTTGCGTGAGGTTGCCAATCGAATTAGGAAGGCTTTCTATTTTGTTATTGCTGAGAGACAGGAAGGATAGTTTGTTAAGCGATCCAATAGATTGAGGCAACCTGCCTAGAGAGCCGTTATCGACGAACATTGTTTCGAGGTTGGAATACATTGAAATATTTTCTGGCAGGACAGTCGGTTGTTTTAACCATGTTAATTTCTTGACACCTGATACTGATTTTTGACAATTTTTCACTTGCATATCTGGGGGAGTTTTTTTTAATTTTTCAACTTCTTCAGTTAAAGGCGATGTTCCATTGGTAGACGCTCCATCTTTTGCAAGCATTTCCATTGTTTTTATCTTTTCATGATGCTCTGTTAAGGTCTTTCGCGCATAGCAAGAAAGGGGATGTTGTTTGCTAATGTGAGATAATGCAAGAACATCTGTTGACGAAAGATAGGTTAAAATCGTTTGTGCAATTTCTTTAGTTTTCAAAGGGGCTGTTCCGTTAAGTAATGCATATATATTTCTAAGGATCTGTTCAAAGTTATCCGGCATGTTTGTCTGTTTACGCATGAAAAAGACTTTCTTGCAATTTTCAAGTCCTGTTGAGAGTGTTTGTAATAATTGATTAGTTTCACTTAGGGAGAGTCTTCTGAAAATTTTTAGGCATTGGTGGGCGATATCCGTAATTTGATGGCGATTGAGTTTTCCATCCCTGGTTTCGTTAGCTGAAAAAAGATTTTTTTTGTTATCTTTGACAACATAAGGATGTTCTGCGTCAAGTTTATTGAGGGTTTCAACGAATTGCCTTGCCTGCATCCCTGTGAAAGTCGTTATTTGCATATAGCCTCTATTTAATAACATATATAACTGTTTGATTTTTCATACTAAGTTATTTGTGTTATTAAAATCAATGGCAAATATTTAATGTGTTATTTATAATTATAATAATTGTAATTTATTATAAATATTAGATTGTCAAACGGCAGCGCTTAGAAAATTATTTAAAATATATTTAACATGAAAAACAGCAGATCTGCTATTTTGCAGGACGTACCACTACTAGGAGGGAAGTATGTCTTGCTGGCTTTCGTTTTGCCCTTGGTTGAATCGGGGCGGTTTTTCAGACAATGACGTGCAACCAATCCGTAGTAGTAAGGCTGAACCTTCAAAACCTGCGACATTGCCACTGTCGATACCTTTCCCGAGGCACGATCAGGAAAATCCCAATAAAAATACACTCCAGGGGCGCGTCTTTTCCACTCATTCTCACTCAGATTCTCCCAACTCCGCTCACCAAGGATCGCGGTCTCCGGCCGCGCCTATCATTCAAATCACTGTTGAGGCATTACCACTCACGAAAGCTAGCGCGAACCTCTCAACCGCGTTTCCTCCAGGTGTTCCTGCTGTTGCACCATTAGAAATTCCTTTGAAACAGCAGAAAGCGATAACTGTGCTTGGTTCACAGGATGAAAAGCCGACGCCTAGCGTGATTAATGCCGATGGCAGAGGCTCAATGACGCCATCATCTAATCTTAGCCGTCGATCTTCTCGGGAGCGCTCGATGTCATTAGCTCTTCCCATGCATGGTGGAACATTTTCCGCCTCGGCTTCAATTGACTGTGATGATGAGCCGGCCGACGTTTCGACTCCGCATTCAGACCAAACCCCGATGCATCAAACCCCGATGCATACTCCAGCGCATGCCAGCCCCCCGGTTCCAGTTTCCATTAATCCTTCCACGAATCCTCATCTGCAACATGAGGACACCCCAAGGATCTTGTTCACAGTCCGTCCCGCTCGATTAGCAAGATCACACCGACACGGTCAAACGCTGGTCACTTTAAATCTGAATTTTGATCCGCGTCCGGCATCAGTTTCACCAATTTCTCCAAAAGAGCCATTAAAAACGCCCAAAACGGGGCAGGCGCTCTCCAGCCTCAGAGAAGCGATCACTGCGGATAAACTAGCCCAGATTGTGCAGAAAAGAGAAGTGAAATCCGCAGTGACGCGTTGTCTAGCCGTGTGCGCAAAAGTGATTGCAGAATGTGGAAGTGCGGTTGCAGAGATGCATGGATTAAAAGTAGATCCACTATGTTCATTGCTCGAAAGCATAAGTGAAAAATTAGAGGAATTCGAAAAAGTTAGAAAAGAACTACAGGGAATACCCACAAAGAAGGCGGAGAAAAAAGAACAACTTGAAGATTTAAGAAGACGCATAGCGGATATTGCGCAAGGTGAAAAAGATAAAGTGGAAGTATTACAGGAAGAGGTTGGTCAATTGTTAACGATTCACTTTGACCCGATGCAACAGTCACTGTTAGAGAATCATCGAAATCAGGTGCAGAATAAACTATCTCCAAGGAAGCGGGACAGCAACGATAAAAATTCTCCAAATTGTCTTATTTATTTGCCGAACATTGTTGATCGAAATGGGATGACAAAAAACTTGAAGGCGCTCGATGACAGAATCCATCGGAGTGAAGCAGACAATCATCTTAGAGAGGCATTCCAGCAGAGAGGGAGATCAATTTCGCAGCCGGCGCTTAAGTTTGGGGCATCTGTCGATCTTCTGAATAAGAAGATGAACGGCGAGATTCATACAAACTTAATTCGCATTCAGAGGGACCTCAAACGTATTAGTAGTCTTTTTGATGAGTTTTTTTGGCGTCTGCCGGGAGAAATGCAAAAGATACAAATCTTTGTTGACACGCGTCATGAGGTCATGAAAGAAGTGGCGGCTTGCGCAACCGCTTTAAGGCAAGCCAAGAACTCGTTCCTGTACTGAATTGAAAGTTCTTTGAATGAACAGTTTTAAGGCGATATACTACCACAGAGCCCACAGAGCGCACAGAGAGGGATTCATAATTAGAACGAAGACTCGTTCCTATATTGA
>JABDEO010000133.1 GCA_013287015.1 Chlamydiota bacterium
AATAAAATTTGACGCGACGACGCGTGGCATTGGGGTCAGGCCTGACACTATGACACTTTAAGAGCGCCGATGGAGCTCTTAAAGTGTCATAGTGTCAGGCCTGACCCCAATGCCCGCTCAAAGCGTCAAATCTTAAATGTCGCTATTGTCCCTGTCCTTTCAACGATATGAAGAACCTGAAAAACCACCCAATCATAATCATTGATCGTCTTCCAAAAGTAAAAGATAATTAATTTTTAGTGGTTTTGCTAGTTTCTTGGCCACTTTCTTACCAACACCACGCTTCCCATTTTCTATCTTGGAGATCTCATTTTGGTGAACTCCACTTATTTGGGCTAATTTCACCTGTGACATATTTTCGCGATAACGAGCGCCTCTCAGAACAAGGCCCGCTTTTTTGTACTTCTCAATTCTATCCTTTGCCAAAACTTCCCAAGGCATTGCTTCTTCCCAAGGGGTAATTTCCTCTTGGAACACATCCAATTCCTTTAAAAAATAATTCAGCTTTTTCCTTGCAGAGCTTGGAATATGATAGCGCATTTCTTTGCCATTAGGCATTCCCACCCTTACAGCAATATAGCTGGATTTTCCAGTATGGCGCGCCTTCATGTGTGCCGACATAGTAAATCTCTATTTGTTTAAGTTCATCGTTAAGGACGGCCCAACAAGCAACATAAGTCGGTCTTCCCTTCTTTAAATGACAATGGCGCGTGGTTTCAGAAAGCTTGTCATAATTTGGCCAATCAAATCTTTCAGGTCCATCGCTTTTTAGCTCCAAAACTAACAAGTCGATTGTATCGTTTATGGACGGTCTTAAACCGTTTTTTCTTAGTCTTTCATATTGCCTGCCTGCTTTTGTAGAAAAACGGACAGACCAATTTGCAGTCATTTTCGATCCTCATTAACCCTATAATAACATATAAGATGCCATATGGCAAATACAAAAGTAGGCTTGGGTCAAATTTGGATCAGTGCACAGCGTGATTCCTCATTATCAGTCATAACAAATCGTTCTCCGAGTATTGGACAGGGACAATAGCGACATTTAAGATTTGACGCTATTGTCCCTATCCTTTCATTAAAGGTTGATGTTGCAAGAATTGATGAGCCTTCTTCATAATGCAGCAGGCAGTAGGCAAAATGGCCTTTGGAACGTGAGGATAAAGATGAACAATAAAATAGTTCATATGTCAATTCATTTACTATTGTTTTTATTTGTTTCAGTTGGGTTGTTTTCAGAAGAGTGTCCTAAAACGAAAAATTATTTATACGACTCTAATCATGTTAGATATGAACTCTATCAAACAAATGAAGGAAAACCATACAACTGGTTATTTTTCCCAGGCGGACCAGGCCTTGATTCCAGCTATTTTCATAGCTTTATTGATGAATTAGAATTACCTGGAAATGTCTGGTTGATTGATTTGCCTGGGAATGGGACCAATATACAAGAAGTTTATTCGGAAAATTTCGATCAATGGATTGACATTTTTCCGGGAATCGTCAGGCGGTTTGATAATCCTGTTTTAGTCGGACATTCGTTTGGAGGCATGTTCCCTTTACTCTTCCCTGAACTGGAAAATTACTTAAAAGGATTTGTCATTCTTAACTCCGCCCCAACCTTATGGCTAGAAGAAGCGGTTGCTTACTCAAAACAGTTTGATTTGCCTGATCTTAGTAAAGAAATGCAAGAATTCGCTCTAAATCCTAACCAAGAAACCTTTAAAACAGCTCTAGATGCCTGCATGCCTTATTATTTTCCAAAGCAAACTTTAGAAAAAGGAAGGGAGTTGCTTTCTCAAATTCCCTGTCAATATCAAGCGGCGGTTTGGTGGCAGAGAAAAGCTGTTGAATTAAATTTTTCTGCAAAATGGATACCGCAACACGTTCCTACCTTAATCATCGGCTCTAAATATGATTGCATTTGCCCCTTTTCTTTATTTGAAAAAGATCAGCGATTTCAGCGTTCGAATGTGCAACTGCTTTTTGTAGAAGACGCTGGGCACCTGATTTGGGTGGAAAATCCTTCAGCTGCAAGAAACGCTTTTAAGAGGTTCCTTTCTCATTTACCGGAGGCTATTAAATGAAAATACAAGCGTTCACTCTATATTCTTACGAAATTCCTCTTACGAACGGTCAAATACGCTCGGGCGCTTTAATCAATATCACTGATGAACAGGGAAATAGTGGCTGGGGGGATATAGCGCCTCTCCCCAAATTGAGCAAAGAAACATTAGAAGAGGCTTTGCAGTCATTAAACCAAAGCCGGCACGAAATTATTAAAATTGATTGGACTGCCGAGAATTGCTTGAAGGAGCTTGCAAAACTAAAATTATTGCCTTCTACATCCTTTGGATTAGAATCAGCTCTTCTTGCCATAATTTCTCCACTTCCCGAATTCGAGGTTCAGTCAAGCGCTCTTCTAATGGGTTCGCCAACGGAAATTCTTGAACAAGCCAGGCTTAGGCATTTGGAGGGATATACTTTAGCAAAATTAAAAGTCAGCGCTCTCAGTTTTAAAGAAGCTTTTTGCTTAATCAATGAATTGAAAGATAAATTTCGATTAAGAATCGATGTAAACCGCGCGTGGACAACATCCGATTCCCTTCGATTTTTTTCACAATTTTCTTTAGACGCTTTTGATTATGTCGAAGAACCTTTTCAAAATCCTCATGACTTAGCGCAGTTTTTACATCCTTTTGCTGTTGATGAGTCTTTCCGGGAGGATCTTTCCTTAAAGCAACTGGAATCATTCCCCACATTAAAAGCTTTCATTTATAAACCGACTGTTCAGGGCGGCATAGCGGCTTGCCTTCCGTTGCATGAATGGACAAGCAAAAGGGGCATTGCTTTAGTTTTAAGCGGCAGTTTTGAGAGCGATTTGGGACTGGCTCATATAGCTTCCATTGCCCATAGACTTTCTCTTTCAGCTCCTGTTGGAATAGGAACGTATCACTTTTTAAGTGACCGCCTATGTGAACCCTCCCTGCAATTTTCTTGCGCTGCGGCATGCATTCCAGCTTCTTTGACTCCAAAAGTGAAGTTCATTCATAATCCTCTGGACGAGCAAGTTACGCAAAAGTGAGCGCTACCCCTCTCTGTGGGTTCTGTGGTGGCCAAAGAGCCTTAAAATGATTCAATTTAAAGTTTTATATCCACCACAGAGAGCACAGAGAGGGGTAAGCGCTCACTTTTGCATATCAGGGGGCCTGTAAAAGCCGCGCAATATTGGCGGCGATTAAATAGGCTGTCGCCATCGGAGTCCCATCCATGGCTACGGGAACTATTGAGTCGTCCGCCACATAAAGATTTTCCACTCCATAGACCCTGCCAATGCTGTCAACAACTCCCCCTTGATTTAACGGAGCCATGCGGCAATGACTCTGCCAACATTGGTTCGACCCTACCGCTTCTTTTATGAACGCAGTTAAAAGATCAACGTCGTTTAATATCTCCAAAGGAGGAAATATAAGCTCATAGCTCGGGTCCATCGCATGGAGCGTGGCATTGATGTTTTTTATATACGTTTGAAAAACTTGTATGTAGAGCGCTAAGTCAGCTGGATTGCTGAAAATACCCGAGTCAACAACCGGTGGATCAAATGGGTTAAAACTATTAATGGTGATGCGACCCCTGCTTAGCGGTTGAACAAGGTCGACCAACCCTAATGCAAGCCCGGGAATTGGATTAATCGTAGTGAGTCGAGCTTGTCTTACCGTAGGATCTCCTCCAGGGGCTGGCAACCAAGCGATTTGGGAAAAAATACTATTCTCTGGAAATTCGGAAGCTCCAAAAAAGACGCTAAGCAACTGGTCTTTGTATTTTAAATTAGAAGGAACATCGAAAAAATTAAACGGAAATGTAGGGTCCAAAATATCGAGTGTGATCTTGCCTGAAAAATTTTTAGAATTTCCAGAACTAATCGGAGTGTCATTGGGATTTGCAGCAAAGGCGATGATCAAAAGATCTTGGTCCGCAAGAGCGTTCCCGACATTCGGATTGTCATACTTTACATCTATTCCAAGAGGCAGAAGCGTCTCCTTGGGACCAACGCCGGAATGCATAAGAAAGGCGCTGCTGTAAAGGCCGCCGCACACGATAACGCCTTTATTGGCATAAGTTTTTTTTATTTTGCCATTATTGAAATACTCCACCCCGACAGCTTTGTTGCCTTTCCATATTGTTCTAAGGGCCGTGCTTTTAAATTTAATTTTTAGCTTTCTATTTCCCACTCCATTGCCATCTGGAGTCACCACGCTGTCATTCAAAAAGGCTGTAGCGCTGCTGACTCTGTATTTGCCGTCAAGTCCGCTTTGCGTGTATTGCAATTGCGGCGTAACGCCAATTGGCGTGTTTGGGTCATTGTAATCGAGAACAATTGGCGTCCCTGTCGCTGCAGCGACCGCTTGAGTGAACTTGATGGAAAAAGGGGTCGGAAAGGGAATTTGACGTACATTTATGGGGCCGCCAAATCCCCTTGCCGCTGGATTTGAAGTTGAACCGTTATAATTTTCCAAACTTTTGTAAATACTGGAAATTTGAGTGGTGGACCATTCTGGGCCTGCTATTGGTTCCCACTGAGAATACACCTGATCTGTTCCAAGAGCCCAAGCGCCTGCATTGATGGACGACGTTCCCCCTTCCGGTAAACCAAACGTCCAGAATGGTTCTCTGTCATCTATATTAGGTTGGGGCGGAGAAAATCCTAATTGAAAAAAGGGCGATCCAAAAAAAACTGAAATTAGATTGAACGCAACATTCCGTGTGTATTTAATATCGGGATTTTGCGTGAGATTTTTTCCGCTATGAATGGCGATCACTGAAGTGTTGGGATCATCTGACAGCAACTTGGAAATTGTCGCTCCGGCCGTGCCCACGCCTACAACAATGTAGTCCGCCTTTTCTTTTGCCTTCAGCGAACAAGTGGGAAAAGCGATAAGAACACACAAAAAATAAACAACATTTTTCATCAATGTCTCCTCTCATGCCTTGGGGTCAGGCCTGACCTGGGCTGAAACGAATGGTTGAGTATCTTCAAAAT
>JABDEO010000134.1 GCA_013287015.1 Chlamydiota bacterium
TCCAGTTCGTCCATTGTCCCTCTTTCTTTAGGCTTAACGCAGTTGGTAAGCTTCTTCGTAGATGAAGATGCGCTGGATGCGCGGCCCTAGGCAAGTGATCAGTTCGTAGACGATGGAGTCTCCGCTCACCGCCAACTCCTCAGGGGACAAATAGTGTCCATGCTCATCTTCCCCGAAGATTAATACCGAGTCGCCAATGGCGGCGTTGGGAATATCCGTGAGGTCAACCATCATGAAATCCATGCAGATTTTTCCGACCATGGGCGCTTTTTGTCCTCGAATGATCACGGAGCCCTTGCCGCTGTAGTTGCGGTGCAGCCCGTCAAAGTAGCCGATGGGGATGACGGCGATGCGTTGCTGATCTCTGCTCACTTTGTAGGTGCGCCCATAGCTGATCGTTTCGCCCGCACGGCAGGTGTTGACACCGACGATGCGCGAAACAAGCGAGAGCGCCAACCTAAGGTCCAGCGTATGCTTTGTCGCTTCCGATGGATATAGACCGTATGCGGCCAGCCCGATGCGCGCCATATTGTAATGCGGGAAGTCAAAGCGCATGACCGCGCTGGAGTTGGCTGCATGCTTCCAAGGAACAGCGATGCCTGCCTCATGCAATAATGCAAGCGCATGATCGAAATGCCGCGCTTGCGATAGCGTGAACTCATCGCCAGCCGGATCATCCGCGCAGGCGAAATGCGTCATGACGCCTTCCAAAATTAAGGAAGGCAGCGTTTTGATGTATCTCGCCAACTCCAAAACTTCTTCAGGGCGGCATCCAAACCGGCTCATGCCCGTGTCTAAATGGAGATGAACTTTAATTTTTTTAGATTGACGGCTAGCTTCGTAAGCGATAGCCGTAATCAATTCTTTTTCGCTGACGCCGACCTCCAAGTCCCATTTGACTATCTTCGCCGCTTCATAAACGGCGGCGTTTATCACAAAGATCGCTTGCGTAATGCCTGCGCGTTTGAGCGCCACGCCTTCATCACAGTAGGAGACTCCAAAAATATCGATTCCACATGTAGACAAAAACTTGCCCATGCGGATGTCGTTCGTTCCATACGCCAGCGCTTTGACCATCACCATGATGCGGGTTTTAGAAGGAAGTTTATGCCGGATAGTGGTGATGTTCGCTTCAATGGCGGCAAGATTGATCAAGCATTGATTATTGCAGATGCTGTCGTTAAATGCCTCCATAAACACGTTTAGAGGCTCTTTCTTTTCTCCTTTAATGAGAATGACGTCGTCCTGGCGCACCCAAGAATGCATTTTATCGATCGCTTCCTGATGCGCGGCGCATGTCGATATCTCCATTCCCGGAGACTGTTTTTGCACTTCGGCGATCAAACTGTCGAATTTATGCGCGCCCACAAGCAACAGCAGATCGATCTTTGCTTTGTTAATGCTGTGGCCAATGCGCCGATAATCATTGTCCGCGTGCCGCTGCTGACCGCGCATGCCTCCAAAAACGAAAATCCGCCTTCCTCCGCGCGGCGTTTGCTCCAGATGCTTCAACGCACGGTCCACTGACTGCGGGTCGGAACAATAGGTGTCGTTAATAAAAGTGGCGCCGATGGGGGAGCGCCAAATTTCAGCGCGCATCGGTTCGGCGGTGTAATTTGCAAGCGTCGTGCGGATTGCATCGGATCCAATCCCCAATAACCAAGCCGCTTTGATTGTGATGTTCAGCAGGTCTAAGAAATAATAAAAACCAAATGTCGCTTGGTTGGCGTATGTCGTTCCATCGGGAAAATCGATGCGGTAGGGCATGCGTGCGCTATGTTCGGCGTTCAGAACAGCTGCATGGGGGAGCTCCGCTGATTGAGCGCTCCAAAAATAGGGCTTCGCTTGCAAGCGTGATCGATAGGCGCCGATAAGAGGGCTGTTGGGAAGAATCGCCCAGTTTTCCTTGGATAGTGCAAGGGGCAGCTTCATGAATTCCGCTGCGATCGTTTGCAGGTCCCCCAGAGTCGCCAGATGCTTTTTGCCAATATGGGTGATGATTGCATGGTCTGGAACGATCATGTGAACAAGGCGGTCCATCTCCTGCCTGCGCGAAATCGCCGCTTCAATCAGCGCGATGTCATGTTTTTTCGTTATTGTAAAAAGGCTTAGGGCGGCTCCTATCTGGCTGTTGAAGCTTTCTGGAGATGCGGCGACTTCCTTGGAGGTGGCGATCATCGCTTGCAGCAGATCTTTAACCATGGTTTTTCCATAAGAGCCGCCAATGACGACGATGACAGTGGGCAGCTGTTTGCGATATGCTTGGGCGATGTCCTGAAAGGCATGCAGCGGGTTGTCCACATGCAGTAATTTGAAATTTTCAGGCATGGCGATGGAGGGTCTCCAGTCTCTCCCGACAAGGGCGTACGCTGTTCCCCTTTGCACCGCATCCTCGATGAATTGGTGGCCGTCGCAGTGTTCTCCGGGCAGAGGCACAAAAAGAGAGTATTTGGAGTCAATGCGGCGTGAATCGATGGCGACCTGGTCAATGATAGCCGGCGCCGAGGCGTCTCCACCAGCTAAAATGAACTCAGGCCAATGGCGTAAATCGAATGCATCCATATTATCCCTTAACAAAAGTCTGTGACGCATCTTATATAAAATAATTATTTCGAGCCAGCAGATAAGCTGATCCTTACACACAAGTCATAGTAGCAATTCAACACAAAGACACAAAGGCGCTGAGGCACGAAGGAAGGCAGGGTGGTTGCTGAACTTCTTTGTGTCTTCGTCTCTTTGTGTCTTTGTGTTGAATTGCCCTTGGATAGTTTATAGAGTCCTTTCTTGTACTTGTGTGAAGAATCAGGCAAATAATAGATTGCTTGTTTTTATTAAACATATTAAACAAAAATATTAAACAAAAATATTGAATTTTAATATATAAAATGCTAGAATTCAATGTAATATTTAATTTAAGGAGATGAAATGTCGCAAGTAGTTGCATGTTGGTGCATCCCTAGCATTTTTGGATTTAAGGATTACCGTGGAAGCGTGAAAACTGATCGATATGAATATGGGTATTTAGAAAACGCAAAGGGGCGACGTTTTGGAGTCGCCATTCCACACCCCAATACTGAATTGCGCTTTGTACTTGGCAATTTGTTTATCTGGAACCCTATTTTAGCTGCAATTCGAATGCCGCTTCGAGCCGTTTGCCTTTTGACAGCTGATTTTGCGAGAGTTGGCTATCAATTAGCGCGACGTGAATGGGAGATGGAGCGCCAAGCATGGTCCTTAGATGAGAATAGACAGGGCCTTCCACCGGGAACAGCTTCGTTGGCTGGCAAAATTATTGCGAAATCTTTGTTGCAGCTTGCAATAAATATTATGAAAATCATCACTTATCCATTCGCCATGCTTGCAATGGCGTTTGCTACGCTTTATGGGTGCTTCATTCATCCGGTGGATGGAATGCAGATGTGTTCGTCCATAGAACTTGCATGGAGCAGACAAGAGACCTCCATCAGTAGGCCTGCATGTCATCCGCTATATCGTTTAACGGATATTGCAGCCATTTGCATGCAATCGGAAGATGCATGGGAGGATCGAAATTTGTACATCAATGCATCTCCAAGCAGAACTCAACTCATGCAAATCAAAAAAACGCTGAAACAGTGCGGTTCTTTTTTCAACAATGAGGATGTCGACGTTGCAAAGATGCAGAGTTGGGTTGCCACTTGGCAAGGCACGCACCAAAGAAGAGGTCATACTGGAGATTTCAAAAAAATAATAGATAGTCTTAACAACATTCGGGCGCTCCGTTTGGAAATTGTAGAAGAGCAGGTCAAAATTCAAAGGGGGGGCTCCAATGAAAATTTTATGAAATGCGAAGAGTCATTGGAAAAAATACTGATGGATATGCATAATTTAGTTGATACAGTTCTCCCTATATGAGTTAGATAAACAGCTGCCTTCTGGCACCCCTGCCGAGACAATTGCATGTTGTCTCTACCGGGGTGCTAGAAGGCAATTGTTTATCTCGTTTTTTTTGTTTTAGGTGTTTTATGACGATAGCGACCAGACATGGCTGCATCCCTAGCTGTTTTGGCTGGGATAATCAGCGCGATTTCGTCAGCGATAGATATCGCCGCGGTTATATGCAAAATATCAAAACGGGTCAACGTTTTGGCATTGCTTTCAAGCATTCCACATGCAATATACGAATCACTTTTGGAAGACTTTTCATTGTTAATCCTTTGTTGACAGCCATCCGCATGCCTTTGCGCGTCGTTTCCCTTCTATCCGGAGATTTCGCTAGACGAGGCCGCGATGTTGCAAGGCGGGAATGGGAGTTGGAACGGCAGGCGTGGTCCCTGTATGAGCATAAACATGCTCCTCCCCCTAGCAGAGGCTCTCTCCGTTGCAAAATAGTTGTTCGATCTTTATGTGAACTCGTTAAAAATATTATTAAAATCGTTTTGTATCCTTTGGCGATGGTCGCTTTTGCCTTTGCCGCTCTCTATGGATGCATCATTCATCCGCTGGACGGCATGCAAATGTGGTCCGCCATTGAACACGCCTGGAGCCGTGATGGAATCGTGATGGAATCACGCCGCTGGCATTATTATTACCGGGCAACCGATTATATTGCGATCTGCATGCAACCGGAAAACGTTTGGCATGACGTTAATTTTTACACCTTTGCCAGCAGTTATCCCACTCATAATGAAGAAAATGATCTGCGTGAAATTCAAAGGAAACTTCAAACTTGGCGTCTCTTCTTCAATAGAGAATTCGAAAATGAATTTGCTGGAAAAAAATCGCCTGTTGACCATTGTTTAGAATGGGTTTCACAGTGGTTGGAGACTAACGAGCGAGCCAGATTTCATTTTGTTCCCGTTTTAGAAAAATTGGATGAATTAAGGGCGGTTCGATCTAGAATTGCTGGGTTGCAAATCAAAATGCAAAAAGGCGGCGACGAACAAATTGCGCAGGCCCTTGAACAGCAAAATGAAAAGAAAAAAGAGATCGTGGAGCTTCTTAAAGGTTACTTTGAATCTTTTCCAAAAGATATTCCAATGGACAAGGGACAGGGAC
>JABDEO010000135.1 GCA_013287015.1 Chlamydiota bacterium
AAACTGTAGTGGTCATTGTCCACTTTCGTGTATATGTTGGTTGCAGATGCTTTTTTTCCATCGCTGAGCGTATAGTTAACCGCCACTTCCCAGGCATCTCCCTTTTTAGACCATGTTCCTGTTCCATTCCCGCCATCGGAATCAAAGATCCACGATTGTAGGGATTGTTTGATCTGATCCCACCCGATGATTTGCATCCCTTCCATTGCCACGACATCGTAAATAGCCATCGTGAAGCGAGAAAGAATAAAATTCCGGAATTTGTCCCAGCTATTGGAAAAGGTAATTGTCACATTGTCATCTTGATCTCTCCAAGTTCCAATGACCCAACTCATATCCTTTAATTTGTTATGAATGGGAGGAGCTGGAGGAATTTCAATATCGCTCACGGCATCTATATACCATTTCCCGTTTTGTTTCAGGAGCTCCACTTTGCGTGCAGCGCGGAAAAACAACCCCTTTTTGCCGTTTACTTCTGTAATTCCTTCTACAAAAGATTTATCTTTCTCAGGAAAATTGATCTTATCCAGCTTAAAGGAGTATTGCAGATTTCTTTCTTTTAATTCCGCCATCCTTTGGCTTAAGAATTTCAGAATCTTCTCTTTTCCATCAATGACTTCTCCCGTGAAGGGGTCCATCAATTCTGCATCATCTGTCCAAAATTTGGAAAGAGCATCGCTATTTCCTTCACTTACTGCTTGGTTATACGCTTGTATGCGAGCAGTGATTTCTTTTGTCGCCTCAGTATCATCAGCAAAAGCATTTGTGAGAATACTTTGGAAGCAAATCATGGAGATAATAAAAAAATTCTTCATAGATCCATCCTTTGTGTTAGCCTAGATTTTCCATATGAAATATTTCATGTCAAATAAAATATTTAAAAACGGGATGTATGTTCACTTATGGTGGGCCCTAAACTGAATGATCTGTTCGTTTGGAAAAGGACGAAGATATGTATGTTTTTTATTATGTACAACAACGGCTCGCAAGAGGTGTTTTCGGCTAAACTAATAGCTTCTTCGCGTGAAAGCAGTGTTGACAAAAATATATATTTATGCTATATTAAAGCTAACAAAGGAGGATTGCCATGGCAAAAAGTCACCAAGAAAACCCTAAGCAGACAACAAAAGATTTTCTGATACGGAATATGCCGATGGATCTTTATATAAGACTTGAAAAGTCTGCAAAAGAGCATCACCGTAGTCGAACGCAAGAAGCTATCTTTACTCTATCCCAAGGGCTTGCCCCCATGACGCCCCCTTTAAAAGCGCCGAAGCCATTTAAATGGGAAAAGGATTTTACTTCAGGTGAAATTATTAAGGCTATCCATGAGGGCCGTGAATGATCGTCATAGACACCTGTATCGTATTCCATCTTTTTAATGAGACTTCTCTAAATTCAAAAGCACAAAAGCTTATTGAAAAAAGTCCGCATATTATTCTGCCTCCTATTTGGCAGGAGGAGTACGCTAATATTCTCGTAAAAGAAAGCCGCAAAAATTTCATCTCAAGATCAAGCCTTCTAGATAATTATGACAAGGTGGTTGATCAACTCGCCCCGCATGAAATCGTGGTGAATAAGAAACAAGCCCTTCGGATTGCCTTTGAAGCCAATATCTCTTCTTATGATGCTCAATTTGTTGAGCTGTCGGTGAGATATGCAATATGGCTAGTGACAGAGGATAAGGAGTTGATAAAAAAAAATTCCCGGCTCGCCATCTCAATGGAAGATTTTCTATTAAAGTAGGGGTTTAGGGAGCTTGGCGGATGATGGGATTGAATTTAAGTTGAGTTAAGTTAAGGTTGCTTGATTTCAATTAACATTGTAGATTAGAAATCTATGAACTGTTTTTTTTACTTTCTGATCGGCTTAAGTTTGTTTAGCCTCAACGCCTATGCAATGGTGGCCGGAGGACGCCCTAATTCCATATCAGGAGGGCATAACGCGTTTGCCGGTGTGGTTAACCCAGCAAACGCCGTTTGGATCAAAGACCGGTTTGATATAGGCGCATTTATCGTTCACCAAAAGTCTACCCTGAACAACCAAGATAACAATCCTCTATTCAATCCCGGAAAAGTTAATCTGACCTACAAGGCCAGGCATCTCACAACTGCAGACGCAGCTATTCATAAACAACTCATAATCAAAAATTATGAGTGCTCGTTCAGTCTTGCGATCTACACAACACCCGGCTATGTAAAAGTTCGCACTAAAGAACCAATTCCACTTATTGGCACAACACCCATTCATTTAGAATCTAAAACTCAAGCTATTTCCTCTGTTTTCTCATGGAAGCTTAATGAAAATCATTCAATAGGCTTTTCGTTAGATTATTTTTATTTGTCCCATCTTCGCAAAGGTTTTCAACGCGCGGATAACCCTATAAGATCTGTTTCGCCGGGACATGTGACTAACAACGGAATGGACCATTCTGAGGGTCTTGGCCTAACGCTTGGATGGAGATGGAATATCAGCAAGTCGCTCGCTTTTGGCCTTGCTTTTATTAAGAAAAGCCATGTTGGGCAATTCAGGAAATACCGAGGGTATGAGCCTCATCACGCCAAAAATTACATTCCTGCAACACTTGGCGGTGGATTCACTTATAAATTTACGGAAAAGTTGGCAGGACGCCTAGAAGTCCTTTGGACAGGTTTTGGAAGCCTTCCCAATGCCAATAACTCTATTTTGCCAAATGGACAATTGAATACCAACAAACACGGGTCCCATAAGTCTCCCGGCAGTGGTCTGCAAGATGCAACCCTTATCAATCTTGGCCTTGGTTATAAGGTTAATGATAATCTGTCGCTTGGTTCAGGCCTTTCCCATCGCATCAAGCTTCGTAGAAAATCTCCCTACATTATATCTCGCAGCTATACCCGGCAGATATTCTACGACCTCATCACGTTTGGTGTTAATTACAACTACCACAATAATGATTTCTTCCTAACCCTCTCGCACGGTTTTGACAATCATCAATCCGGTTACATGCCTCAGCAAATCGGTGGAGGAAAGTTCTCTTCCATGAAAAAATATAATGCCATTTCCCTTGCATGGGGCTATCTATATTAAATATTTCGCTTTTGTGAGTTTCGTAAAGGGGTCATAAAGGT
The DNA here is from genome assembly GCA_013287015.1 of Chlamydiota bacterium. Lineage (GTDB taxonomy): Bacteria > Chlamydiota > Chlamydiia > Chlamydiales > Parachlamydiaceae > JABDEO01. Next base: position 3,111 of record JABDEO010000135.1, read on the forward strand.
GAAGGCTTTTTAATCGGGTATTCGTTGCTTTAAAATAGGGGCTGAAGCTGAGGCTCTGATTAGAAAATACCCGGGGTTTTTAAGGGACAGAGTCCCCTGAACTCCGGATGTGGGATTCGAACCCGCTTACCAGAAAACGCCCCCGTCGACAAGGAAAACCATTATGATTGATTGGGCAACGATTTCACTTAAAGAACTCGCAGGGTACGTTTCAGAAGAACTTAGAAAGCGCGGCATAGAGACTATCCTTAATGAGTCATCACCTCCTTCCAATATAAAAGAAATTCCAAAGGTGTTGCACTATAACACGGAAAGACTTGACTTCCGAGTGCTTCCGTGTTAATTTCCTAGTTAAAATCTAACAAATAGGAGAAATGATGCTGGATGAATTCCTGTCGCAAAATGAAGGAAAAACCCTGGAATTTAAAGAAAATGCAAAATCTATGCAAGGGGTAGTTAAAACGATCGTCGCCTTCGCGAATACTGCGGGAGGGATTCTGGTTATTGGAGTAAGGGACAAGACAAAAGAAATCGTAGGGGTTGTAGATTCCTTGCAAGAAGAAGAAAGAATTGCCAATGCTGTTAGTGACAGCATTACTCCCTTGCTTATACCGGATATTGAAATCCATGCTTATCGTGATCGTGAATTAATTATCATACGAGTGCCGCACGTCGCAGGCCCATTTTATTTGAGGGCTGAAGGGCCAAAGAGTGGTGTGTACATTCGATTTGGCTCAACCAATCGAATTGCTGACAACGAAATGTTGGAGTCTCTTAAACTCTTTTCTGAAAATCGCACCCATGATGAATCACCTTCTCTCAAAGGAATAATAGATGAAAATGCGATAAAGCAATCCTTTGCATTAGTCAAGAAAGAACCTACAAGAAAACATCTTGAAGCATTCAGCGTCTATACTGATCACCTCGGTAAATCCATACCAACAGTTGGTGGCATATTATTGTTCGGTCAGAATCGTCTTAACCTATTTCCAGATGCTATTATCCGATGCGCTCGGTTTAAAGGGGTGACAAAAGAAAAAATTATAGATCACATGGAAACATCTTCCTTTCCACCTTTCGCGATACAGGAGATTATAACATTCATTGAACGAAATACCCAGACTGAGGGGGTGATCGGAAGAATACACAGGGTAGATATTGCTGAGTATCCCTCCTTTGCTCTGAGGGAAGCTACGACTAACGCAATCCTTCATTCTGATTATGCCATGAGAGGATGTCATATCCAAATTGCTATCTTTGATGACCGCATCGAATTTACCAATCCTGGCGGGCTGCCTTTTGGACAGACGATTCAAAAAGCTCTATCCGGTTTTTCAAGGCTGCGCAATCGCGTCATTGGTCGATTATTTCGGGAACTTCAATTGATTGAGCAATGGGGATCAGGGCTGCAAAGAATACTTGCTGTTTGCGCAAAAGAAGGCATGAAAACCCCTTTAATCGAAGAGCACAATAATCATTTCCGTCTTACCCTGTACTCCAAACGTGTTGAAAAACGGCGCTTATTGGAATGGGAAGAATCTATCCTTCTTTACCTAGGAGATAATTCATCTGTAACTACTAAAGATGCAGCCAAGAATTGGAAGGTATCTGACCGAACAGCACGCACAAGATTAAAAGCGATGGTGGAAGCTGGTGTGCTTCAGAGGGTTGCTACATCAGAAAAAGATCCATTTGCAATATTTATCATAAGGAAGTAATGGAATTGAATTTAAGTTGAGTTAAGATCGGAAATAAATTGATCATGCTTTGGTTCTTTAAAACTGTACCAACGTGAGTTTTGCCGCTTCCCTTTGGGCCAATTAATATGAATACGGTCTTATTTGATACCATCAGTCCTCAACGTAGGTAGCAGTTTTATTCTCTGAGTATATCGTAAGTGTTAAA
>JABDEO010000136.1 GCA_013287015.1 Chlamydiota bacterium
GATGAAAATATTTATCTGTTTGGATAAGCTCCCTCCAATTAATCATTTGAGAAAGGAAAGAAATCATGAGAATATTGTTTGCGCTTCTATGCCTATGTTCGACGCATATACTTAATGCCATTCCTCCGGAAGAGGCTAAAGAGACAACCAACAACTTGCGTATTTTGGACTTGCTGCCCAACATCGTTATTCCTTTGGCTGTCGAGCCTGGAATGCCGGAAGACTTCGTTGCGAGGAGTCCTAACGAAGTCTTGGACCCTTCCGATTGGATTTATTGGGGTCCGAAAAATGACGTAGAGGCTTATTTAAAAAATCCCGAATCTTTACAAGTCCCTTTGTTGAGAGTTAAGTTAAGCGCAAATGTGGCGCAAACAGGCCCAGACTCCTTCACGGTGTCTATTGAAGATATAAAAAAGAAGTATCCTAAGGAATTTGAAGGCGGCGTTCATCATTGGGGGAATTATCCAGTTCTTGATGTCAAGGCGCTGGCAGAAGATAAATTGATTTTCATGGCCTGGGTAGGGCTTAATGATCCAGGAGCGGGATGGACTTTGATGTTTAATCTTGTCTACCCTGAAAAAAAAGGTCATCCAAATAAGGAAGACCGCGATTTTTGGAAAAATTTTATTACGAATACTAAGCAGCTTTCCGAACAAGATCTCTTCAAAGCGTCTGGGCAAGATTTACAGCCAGGTTACACTATTATAAACGTTGGAGGTGTGAAATTAAAAATGACAGCGGAAAAAAGACAAAAAGATGGAAAATTGCAGGTTGTCGTCATTCCTTCAACGCCCGATATCGAATACCAATATGCCGATATGAATGAGGGTTTATTGGGATCTCAATGGAACTTTGGGAAGCCTCTCCTAAAAGTATATGGAAGGATTTCAAAGAAAAATGGAGAGAATAGTCAAGTTGTCATCGATCATGTCGCTTCAGTATTAATAGAAACGGTGCCGGAATTTTCAGTAAGTAGAGAAGAAATAGAACGAAAAAAAGATCTCTTCGTTTACCAAAAGCCATAATTTTTGATTGCTCAGGCCTGACCCCCTAATCTGGAACGAGCCGGAGAAGCAGAGGCTAAGGAAGGTAGCCAGGGCGTCCCGCCCTGATCGCGTGATTATCTTCAATGTTTTTTTGCCTACAAAGCAGGGCGGGACGCCCTGGCTACCTTCCTTAGCAAGTAAAATGTGTTTTCCAACATGTGTTGCAGAGTCATAGATAGCAATACGTGCTCGCGAATATCTTTTGAATTTTCTTGCTAATGGATCTTCAAATGATCCAGGGGCCAAGGTCTGTCAGAATTTGCAATAGAAGTAAGCTCGACATAAGGGATAAGCAAGGTTACTGGGTAATCGTCGTATCCACTTATGACATAATTCTGAAAAATAAGCAGAAGGCCTTTCTCAGTCAGAAGAAAAGAATCTAAATTTTCAGGATTGAATCCCACCCAAGAATAGTCATCATAACTGTAGTACCCACATCGATTTAATTTAAAATAGTCTTCACAATATTGGAAAAGCCATTCACGATATCCGGGTAAGAAAAGATCATCTAAGGTCAGTTCGCGTATTGTCTCGCCTTGCTTCCAAAATGTTTTTGTTATATACCGCACAGACCCATGAGCGCCGCCGCAATATTGATATTTGCTGCCATAAAAACTCATCAAAAAAGGGGTAGAACAGACCAAATTTAATTCATAGTGAAATATGCGTTCATCTAAATCCGCTTCCCAAAGATCTTCTTGTGGAATGCTCATCCTTTGCACAAAGGCATCGTGCAACTCACATGCTTCTTTTCTTAAAGCTTCATTCACATACTGTGAAAAAAAATTGGTTTCTGATACATGCGGACACGTCACACTTGCCTTGACATTGACATTCGTGTAAAAAGCTGTTTCAAATGAATCTGATTCACACTCCATTGAATAAAGAGAATCTTCAGCTCCATAAGGAAGGAGAACCATTGTGTCCTCGCGCACAACGCTAATATTGGGACTATCAGAGACAAATGGCGAAAAATTGGCCATCCCAAAAAGAGGGAATAACAAAAGACAGTATGACATTACATCCCGATTGATACACATTTTCTCTCCTCAAGGACGATAAGACTAAAAGGGTATTTTAACAGTAGCAGACCACAAAAACCAGCGTTTTTTGTAATGCTGACTTGCCGATGTATGAAAGTAGTTTGTGACTTTTAAGATTGTGGTTGGAAGCGACAGGATTGAGTTTCTTATGGGTTTGTCAATAAACTGAATTCTTGATCCCAAACGTTATTCCAAGAAAAAACTCGATCGCTCCACTCTTTTGACTTCAGATTTTTTTAACCCATCCTTCGCGCAGCGTGTGGAGTGCGTGCGACTTGTCGCCCTTTGGTCGACCTCGACTCGTCGAGGTCGAAGCGTGAATCTAAAACATCCCCGGGAAAGCGTTTTGCTATCGACAATATGACCTATTGTAACTTGTTGTTGACAAAATGAATAAATTTGGTTAATTTCCTGATTAAGACAATTTTCTATTTTAGCAAAAGGTCTTTTTCTCCCAGGACAAACAAAAACAGTATATGGCGTAATATTCGATAGCATCTTTATTGCTCTCAAATAACAACATGATATTTAAAAAACAGAAGATTGAATTATGAAGAAATTTGTATTAATAGCAATAATAGCAAGTTTTATCCCTATTTTATGCCACAGTGAAGGATGGCAAGAACATTGGATAAAAGCTGTAGAATATTGCGAAGAAAAAAACTTTGAAGAAGCAAGTTGCCTCTTTGACTTATCAATTCAAGGCATGGAAGCTGAAGGAGTATTAGATCATCCTCATGTTTATGTGGATCGCGCACGGCTTAATCTCTTGCTTAATCGCACTGAAGAATCAATTTCAGATTTGGACAAAGCCCTGTCCAATGAGAACATTAATGCTCAAGAAAAGCTTCGGGCTTTGGTTAGTCGTTTTATTGCAAGGTCGCGATTAGGGATGGAACAAGGGGCTATCGAAGATTTGAAAACGTTTGGAGAACTCAAAATCGATAAACCAACCATGGAAATAACACGAAATAAAATTATTATACGTAACATTCAAGACTGTGATTGCTATAAAAAAATTATGACATGCTATTTTATTCATAGTGGAATGTGTGAAAGTAAAGAAGATATTAAAATGTTAAAATCCGGCATCTGGTTAATTGAGCGAGCTAGCGATTGTGGATGTAAGAACTGTAAAGAAAAAAATCAAGAAGACCGCATTTGTGATGCCTGTGGCGCTGTCGTTCATGCAATAGCGCGAGATAAAACGAATGATGATAGTTGTAGAGCTTGGTGTGATAGAGCGGCAGTCGGTGCGGGAACTTGGTGCGGGAAAGTATTCAAGTCTGGTCGTTGTCAGGCCATTTGCGCTGTAACAGTTTATGAATTGCAACAAGGTTGCTATTGGTGCTGTGAAGATGGAAATTTTTATAAAAAATGTGTTAAGCCTTTTGAAAATATTCTCGCTCAAATGGGTCAAACTTGTGACCCAGCATGGGATTAAATAATGAAAGAGAAATATTGGACCTTAATTTTTGCTCTCATAGCCTTTCCTTTGGCCATTTTTTTTAGTCAAACTAAAGAGGAATTAGCGATTATCGGAGTTATTATAGTTTTTTGTTTATTTTCTGCTTTTAAAAAAGAGATCTAATTAACAGCCTTAATCCTTCATAATTTTAAGGAATTCGGTCGAATCTGTCTCGACTTTAGGCTTTTTTAGCTCTTCTTTCGCGCAGCGTGTGGAACCCCCTAGAAGCTTTGCCTTCTCATATCAAAAAGAAAGCACGAGTTTTGGATAAACAATCGCCTTCTCGCGCTCCGGCAGGGGCGCGAGAAGGCGGTTGTTTATCCACTGGATGCAGATGGGTTTTGGATTTGAAAATATGCGGGAACTTGATTACAATATTACTTGCGCGTCACGCGGCGCTAAGGAACTGTCAAAGGAAACTCATGAATATGATTTCGCTAATCTTCTTTATTTTGACCCTAGCGACAAGCGGTCATGCACTTGATAAGGCCACTCAACATTCAAATGTTAAAGCCATAATTTTTGATTGTGACGGCACGCTTATTGATACCGAAGAGGTAGTCTATGAAGCATGGCGCTACGCTTTTCAACGGCAAGGATATGAACTGGCAAAGGAAGAGTATCAACTTCTAATGAATGAACATTTGCTGGCAGGCCTTCCCACAGCCGGCGCTGTTTTTGCGGAATTGGGAGCTGAGCTAATAGGTTATAATTGCGCTGGAGAGCTGTTGAGCGATATGAGCGTATATTGCGACATCTCCCGCGCCAAAGGTTTTCCTCCCATCGAATCAACGTTAAATTTTCTGCATCAGCTGGCAAAAGAGAAGGAAGTTCTTGGATTGAAAATAGGACTTGCTTCCGGATCTCGAAAGCATCAAATTCTATGCCATCTAAGACACCTTGAAATAGAAGACTATTTCGACGTCATTCTTTCAGGATATGACGATTTAGATGATTATATCGACGCGGAAGGAACGAATAAACCAAAACCGTATATTTATTTGCATGCGGCGAAAATGCTCGGACTTGCACCGGAACAATGCATAGCGATCGAAGATAGTCAAACAGGAGTCGCTTCCGCCGTCGGCGCCGGATGCATTACAGTTGCAGTTCCGAATGCATTTACCGTTCAACATGATTTGTCCCGTGCAGCTTTAAAAATGGAATCTTTTAATGGAGTGAGTCCTATTGCTTTTTTACAAATGATCGTTGACCTCAAATCATTTGAAATGATGCCTTTGTGAACCAAGAGCCTGGCGTCTTATTCATTTTTGCATCATTTTTTCTCTCATTATGTAGCCCACACTAAGGTGTAGCGAGCCTAGCGAGCGAAACCGCAGGTGTGGGAATCAATGATCGCGCGATCTAACTGGGGACCAGTTCTTCATTATTTATCCTTTTTCCCTCTTTTTAAAATCGAAAACTTAAATATTTTTCTATAAAAAAAGC
>JABDEO010000137.1 GCA_013287015.1 Chlamydiota bacterium
TCGCCTTATTCTTTTCATTATCCCGAACCAGACCAGTAGAAAAATCTTCAGACAAATAATATCCAACAATTAAAGAGCCAGTCATCGCCGCGTCACAATGGATTGCTCCTTTTTTTGTATAAACGGCTTTTCCATCTGGGATATGAAATGCAGTGATATGTAATTTTGTGTCATCGTCATTCCATTTCCCTAAAATGTAGTAGCCCCCTGCAGCGTCTATCGACATATGAAAATGCGGTTGGTCATCATGATATTCCAGGTATAACCCCCCACCTTGTGGCGTCATAATAAAATTTTCAAGATAATTTTTACCGACATTCATACTAAACAACGGATAATTAGAATCTGGAAAGGATACAATATCCCCTTCTTCTAATAGTGTGGCGCCATAGTAGGCGAGCTGTGAATCGGTCGCCGTCACCCAAGGTATTTGTAAAAAGTCTTGTTCAATAAATATGTTGCAATTATCGCCTAAAGCATTATTGCCTTCTCCCGAATGCGCTGAAGCTTTATCCCATTTAACTTGGACTTCAACATAAGGAGGAACTTCTATTTTCTGAGGATGAGAAGCTCGCACTTCTAAATTGATAGCCGTTGATTCATTTGATTTCTTTAATGCGTTTTTTTCTATCCGATAACATTCCGTATTTTTGACGTTTAAGTGCACTCCAAATGTAAGCATATTTGATTCAGGCGGTCTTCCAAAAGGTCCTCTGTCTGTATCTACCAGTGAACTAATCTTGTCCTTCTTGGAAAGATGAGGAGATATTTGTGTAATAATAGGAAATGCATTCTTAACATCTTCCATCCTTGTAAAATAGGACGCAATTTTACCCTCTTTTTCCAACTGTTCTCGCTTAAACACCTCTTCCGCTGTTTTTAATACTGGAAGCCGCTCATAATAATTATTCGCAGAGTCAAATTGGTATGTATTAAAATTATTTTCTGAGTTAAATGTAACCATATTAATTGTTCTCCTTTATTATGTACTACAACTGTAGTAATTTTAAACAAAAAAATGAGGCGTTGACTTTCTAGTCATTCCCTAAAAAGCCAATACTTTCATTCTTAAATTACTACAAACGTAGTAATTTTAAATAAAAAAACACTATTTTATTAAACAAACTAACAAAAACAAGCAACCAACAGCAACTGCAATGAGGTGGCGACCCAATAAACTTTCCTGAGCCAGAGAGGAAAAACCCAGCATGACTTGTAAACGGGCTATCGCGTGGTTGGTTTTGCTGGTGAAGCAACAAAGAGCTTGGGAAAGATTGTTTCTAGCATGCTTGGTGACTTTGACTAAAGCTGAGGCAAGTGATTCACAGTCAGCGTCATATTTTAAAATACTCCGATCACAAGCCATTTCTTGATCTAATTCAATCTTCCGCGTCCACGAATGGGTGGGTATCCACCAAAATGTCGCTGCGATAAATTGCAAGAATAGCCTTGAAAAGGGATCTTTCCAATAAACGTGTTCAAATTCGTGTGCAATGATCGCCTCAAATTCCTCTTGAGAAAATTCGTCGACGATTTTTTTGGGCATAATAATCGTATTGGCATATGCGGCCATTGGAATTTTCGTTTCAGCGCTTACAATAATGTTTGTCTTGTTTTTCTGCAGGACAGAGGCAAGTTGAAGGTTTTCTATTTGACGGCTGCACGTAATTCCATTTTGAATTGTGGAACGCAATATACGAGTCAAAAAAAACAGCTGAAATAGTTGACGACATATAAAAAAAATTGTGATCGAAGAGAACAAAATAAAAAGCGAAAGAGAGATAATCTGCGGGCTGTCAGAAGCAAGATGACTGATCAACGAAATTTCGTTTGTTGCAAGATAGGTCTTGAGCGATGGCGAAAACATTTGAAGCAGGACCCTTTGCGTGCAACTATCACAACTTAATGGGTTGAGCCAATTTCCTATGCTAAAGTTATTACATAGGATATCGATAACAAGACTGAAAAAAGGCAAGAGTCTTAAAGTAGCGCGGAGACGATGATTGTTTATTTTAAAGATAGCGAAAATTATTTTAACTAGCAAAGCCACTGTAAAAAAGGCGATAGCGCCGCTAAATAGGAAAGAAATTAAGGATAACGGATTGGGAATCATTTTTTAGCATTCCTTGTTTTTTGAATTAATTTTTCCATTTCCGCAAGGTCATCATCTGAGAGATCATCCGCTGATTCGATCAGATAGCTGACTAAGGTTGTTGTTTTCACGCCAAAAAATTTTTGTTTTAATTTATCTAATAATGAAGGGGAGCTGGAAGTAAGAATCCAATATTCATATTGGAGGCCTATTTTTTCTCTAGCGAGTTGTTTTTTCTCTGCCAATCGAGTCATTACCGTCATTGTTGTATTGTAGCTATTTTCTCCTCCAAGAGCTTGGTGAACGTCTTTAACCGTCTTTCGTTCTCCGGATCTTAAAATATAAAGAATTTGTGATTCCAATTCTCCAAAAGCTCGTTTTGTCATAAAATTTTCTCCTTTTGAAGTTGACTATACTACAAATGTAGTATTTAAGTCAAGATTTTAGTGGGAAAAAATCGCGCAGCGTTTGGAGTGCGTGCGACTTGTCGCCGCTTTGGTAGACCTCGACTCGTCGAGGTCGAAGCGTAAATCTAAAATATCTAAAAGCTGGCATTTTGAACGTCGAATAAGTCATATTGTCGATAGCGAAACGCTTTCCAGGTTAACGTTAAGCTAGCTTCTAGATGTTTTAGATTCACGCTTCGACCTCGACGAGTCGAGGTCTACTAAAGCGGCGACAAGTCGCACGCACTCCAAACGCTGCGCGAAAGAAAGATTAAAAAGCCTATTTCACTGCTTGCCTAAAATTGTTCCTTTGAATAGTGTTTAGAGCGTTAGTTCAAACACAAAAATTGGGGCAGTCATATGCACAGCGTTCAAGATTTTCAAGACCTCTATAGTTCTCCTATTTTATATCAGCTCACTTTTTACGATTTTGCCGTTTTGGAAAATGAAAAAGAACAAGATATTTACTACGACCGGACGACAAAAAAATTTGGATGGATTAGAGCGTATGATTGTTTACCTAAAAATGCAAACAATTCAATTCTCAAAATCGCTGAAAAAATAAAAGCGGTCATCGAAAAGCATGTCTACAATCAAAATGGTCGCACAATGGTTTTTTTTCACGCTGAAACTTTGCGGATATTGCTCAATGTCGAATATATTAATGCAAAAGGAGAAAAATATAATAAGGAGATGGAAAAGCAAAGTGTTTTGGGAAGACTTGCAACTTCATGGTTTTATGCAATCGAACTTGATAAGCTAATGACGATGTTCTTTACTAAAGAGCAAACGGATACGATTTCCCAATGGGGAATAGACGATATCCGCATGTTGCTCAATATTTTCAGCTCGGAAAGCAGTTTTCGCGCGGGAATTCATTACCATGACTCCTGGACTATTACAAATTGCTTTTCCTATTTTGTAAGCGAGGTCCTGCATGCTGGTTTTACAAGATTAGTTATGCAAAAAGAGTGTAGGGAAGAGGATAAGTTGCATTGGCTGTGCGCAGTTTCTATCTGGAACAAACGTCTTACCGGTGAACATGAATTGAAATTTCCTAGCGGGATCTGGCTATCCGGAATGGAGGTTCTAGAGAAATTTCATCATTATTTAGTGGAGGAACCAGGATTAGAGCTTTTCATTGAATGTCAAGTGTCGCATCTGATAACCAATAAGACTAAAATACCTGCCGTCCATCTCAATATTTTAAATGTAATCAGTAAAATTTATATTAAAAAAGCGAACTTTGATTTCCAATTGGCTTCTGATCGTTTATTCAGCTCATGTAATTTTTCTTCGGTTGGGAAGAGGATAAGATTTAAGGACTTTTTTCAAGGCATGCAGCCTTGCGATCCATTTGCAGAACTTCAACTTGTAGAACAAGCAGTAAAACAGGCTATTAGGCCAACCTCACCCGCTGATGACAATGTAGCGCCTCTTATTTTAGATTATTGCATGGACAATGCTTTTTTGGTGTTAGGTCATTGGACTATATTGAAATATTGTCCGAAAGCATCTGCATATTGTCAGGAAGAATCTGCAAAAGAACAACCGGAGGCGGACAGTGTATGGACTGGAGAAGAACCTGATGAGATTTTTAACTTGGCGGAATTAGTGGGAGATATTGAGAGGAGCATAGCTCATTTCAATAAAAAGAGTAAAAGCAGCTTTCCGCTTTCTCTTTTTTCCTGAAATGAATTTTTTTTGCGATGGTCAAATTAAGGATTGTGCGATATTATGATGTAGGAGGTAATGCATATGCCTGAAACAAAAATAAAACGGGAACTGTCGCGCCAGGTTAACATCCAAAAGGTTGACACCAAAGAGTTTGAGCTCCCGGATACGATTTTTATTAGCGACATAGACACTCAAGTGTTTCAAGGCATTGTGCTGCAATGCTTATCACAAATTGACGGCATCGCTCTGGTCGCGGGCAATTTCATCGATAATATTTTCGGCAGAAGCGGTCCAGAGGTGGCAGGGGGCATTTATTCAGAACAGGATACTCAAAAGCATTCTGTAAGCATCAAGATCGAGGTCAACATAGGGTACGGAATTTCCATCCCGGCAAAAGCGGAAGAGATTCAATCTTTAGTGGTGGAGGAAATTACACGTCTGACAGGTCTGCGCGTGGCTTCTGTACATGTTGTATTTAAAAACATCATTCACCTCGATCAAATAAAAAAAGCAAATAGCATTGAGCAGCTTGCAAAGAAGCCGGTTTCCGTCGATAGTAAGCATGAAGACGAATACAGTGATGATTTTTAAAGCGAGTTTTGGATAAACGATTGCTTTCTCGCGCCCCTGCCGGGGCGCGACGCTGATTGCTATTTACCCCGGGTTCCGCTAATCGCTTCACCCCGGGTGAAGCAATAGCGGAACCCGGGGTGAACTGTATTCAGCGTTGCGCCCCGGCAGGGGCGCGA
>JABDEO010000138.1 GCA_013287015.1 Chlamydiota bacterium
GGGGCGCGGGAAGGCTGTCGTTTACCCAAAATTTGCCTTAAATTAACGAAATAAAAGAAATAAAAAGGGAATTTGATATGCAGACATCAACTTTCACAACAGTGCAGGTGAAGCAATTTATCGAGACGCTTAATAAACTCGATCATGATCATCCTTATGTGGTCAGACACAATAAAAAAGACCAAAACGCCCTATTTTCAGCTAGCGCAAGCAGGGATGGCAAGCTTAAACGCCATCAAATCACTGAAATAGCCTGCGCAGCCTTCGAAATCCTTAGAAGACTTTCTCTGACCGAAAACAGTAATTTATTGCGCACATTCTCAACAGGACTCATCAATTATAAAAATATACTCAATGCCAAAAATAATCAGTCCAAAATGCCGAAAAAATTTGAAAGCCTTCAAGAAAAGATATCTGCTTTAACCGGCAACACCCATCCTTTGCAGACTCCCGCAATAATAAATAATATCGCCAGTTTTCTTTCCCTCGAAGATTGTCAAAAACTCCTAAGTTCAAAACCACGGCAACCCATTGGCAAAATAATTGGAAACATCATTACAGCCCGTTTAAGCAAACAGAAAAAAATCGAAGACGCCTACCAAATGCTTAGCGATAGCGGCGCAGCTAGCGAAAATTGTCCATTCAGCGCAAATAAGATGTCGAATATACAAGCTCTTCCTTTAAAACAACGCGCACAATCGTATCACCGCATCATCACCAACATGAAAACGCTTAAATGGGAACAAAAAGGGCGCTTAACACACCTTCCTTCTAATATTTCCGAATGGTCTGCGGTAACTTTCATTCGAGCGGACCAGCAATGTTTGAAGAAATTACCATCTTCCATAGGACGTCTTTCAAAACTCGATTTCTTATCAGTACAATTTAATCAAATAAAAAGCCTACCCGACGCCATTGGAAATATCAGCAGCCTGGGTCATCTCGATTTGACAGGCAATCCACTCACTTCCTTACCGCGATCGATGGAAAAATTAGTGAACTTAAGAGTCCTTAATGTAGCTGGAACACAATTAAAAAAGGAAACACTTGAATGGGTAAAAAAGGCATTGCCGCAATGTAAGGTCATTACCTAACTAAAGCAATGCGCGCCCAGTTTTATTTATCGAACACACGTCTGGCCTTGCTTAAATCATACCCTCTTGCTTTGGCCGCATTTGTTGTAGCTTTATAGGCGCTGTCCAATCCCCTAACTGCAGAGGACACACGATCATCAGTGTCCACAAAATTACCCTTTATCTGCTCAAAATTATTCATACGGTCCCTTAAGTCTATGAGTTTATTGTTCTGACGGACTTTGAGAGCTGCGACAAAGTCTATCTCAACTAGAATCTCATGAATCTCTTTAAGAGCGTCGGCCTTGAGGTCAGGGTTATCAATCGTTCTCTCTAGTTCTGCGGCCTTTGCTTTTCTTTTTTGAACCTTATACAGCGCCTCTCTGGCTTCCTTTAATTGAAGACTTTCCGCCTCCTTTAATTGAAGGCTTTCCACCTCTTTCTCAGCCTTTTTAATTTGTTTTTGATAATTCTCCTCGGACTCATTTTTAATGTCTGTTAATGTTTCTTTTAATGAAGCCAATGATTTCACATCAAGTTTTTCGTTATCTATATCAGCCAATAGCTTTTCGTTGCTATTGAATTCAACTCCTATATTATTAATCGAAATTAAATAATTATCCAATAATAATAATGATTTTGATACATAGTTTTCCCTAATACTTGAAATTAATTTTTCATTCTCTTTCAAAAATGATTCAGGCATTTTCTTTACTGCATCCAGATAAGACTTTGCATCTTTAATAAATTTTACAAATTTTTCTTTATTTTCCGGTTGAATTCCCATTATCCCTCCCCCCATATGAGAATCCAGGTCTTTTATTTCACCTATTAATCCTGCTTGTAATTTTTCTTGCTTGTCATACATTTCTCTCTCTTTAATAACTTTCGATTTTTTTCTAAATAACTCTTCAAACTCAAACATAATTTTATTAGCAGGTTTTTTTAAATATTTATTATATTCTTTGCTTACTTGTTCATTCTCAGTCTTTACAGCAATTTTTACACGTTCATAGGCGATCGTATATAGTTGTTTTGATTTTTCATTCTCTTCTAAAGAATTTACTAAGCTATCCAACTCTTGTAACTGCTTATCGTTTGGATGTTCTATTCCTTTTAAAACATTTATTTTTTCTAAAATTTCCATCCCTAAATTTTCTGCATTCATTAAGTTCACGTTCGCAAGCTTTAATTTATCAAGATTTTCGTGTAATTTGTCTATGCAATTAACAATCTTTACAATATGCCCTTTCATATGTTCAGTGAAAAATTCTTTTAATTCAGTCCTTATCCTGTTGTAAATCTTCATCATGTCTTGAGAAGTGAATGGAAGAGATCTCTTAAGAGAAGCACGTCTTGCCCTCATTCCACCAACAGCAGCATCCTCTTGCAGACGGCCTAATCCTAAGTACTTTAGCGCTTGCTTATCCAGGTACTTATCCATTTCTTCCGGCATCCTTTCATCTACCGGTATCCTTTCATCTACCGGTATCCTTTCATCTATCCGATCAATACTGGATCTTTGAAGAATATAGTCTCTAAATATACGGTCTTCCTCCTCCAGTTTTTCAGAGGGTTTCTTGTCTGCATTTGGAAGTACAGGCGCAAAGTCTTCTTCTTCTGCAAGCAATGGCATAAATTCTGGTGGAGGCGGAGGCGGGATTTCATCTTCGTAGTCAACTTCAGGAGGAGGCGGTGGTGGTGGCGCCTCCTCTTTCAATTGAGCTCTTACCGAATTCTGAGCAGCAATAACAGTCTGGCGACTAGTGCTAAGCAATTGTTGCCATTCTTTACAAATTTGCTGGATTCGTTCTTGGTAAATTTGTGGCTTCTCTGCTACCTTAACTAGCCCGTCAAGTTCAATATGCAGCCTGGAAATTTCGTCGGATTGATTGCCTATATCCTCTTTAAATGTCTCCCTTAAAGCTTCGGCAATCGAGGTGTTGGGTTGTACACTCCATGTTCGTTGGTAGAGCTGCTGCTGATCCGGATAGAGCTGCCGCTGTTTACTAACCAAGAGACCCAATTTTTCAACTGCAGCTTTAATTTTTCCCAGGCTTGCTTCAATCTGCTTTGGAATATCCAAAGACGCTTTGTTAATATCAGCTGTCGCATTAGCATTAGTTGAATCGTTGATTATTTGAAGAGCGACCTCATTAACGTCACCATCATCACCGCCGAGCATTGGCAATGGTGTTGGAGGGGATGAGGAAGGGGATATAGGAGCAGAAGAAGGAGAACCTATATTTGGCAA
The DNA here is from genome assembly GCA_013287015.1 of Chlamydiota bacterium. Taxonomy (GTDB): domain Bacteria; phylum Chlamydiota; class Chlamydiia; order Chlamydiales; family Parachlamydiaceae; genus JABDEO01. The sequence goes on from JABDEO010000138.1 coordinate 3,328, forward strand.
CATAACTTCCCTCATAATAAATTTATGGCACGACTCAAATCAGGATAATGCCATCTACTAAGAGTCTTTTAGAAATGGCTTTAAAAAAACAGTATCCATCTTCATACTATTATACAACGTCAGAATTATTAACGATATGCATTTAATATTATATTTATATTAATAATAATTTAATTTATTATGGCATGTTATTTCTGTTGCCTTTTTTTATTAGTTAGATTTAAATCTCTCCTAACTTGTCCTCTTAACTTTAACTTAAAAACGCGAGTTTTGGATAAACGACAGCCTTCTTGCGCACAGGCGCACTTGTAGCGCAGACTTCAGTCTGCGCTTGTTTACGCAGGTTTTAACCTGCGTTTGTTTTTGCGGGTTTTAACCCGCAAAGGGTATGCTTCGGCCTTGTCCACTAATTTTGCTTTAATTGAAGTTGCCGCAAGTGCGACTTGCGGGTTGAAACCCGCAAAAACAAACGCAGGTTAAAACCTGCGTAAACAAGCGCAGACTGAAGTCTACGCTACAAGTGCGCCTGTCAGGAATTCGCATTAAAAACAACCTAGGCATTACGATGAGTTTAACAGAAGTAGAAGCAAAACAGTTTATTGAAACGCTTTGGAGCAGCAATAATGCTCTCCCATACATTTCTAAGCAAAAAAACGGTCCATTTCAAGCTGGCACGAATAAACAAAACAAATTGGACCGTGACGCGATCACTTTGCTTGCAAAACAGTGTTTTCAGATCTATTCAACAAAATACAGGGAAATGCGCTCTGTCATCGGCTCTAAACACAACGCTCTCATGTGTTTATTGGCAAAATTTTCAGGAGGACTTGAAAAATATCGAGTTCGCCTCATTGCAAAAGACAAAAACGCTCTGATTCCCAAAGAGTTTGTGTCGCTTCAAAAAGATATAAAAACTCTATCGGCAGGCATTCCTCCTTTAGAAATCGCCTCTATTGCAAATTTTATTTTGAATTTTCTCCCCACCAAAGATATCGCTAATCTTTCCATTTGTAGTAAAACAATGGCCATCTCCATTGAATCACGCAAACATCTTCAACCATTGCAAGTGATTCATCAAAGTGAGGCAAATAAAAAAGCATTTATTGCATTAAGCGGCAGTGGTGTTTCAACTTATCAAGGTGCACTTGAAGAAATGAATAAAAAAATCAAAGGCCTTCCTCTAGATCAACAGGATGAAGCCTATGAAAAATCTATTCTTGAAACGGAGGCATTATTCTGGATGGATCCTGAAAATTTAACCAAATTTCCAAATGAAATTTCAACGTGGTTCAATTTGAAAGTAATTGAAGCCGGTTCTCAACCTTGGCAAAGTCTGCCTGAATCTATGAGCAAACTTTCTAAATTGAGTCGTTTAATACTTAGTAGAAATCAAATAGAACAGCTGCCTCAATCGATAGGCAATCTTGCTAATTTAACCGTTTTAGACCTATCTCACAATCCATTGACCGTTTTGCCGAAATCAATGAAAGATTTACAAAGTCTGCAGATTCTTAATCTACAGCAAACTGATATCGCCCTAGCAGACATCAAAGCGTT
>JABDEO010000139.1 GCA_013287015.1 Chlamydiota bacterium
ACCACCAGTTCGGGTCGGCCAAATTGATCGCGGATCAGGTAGGCCTCCTCCGTATCGGCATCAGGGTCGAATGCAATTCCCCCAAACCAAACATGCGTGTACATATTAACGCCATGAACAGGGTCCAGATCCATATGCTCCATCGATTCAGCTGTGCTGGTTTTGCCAATGAGGCGATCCTTTAATTCGAGATAATCGCTGATCGCTTCCGGATAATCGCGATAAAAGCGCGATAAGCCTATGATGCCTCCCTGCTGCATTTTTTCCACTACCCGATGCATGCCATCCAGAAGAGTTCTCCGAACAATATTTGGCAAAAAGAGTTCCCGCCGCGTTACCGTGGGCGTTAGCTTAACTTGACTAGAGGATTCATTCCGCAAAATGCGCGTAAACAACGGAAAATCGACGCCTACTGATGCAAGGCTCTCTTGATAAGGGAAATGCGGGGAGCACGACAAAAAGCAGGCCTCTTCGCCGGCGCGCTGCACGCCTGCAGTCAGCTTGACAATCTTTGGCTTAAGAATGCGGCCTCCATTTGCAATCGCCCCGACCATCACGCTGGCTTGCAAGGGAGTGACCACCAGCGAATGCTGTCCGATCGCGAACGAATAGAGCCCTGTGCGGTTTTCCTTCAAATCCGTGGGCACGCTGCCGGCGATCTCGCCCAAAAGATCGATGCCGGTGCGGCTTCCATAGGAAAAGGCGCGGGCGGCGTCGGCGAGGTCGTCAGGGCTATGCAGCACATCGCCAGCCAGCAGAGCGAAATAGGGGTTGCTGGACATCTCCATCGCATATAAAAGATCAACCTTGCCAATGGACGCTAATGCGCTTTTTGGAAGACGTCCTCCCTTGTAATGCTGCGGAAGCGGAGTTCCATCCGCATGATAGCCAAGATAAAGTTCACGGCCTTTTCTTTGGGTGACGTCAACGATTTCCAGCGGGTTTAGATTGCCTTGACTAGGAACATGGGGGGCTAATTCACGGTAGCGCTGCACAAGCGCGGCATAGGCGGTGACCAATTTAAATAGAGATCCCTGCGGCGTCGCTTGCCGGTAAGCGTAGGAGCGCCCATGGCCATAACCATACAAAGGATAAAAACCCGCGGCTAAATGCTTTTCCAGGGATTTATCATCCTGTTTTCGCAAATGGCGGTACTGACCTAACAAGGAGCGATCGAGCTGATGAAAACCGCGCAGAGTCTGCAGATAGGAGATGGCAAGCTCGGCGGGCATATTCCCTAAAGAATTTTGCAGCGTCCGATAAGCGTCTCCCCATGGCGACGCTTGATGGGCGCCTTGGGACAGTTCCTTATGCCAGGTCGTAAAATAATCCTGATAGTCCTGTAAACCGTCCAGTGATTTCATTCCCAGCAAAAACGCCATTAAAATCCGCCAGCGATTGGTTCCCCAAAACTCCTCAAACCGCTGATTTTCCTGCTGATCCAAATAGTCAATATAAGGCTTTGGATAACGCAGCGTCCGCTTCTCTTCGGCGCGTTTCTCCTTCAGAAAATTCTGTTCATTAAGTTTACGCCATTCTTTAAAATCATGGTCGGAATAGATCGTTTTGCTCATGGTTCGTACAAGCGGCTCAATTGCAGCCATTGCAGCTGAAGCGTTTCGATATTGCGTCAGACTTTGCTTCCCTATAGCTTCAATCAGGCGCGGGGTAAAACGATCATCGCGCACGGCGATGCGGCATAGATCCACCAGCAGTGTTTTATCATAATGGCGAGGAAGATCCGCCACGTATTTATTTAATGTCTTCTTCAATTGATCCACGGCCGGAGCATACTCTTTGAGGCGCTCTTCTATGGAGCGGCGCACGTTGTTCGGCATGCACTTGCCATGCGGTTCATGACCCTCGTCCGGATATAACGCTTGCAGGAGCCAATAGGCGTTGCGCTGACCGCTCAACATGAGGAGCGTTGCAAAAGAACGCTGCAGCTCAATCGCATCCTTGACGGAGCCGATTTGCGCTAAACGTTGCCGTACCGGATTTTCAGGGGGCAATATAAAATTAATATAATGTTCCCATGTGAGCCAAAGCGGTTCGTCATAGGAAGCTTCAGCGCTGTCGTCATAACGCTCTCTTTCAAGAGGGCGTTTCTGATCCCAAATTTGTCCGATATAATCTTCAGATTCAAACCAATGCGCTATATTGGCGCGTTTTTTAGCTTGCAATTCCGGTTGGCCCGAAGCGATAAAATCATTGGGATCAAACCGCGGGTAAGAAGCGAGCGCCAATACATCGCCGTTGTGGGGATCCAATGCAACGATCGCTCCGCCCTTCAGCCAAGGCTGTTTATGCATGACATTCGGCTGGAAATTCCCCTGTGAAATGCGCGCTTCGCGCAGGCGTTCATTTTGAATAAGGAGCTGTTCCGCATAAGCTTGCAGCTCCGCCGAAATCGTCAATAAAATCCGCTGTCCCGGCACGGGATCGCGTGATCCAGGGAGCTCCCTCAAAAAATTTCCGCGTGAATCGGAATAGTAGCTTTTTTTACCTTGAAAACCGCGCAAGGCTTCTTCAAATTTTCCCTCGATCCCGGTTTTGCCGACGTAGTCATTCGCCGTATAAGCCAAATCCTGCAGCTCTCTGAGGCGATGGCGCGCTTCCGAGGGGGTGGACAGACCTTCGGGCAGGGCGACATCTTCTCCGGCGTCTCGCTGCTGTACATAGGCTTCCAGACTCTTCATTTTATGGAGAATACCTTCATACTCCTGACGGTTAATGGCGCCCATGTAGCCGATAATGTCGGCTCCGATGCGGTTTTGCGGGTAAACGCGCTTTGGCAAACGCTGCACTTGGACGCCCAGCCAATCTTTTTCCAACATTTTGAGACGATAGTATTCGCGTTCTGAGAGTTCTTCCTTAATGACGAACGGGAGATTGTAGTAGAGCGCCGCTTTAGAGTAGATAAGATCTTCCAGTCGGTCGGGGTCCAGCTGCAATTCATTTGCCAACGTTCGCGCCAGCGCGGCGATATATTCTTTGCGTTTAGACTGTTTGACGCGCTTGCCATTTACATCTTTCACCCATCTGCCGGCTGGAATTTGACGAAATTGTGAATAAAGGATCGCAGCGTTATATTGCATTTTGTTGATCGCAAGTGGGATATTGTAACGATCGCGAATGGTTGCCCGCCGCGCGGGTTCGACAATTGTTCTGCGTTGGGGCTTGCGCGCCTCTTCCATTTTACTGTCGTATTGAATGACGGCAAGGTGCCAAATGCGCACGATAATCAAGATCATCGTCAACAAAATGACATTCAATACGCGATTGGCTTTTTCAGGAATATTAAAGTCGTAAAAATTTTGTTGTGACGCGCCTCGTCGGTTTGACATATTCACCTATTGCATAAAGCAATTATATAAAATAAATTTTTAATCAACCACTCTTTATACATTTTTCTTTTATTTTATTTACAAAAAAAAACGTTGTCATGTACACTGCAAGATTAAACTTTTATTGTAAATAATAAAACTATAAATATAAAGGATCATCGTGAATAAGATCACTCAAAATTTTAATTTAACCCCTCTCGAAGCTAGTTCACCCAGTTCATCAGGTTCACTCGACTCGCCCCATCCATTAGAACTTTCTAATGCTAAAACATGTTGTTGCGAAAAAAAAACCGCCAAGCTGGCTCTTTCAATTTTCCTAGCAATAGGAATTGGCGTAACGCTAGCTTTCTTATGCAATCTAGCGATAGGCATATCTGTTGGATTGGGAATAGTCGCCCTCATCTGCATCATAGCGCCTAAATGCCAAGCAACCGCTAAAAAAACTCAGTTGGCGGTCAGCAATATGGAAAATGTGGAGAACGCAGCTAGTCCCAAGATAACCAGTCCAAAAACAACTAGTCCATTACAACAAGTGGTTAGCCCAACATTAGAAGATCCAACACCGCCGCTGCCATCAATGCCGCATTCACCCATCTTGGAGTCCATTCCTTTACCGCCGTCGCTACTTCCACTGCCTCCTCTTAAGTCTCGTACAACACCGAATTCACCCACATTGGAGTCCATTCCTCCCCTTTCGGACAGATCTCGCGCACTGCCTTCCTTTACATCTCAATCAACCTCGCTCCACTCTATAATAATACCTGCGCTTTCCATCTCCCTGCCGCTTCCCATTTCTCCAACGCCTTCACCGCCGTCTCCCATTTCTGGAACGCCTTCACCGCTCTTTTCGCCTCCCATTTATCCCGGTAAGCGGTATGGAAGCGGCTCTGCAACACACTCAGCGCCTTCATCGCCTAAACAGGTAAAACCCATTATCCGGCATCCTATTCTGAATCTCATACCCCGCGTTCAAATGCTTCTTCAGAGCACACTCCATCCTCTTTTGAGGAATCTGAGAAACCTGAAAATTACGCGCAAATGTCGCTTGAAGCTTTTGAAAAATACATAAATGCCCTTTACAAGGAAGTGACAGAACAGCTCGGCAGCCTCAGCAATGATGATGACTCTATCCATAATATTAATGATATGCTCGGCTCCATTTATGCGATTCCACTTGCATTGGCAAAAGAGAAAACCAGCGATGAAATTACAGAAAAAAGAAATTTAACGGACAGTATGCTTAAAACGCTTTACAAAGAGATGTCTCCTGAAAATTTCGCCATATACGTAGAAAATATTTACAAGGATGTTGAAGACCAATTTTCCGGGGATGAATCCATTAACGGCATTTGCAACGGCACGCTTGCCTCCGTTTGCGACATTCAACGTACATTTCAATACGAAGAAACCAACGATGCGATGAACAGAAAAATAAAGGTGATAAAGGATTTTTTCAGGAAAACCTATAAGACAATGGATTCCAAAAACAAAAATGAAAGCCTCAGAGAACGTTTTTTATTGGATTTTG
>JABDEO010000140.1 GCA_013287015.1 Chlamydiota bacterium
CTTATGGCAAACGTTCATGGTTGATGCACCCTGATCCCCCTCCCGCATCGTCGTTTTATTTTCCCGATTTTTTCCTGTCTATGCCGAAACCCTGGTTTTCTCATGAGCATTGCCAGGAATATAGCCGTAGTGAAATCATGCAAACTCTTTCTGCAATGGATGGTGATTCATGCGTGGCTTCTGGCATTCATTGGATTCCGCCTTGTTTTGAACAATTTCACGCTGCATTCACTGATCTTCAGCAACGATTTGCGACGGGTGAGTTGTTGAAGGCTGTGCCTTATGTTTTCACCACAGCTTATCATCAGATGTCTCATAAGCTGCTGGCGCTAAATTTGATGCGCCTGATGCAATATGCCGAAAATCAACAGGTGCATATATATGGCTGCTGGGATGAAAATGGGGGGATATTGGGGGCGACTCCGGAATTGCTTTTTTCTTTGACTCAGAATGCACGTTTGCAAACAATGGCTTGCGCCGGGACATGCCGCTCTGGAATGCCAAAAAGCGCGTTAATGCAGGATGAAAAACAACTTAAAGAACATCGGCTGGTGATAGAGGGCATATGCAGCTCTTTGACGCCTTTTGGGCAAGCTAAGATTGGTCCAACAACAGTGGTTGACTTGCCGACGTTGTCCCACCTGATGACGCCAATCCAATTGGATCTTCAGGAGAATATTGCATTTGATGCGTTGGTAAATGCAATGCATCCTACGCCAGCCCTAGGCGCCTTCCCCAAAAAAAACGGAATGGAATGGTTGCAATATTATCAGACTATAGTGAATAGGCGGCGATTTGGGGCGCCTGCAGGCTATGTTCATTCTGGAGAGACTGCGCGCTGTTTTGTGGCGATTCGAAACATCCAATGGGACTCTACTATCATGGCGATAGGGGCGGGTTGCGGAGTCGTCCAAGAAAGTCATTTGGACAATGAATGGGAAGAGATTCATTTAAAAATTCGGTCAATAAAAAGGATATTTGGATATGAGTAATGCATTTTCAACGGTGACTTTGCCTATCCGAAAGCGTCAAGAGCTCAACAAGCAACTCGCACTTCGAGTGATAGAAGCGGCGGTCAAGCGGGGAGTGACCCGCTTTTGTTTCTGTCCAGGCTCGCGCAACAGTCCGCTTTTTTCTCCATTGATGGAGGACAGCAGACTCGAAAAATATTTCTGGTTTGAAGAGCGCTCCGCTGCATTTTTCGCTCTTGGAAAAAGCCGTGCGGCGGGAGCTCCGGTGGCCGTGGTGACCACATCGGGAACCGCTTCCGCCGAGTTATTGCCGGCGGCTATGGAAGCCTACTACACCGGCGCGCCGCTTTTGCTGTTGACAGCTGATCGTCCGCGCCGTTTTAGGGGAAGCGGCGCGCCGCAGGCGGCTGAACACCTTGGGCTGTTCGGAATTTACGCTCCCTTTGCGCAAGATATAGCTGACGAGGAACGCTGCGATCTGGAACAATGGGATTGCCGCGCCCCTGCGCATCTCAATGTGTGCTTTGAGGATCCTGTTGGGGAATTTGAGTTAAGCTCGGGAGACCGCATCAACAGCGATGGACTAGATCAGTTTCTGGAGGAAGCCAAGCATCCATTGGTTGTTGTCAGCGCTCTGCCTCCGGAATCGCGACAAGCCGTAGCTGATTTTTTATTAAAGTTGAGGGCTCCCGCGATATTGGAAGGCGTGTCTGGGTTGCGTGAGGAAAAGAAGTTGCAGCATTTGCGCATCGCGCGTACGGACAATTTGTGGAGCGGCGCCTTGCAAATGGAATATCCCATCGACGGAGTGTTGCGCATTGGAGGAGTCCCCACCGTTCGATTGTGGCGTGATTTAGAAGATAAAATAGGACAAGTTTTAGTCTGTTCGATCAGCAATGTTCCATTTTCTGGGCTTAGCTGGGGAGAAGTGATTGCGCCTATGCATGGCATTGGTCGATTTTTTGAGGACTATACTCCTGTACGGAATTTCAGTCAGCAAGCGCAAAAATGGCAGGAAGCTGATAAGATTTTCCGCCAGAAGTTATTAGAACTTTTCGAGAAGGAGCCTTTAGCTGAACCCAGTTTAGTGCATCAATTATCAAAACGGATTCCGTCAAAAGCGTTGGTTTATTTAGGAAACAGCTTGCCGATTCGTGAATGGGATCTTGCCGCCTGCCATGAAGATCGTGAATTGTCTGTCAACGCCAGTCGCGGCCTTAGCGGCATTGACGGTCAGATCTCTACATTTTTAGGGCAATGCCGTTCCAGCGGAGAAAACTGGGCGATTCTCGGGGATTTGACCGCTCTATACGATTTAGCAGGTCCTTGGATTTTGCCGCAATTAACGGACGTGCGCGCTAATATCGTCATCATCAATAATGGCGGCGGTCAAATTTTTGGGCGGCTTTATAATGATCCTCGCTATTGCAATCCGCATCACCTTAATTTCGCCCCCTTCGCCAAGCTATGGGAATTGGAATATGCCCATTGGACGCAAATTCCGGCTCATTTTAAATTCGACAAGAGTTGCGTAATAGAAATCACTCCGGACGCCGATTCCTCAGCCCGTTTTTGGCAAGAGTTGAAAAAAATATGACATCTCATTTCAGCATATATGCTTTGCATGGATTTTTAGGCATTCCCAGTGACTGGCAATCCATTTTGCCAAATTCAAAAGCGATCGATGTTTTTTCTGTTGGTCGGCCCGCGGGCAGTATACAAGAGTGGGCCGAATGTTTTAATGCGACGGTCGACCGTAAAGATGAACAGCGGATCTTAATCGGGAAAATAAAACGACGATGCGGGAGGGGGATCAGGGTGCATCAACCATGAACGTTTGCCATAAGCCACTAAGAAGCGGTTGGAGCCTATGCTCATCACCGCTCCTTCTTTCAACCATTCACTTAACTTCAACATGCTTACTTATTCTTCACTGCCTCGACCTTAGGCTTTTTTAACCCTTCTTTCGCGCAGCGTTTGGAGTGCGTGCGACTTGTCGCCGCTTTGGAAGACCTCGACTTGTCGAGGTCGAAGCGTGAATCTAAAACATCTAGAAGCTAGCTTGACGTTAAACTGGAAAGCGTTTTGCTATCGACAATATGACCTGTTCAACGTTCAAAATGCCAGCTTTTAGGTATTTTAGATTCACGCTTCGACCTCGACAAGTCGAGGTCTTCCAAAGCGGCGACAAGTCGCACGCACTCCAAAGCTGCGCGAAAGAAGGGTTAAAAAAAGCCTAAGGTCGAGGCAGTATGTATATCTCGCGTTTTTATGTTATTGTCAGTTTTACTTATTTTTGAACCATATCTTATTCCTAGATAAAAAAACAACGCTCATGCAACCTAGCATTTATATAGGAGAAATAAATATGCCCAAGCAACCCTTTGACCTGACCACGCTGGCGCGACAAGCTATGTTGGAATATAACCTTGCCGCGGACTTTTCTCAGGAGGTCATGAATGAACTCTCTCAAATCACTTCTCCGGCTCCCTCCATGCCCGCTTTCCGCGACCTTCGAGATAAGCTTTGGGCTTCGATTGACAACGACGATTCGTTGGATCTGGACCAATTGACTTATGCGGAAAAAGCATCAGAAAACAAGGCGAAAGTGTATGTGGCGGTCGCTGACGTTGACGCTCTGGTCAAGCGTGGATCCGCCATTGATCAACATGCTGCATGCAACACCACTTCCGTTTATACGCCTTCCATCGTTTTTCCTATGTTGCCGGAAAAATTATCGACAAATCTGACGTCGCTTAATCAAGGGCAAGAGCGGCGAGCCATTGTTGTTGAATTACTAATCAATGAGAAAGGCGCAACGGACAACTTCGATATTTATCCAGCTGTTGTACGCAATCAGGCAAAATTGACTTACAATGGAGTCGCCGCTTGGCTGGATGGAACCGGGCCGGCATTGGCGGCGTTCTCTCCACTGCCGGAACTTGCGGAACAGCTTCGCCTCCAAGACGCCTTGGCAAAAAAAATTAAACAATACCGCTACAGTCAGGGGTCCCTATCCTTTAAAACGATTGAAATGCAGCCGATTATTCGCGACGGTCAAGTGGTAAACCTTGAAGAGGTCGTCCACAATCGCGCTCATAAGCTTATCGAATTTTTTATGATCAGCGCCAATACAGCTGTCACACAATTCATTCGCAAACGCAATCTCCCCACTTTGCGGCGCGTTGTACGTTCTCCCAAGAACTGGGGCCGCATTGTTGAAATCGCCGAAAGCTTTGGAGAAAAACTGTCCTCCAATCCAGACAGCAAAGCTCTCGAAGCTTTCCTGGTAAAGCGAAGACGCGAATCACCTCAAACTTTTCCCGATCTTTCACAGGTCTTAATCAAATTGCTTGGCCGCGGCGAATATGTCGTAGGCCTTCCCGGAGAAGTTCCTATCGGCCACTTCGATCTCGCTCTTCAGGATTACGCGCATACAACAGCCCCGAATAGACGCTATCCCGACCTGATTATGCAGCGCATTCTTAAACATCTCTTGCTGGCGCAGCCGGCGCCTTATAGTATTCCTGAATTGACGGATATCGCTCGTCATTGCACTGAAAAAGAGACAGATGCCGCTAAAGTGGAGCGAAAGCTTAAAAAATCCGCCGCCGCTATTCTTTTGTCTTCGCAGATTGGCCGTGAATATGACGCCATTGTGACAGGAGCCGGAGAAAAAGGCGTTTGGGTGCGGATTTTACAATTGCCTGTAGAAGGAAAGCTCGTCAAAGGCTTCGCAAAACTGAAGGTCGGCGACCGCCTGCCTGTAAAATTAATCCATGTCGATATTCCCAATGGCTATATCGATTTCGAGCGAAAATAAAAAACTGCAAATATTAACGTCAGAACGGATTAATGTCAGGATGGGCAGGGATTAATGTCAGGATGGGCAGGATAGGAA
>JABDEO010000141.1 GCA_013287015.1 Chlamydiota bacterium
TGATATAGAAGGTCCTTATAAGGGGATTGTCCGTGATGTTAGAGGAATAGGTCACCAAGGCACAGGTGATCTCGAATTGACTATTAACTCCCTGCAAGATCTTGAACGCATTTATCCTCTATTTACAGCCAGCTATGAACTGAGCTAATAATTTTTCAAAATATTCCCTAATGTATTCCTCAAAGCAGTTCTATAGATATCTGGAACTGTCAAAGCTCTCCCAAGCTCAATCCTAATCATTTAAGTGATTTTTTGCTTGCAAATATCATCCCATTTTTGGGATAATTAAAGTTTGGAGGGACAATGGATCAGAAAAAACCGATTATCTGGATTGGATCGAGCAAAAAGGACTTCATGGAATTTCCTCATGAAGTAAGAAATGAAATGGGTCATGCTTTGTATATCGCTCAGAAAGGCGATAAGCATAGAGATGCAAAGCCTTTAAAAGGTTTTGGCGGTGGTAGTGTACTTGAAATTGTGCAAAGTGATGATCAAGGTACTTATCGGACAGTTTATACTGTACAAATGGAAGAAGCTGTTGTTGTTCTCCACGCATTTCAAAAGAAATCTAAAACCGGTATCAAGACTCCAAAGCAAGATATTGATTTAGTGGAGCAAAGGTTAAAAAGTGCCCATCAAAAATATAAAGAATGGCTAGTCATGTATAAGAAGGAGGTTAACTAATATGGCCACTAAGAAAAAACAGGAAGATATAGAAGAAATTGCTTTTGAAATTGGTGGTGACAATATTTTTGCAGATATTGGAGTTGATAATGCTGAAGAAGAACTTACAAAAGCAGAATTGGCTTGGGAAATTGATCACATCATAAAAAAAAGAAAATTGACTCAAGAGAAAGCTGCAAAAATTATGGGAATTAATCAGCCTAAAGTTTCAGCATTATTGCATCGTAAACTTTCGGGATTCTCTGTAGAACGATTAATGCATTTTTTAAATCAACTTGGACAAGATATTGACATCGTTGTAAGACCAAAGCCTCGTAATCGAAAAAATGCACGAGTAAATGTTTTTGGTTATGAAGGGTACTCTGGAGGTACTACATCCAACATTCCTTTAGCTGCAAAATCATTATAAAACTATAAATTATAAAAAAATTAGCTATGCACATTTTTATTGACGAATCAGGCAGGGCAATTCCATCTGAAAAAAATCCTGTTGCATGTGTAACCGCACTAGTTGTTCCTGACTCTCAATTGGACAACGTTAACAAGTGGTTCTTAGCGATCGAAAATGAATATGGAAAGCCGATAAAGGGAAGGAAAATTGACCAAAAACTAAGGGAAAGAATTCTTAGTGAACTTTTGAAATTCGATGTTTTTGTTGAATGCGCAGCAATTGATATGACATTGCATTCCGATGAAATTACTTCTTGTCATAAAGAGAATAGAGCTTGTTTTATTAATGATAATCCACCAACCAAGAATCCTTTTCTTCAAGAAATGAGATCTTCCTTTTCCAAAAAAATAAAGGAAACTTCGAATCAACTTTATTTACAAGCCGGCCTTACATGGCATTTGGTGGAACTCGTATTACGTCATGGAACAATTTACTATAGTCAAAAAAGGCCGGAAGAGCTAGGAGCTTTTCATTGGGTAATCGATCCCAAGCAAGCCGGTCAAATTACATCATATGAAAAACTTTGGTCTGAATTAGTTCTCCCATATTTACAATGTCAGCCACCTTTATTGTCGGTAATAGGTCATGATTATGGTCACTTAGAGCGATTTTCTATTACGGATGAGGAAATCGAATCATTTCGTACAGATTCTGGAAGGAAATTATGCAAAGAGGATTATCCCTTAAATCTAAAAAAAATAATGACAGAACATCTCGAGTTTCCTGATGATAATAATACGCCAGGATTACGGCTGGTTGATGTTATTGCCAATACAATTTTTCGATCATTAAATGGAAACTATAATTCTCAAGAAAGTCAATATATTGGCCCTCTTTTTTTTATCAGGCAACCTAATCACTGCATAAGCCTCCAAGCGCTTTATGACATTCCCAAAGATAAAGTTCGCAATAAAAATTACAGGGAAGTCCTTTTTTCTATTGAAAGAAAAAATAGACCTATTTGGATAACTTAAACATTCAAAGGCTGGAGGTGTTGAGACTATGAATAGCCAAAATGATACGATACCTAATCCCAAAGAAATCACGTATCAATCAAATTCTAATCTTACTCGTGTGCTGTTTACCATTCAGACAGATAATGGAATCTATGGAGTTGGCCTCCTTGGCATAAAGCACTTTCCAGCTGAGATGTTTTATCATTCTTCATGGCCGAAGGATGCAAAGAGAGATCTCTTAGATACTATAAAGAATGAAACAACAAAGCGCCCCGATCATTTCAGTTGCCACACTGATGGCAATGCTCACATGAGGACAAGCAAAAAAGGAATTTTGGGAAATCCCTGGCATTTTCCCGATAATTCGTTTCTTCCTAAGGATTCATCATCGATTACTCCTGTCTTAATACACTCTGTTAAAGTTAATGAGTGCAGCTATGATCTTCCACTGCTGAGTGAAATTTCAGCTGACTCCTATCAGTTAGTTCAACAAGTGGCTCTAATTAACACGCCACAGAGCTTTTCCCTCTCACTATTCCTAGTTCCGACACATGTATCAACTAACGATGCGCTTTCAGGTATGTGGGTAGATTTTCATTTAAAAGGCCAGCCATCATTAAGGCTTGACTTACGAAATCTATGTAGTGATGGATTTCATCCCGGGAGGCTTAAAGTACATGAATGGTCAGGATGGGATGTATTGTTTGTATTAAGTGATTTAATAATGCCGATCCCTTCTGATGTTGGACCCAAGAACTATTTTAAGGTAATCACTATCGTTAATACCCCAAAGTGTTTCGAAGCGTTATTGGCACAGAGGATAGCTACAGTGGAGTTTACCAAGAAAGTCGGCCAAGACCCTTAGTCGGAAAACCTAGATACATTTTTGACACTTTTATGACACACTGCGCCTCTATTTTCCTCAAATAAAACCAGCAATCACCAATTGAACATAAGTCCAGAGTCGTGTTATTGTATTGCTGTGAGCAGTAAATGACTGCTGAGATGAATGGAAAAGCAGCGGACTCATAACCCGCTGGTCCTTGGTTCAAGTCCAAGTTGCCCCACTTTTTCTTTGTGATTCATATAGCTAAAACTGAACTACTTGCGTAATTGCAAGTAACTAAGCCAAAAGCACGGTCCGCATCTGTGGACCATTTATGGACCACTCGCCTACAACAATTGGCGATAAAAGCACCTTTCCCTGCCTTTAAACAGCAGCTAACCTTTGAAAACTTAAAACAAAGGCAAAACTGTGAAAGGCATCGACAAACGTATCCACAAAAACGGAACGGTTTCCTACCGCGCCCGAGTCCGCATCAAAGGACATCCTGTCCTCATCCAATCGTTCGCTTCCAAAACTCTCGCCGTGAAATGGAAGCGCGACACCGAATCAGCCGTTGAACAAGGCAAGTATGAGTATTCCAAAATCGGTAGCAAAAATACTTTAGCTGAGCTGATCGACCGCTACATCGACAAGGTTTTACCATCGAAGCCGAAAAATGCAAGAAACGTTCGTCAGCATCTTCTCTGGTGGAAACAGGAGCTGGGACATTGCCTTCTTTCCGATATCAAATCCAGCATGATTGCACGAAAACGTGATGAATTGCTCTCTGGAACGACTTGCAAAGACAAGCTCCGCTCTTCCACAACCGTTGTCCGCTATCTTGCAAGCTTGTCACACGCTTTTGCTATCGCAGTGAAAGATTGGGAATGGATACAAGAAAATCCAGTCATGAAAATCTCAAAACCAAAAATATCCAATGGGAGAACACGATTTCTTAATGACGATGAAAAAGAAAGACTTCTCCAAGCTTGCCAAGAAAGCAAATCAAAAGGACTCTACCCAATTGTTATACTGGCTCTTTCAACTGGCATGAGAAGAGGAGAAATCATGAATCTCAGATGGAGTGATGTCGATTTGGATCGAGGGTCAATCCTTTTACAAACCACCAAAAATGGCGAGCGCCGCTTTATTCCTCTCATTGGAACAACGCTAGATCTTCTGCGTTCAAGATACACAAATCAAGCTATTGACTTTCTTGTGTTTCCTGCGCCCCATTCCTCATCCAAACCTATCGACATTCGCTCAGCATGGGAAACAGCTCTGAGAAAAGCCGAAATCTCCAGCTTCCGCTTCCATGATCTTCGTCATACTGCCGCTTCTTATTTGGCCATGAATCAGGCAAGCTTGTTAGAGATCGGGACTCTACTTGGTCACAAAACCGTCCAAATGACAAAACGCTATGCCCATCTTTCCAATGAGCATCTCTATTCCACGGCTATAGTTCTTAATGCAAAGCTTTTTAGCGATCAAAAAAGGTAGGAATCGAACTTTAGGCCAACTAACAAGCCGGTGGATTAAAAATACTGTCAGCTTTTGCAGCCAATTTTAGGATAAAAATGGCCTCTGGTGTGTCGAAACGTTTTTGATATCCTTCTGGAGTTTTTATGCCGAAATAAGGCGTATCAACAAGATCGAGGCATATTTCTTCAGCAAGCATCCCAATTTCTATTAACAGGAAAGCAATGAAGATTAGTCTGGAGATTTGAGCTGTTAGTTTAGTAGGATTGATCGGTTTTAGGTGAGCATAGCATACCATATCATTTTCGATGGACACTACTTGACGAGCAAGAAGGATCAATCGAGAATGATGTGAAATACTTGAAAAATGACCGTATAGTTGCCCAAAATCTTCATATCCTTGACGCTGTTTTTTTGCAAAAGTTACCGCTTTAGGAACATCGAGATCTTCTTTTAAGAAAAGAGCAT
>JABDEO010000142.1 GCA_013287015.1 Chlamydiota bacterium
ATTCAATGAAACCTTTAATGACCTATGCATGTTCGGTCAAACAGGCCATGAAAACATTATCCACGAAGCTGGGCAACTTCCCCATACTGTCGGATTAACTTGCTGGCAAATTTTTTCCACTTGGGTCATCCGGACAATCAGGCGTTTGTTCTGCTGCGGAGGCCAAGGGACCCATGAACAAGTGAATCAAGCCGCACAGCCTATTTTTCAATTTCTTCAAGAAAACAAAGACTATTTCCGCCCAAAACACCTTGCAGGACTTAAAATCTTTACTGATCGCTTTTTCATTCCAGAACCAACATTTGAAACATGGTCTACCGCCATCAAGGATCAACAGAAAAAGAAGCGGATTGAGCTATATGGCGTCAAAGCCGCCACTCTTATGGAAATTCAACCAATCATCGAAGAAGACGCTGATATTCCCGCTTTTTTACCCATTCGTCATAAAGATATTGCAAAGCATGTGTGTTCACCAAAATTTGTTGAGTTGTGGGAGCAGTTTAAACAATCATTAAATATCCAGGAAAACACCCAAAAACGGCGACTAACCTCAGCCTCTAAAGCGATTTTAGATCTTATCCGGACGGAAGTTGAACAAAATATTAAACAATTCATATTGCCAACACGTATTGTTGAGTGGCTTAATCTTCATCACGAAAAGTTGTTGATGGTGAGAAGTTCCGGCAATGAGGACTCTCCAACAGGCTACAACGCCGGGTGCTATAAAAGCGTAGAAGCCGTCAAGTCAGAACCAACAGCGATTTTAGAGGCGATTAGGGTTGTCGTGCTATCCTATTTCGGCGATAAAGCTTTGGAACGAAGGGGCAATGCCGGTGAAGATATCACTCAAACGCCCTTGATGTCGTTTTTTATACAGGTGGTGGCAAGTGAACCAGTGGGCGGGGCCGTTGACCCTGAAAGCATCTACGCTTCGGGCATAGGTTCTTATCGAGAAGAAGCAGCCCAAACAAATGATGTGTTGCATTTGCAGGCCGCTTTTGGTCATGGAGCCGCTGTATTAAGCGGCCAATTCCCGGTGGATTCTTATCATGTGGGTCCGACTGGAAAAATTGATAAAAGCCTCAGAACAAAACTCAAACGGCTTGCGCCAAAAATGTTCGAAGAACGATTCCAGCTGGAATATGTGGACAATCCTAAACTTCCTCGTTCTTCTTTAACGGATGAACAAGTATTAAAACTTAAAGCTCTTGCAGTGAAGTTGCAATCTCATTTTAAAAGCGATATCCATTTTGAGTATGCTGTTGACAGGCAAGCCGATCGCATTAAATTGCTGCAAGTGAAACGAGTGAAGCATCTCAAGAAACAATCTCCTACATTCCTGGCTTTCTCCAACATTTCTGATAAAGGCCAAATTCGTGGATCGATGATTGGCAGCGGGAGCGGCGGCGTGGTTTCCATAACAAGTCCGGAGGAGCTCATTGTTGCAGACACCGTTTCCGACGCCCTTCCCGACGGCGATTGCCAATCCAGCAGCCATCTTGCAAAGGCTGTTGTTGTGAAAACATGGGCTCCGGCTTTGTCGCATGAGGCTGTCGCGCTTCAAAGTTACGACATCCCCATTCTACTTGTCACTGCAGAAGAATGGGAACGAATCAAATTATGGAAATCTGAAGAAAATATCGCGCTGGCTATCTCCCCTCAACAGGCCTTTATCGTCAACGAAAAAATAATAAAACGGCAAGTGCGTGAAGGATGGGCTTATCATCCTATTCCTACACAAAAAACCATTGCGAATATTTCATATGGGCAGGATGTCGTAGAAATCATTAAAAAATTGCCCTCAGCTTCTTCAGTCGCCAATATCACAAATGATCCTGAAAAATACCCCTTGAATTTGCTGTTGGAAACGATCGGGAATAAAAACAAAGCAAAAGTTTTCAAGGCATTAGCGGTTATTTTACAGCGATTGACTCGACTATCAAAGAGCTTTACTGAACATCCAAAACTGCAAAATATCGCGCAAAAGCTATTTCGCAATTGCGTTCTTGCAACAGCGGAGATCATTGCCGTCTACGAAAAACCGCATGATCGATTGGATATTCTTTATGCGCGCAAGAGTTTGGAAGCCATTTTAAAACAAACTCCTGATGATGTTATCGGTTCTGTTTCTTATCATTCCATTTTAGAAACTTTAAAACAGGAACGTCGCATTGAGAAAATTTTGGAAAAGCACAAATTGGCTCCAGCTGTCAAACCTCATGCAGTTCAATTGTTGAAGTTGCTTCCAGCATGTTTAAAAAAAGGAGTGCAAAAACGGTGGTTGTCTTTCGTAATAAATTTGGCGGAGAGAAGCGATGGTGAAAAACAATGCGGAAGAATGGCGGCGCTTTTAAAAAAACTAGGAGAATACAACTTAAAAGAGACTTGGTTGAATGTACGTTTTGATAGCTTGTGGCGTGATTTTCCTAAGAAAACCACGTTTAAGGAGCGCACTAGCGGCATTATTTTAAATCTAGTAAAAGAAATAAATCACGATGCTGAAACGCTGGCATGGGTGGCTGAAAACAAAGCGATCGTGCAACGGTGGAAAGCACAAGCAAAATCATGGGCTAACCCACTAAAATATGACTCTTTAATGGATGCTTTGAAGCAGGAATCAACATTGTTTTTTCCAGGCCTCGTCAAAATGCAATCCGTAGGTTTTATTGCCCGAGGCGCAATCATTAATCTTCTGTTGCAAACGATTGATGCGCTGGATCATAGCATAAAAGAATTTCTAATGCGTAAGGGCTATGCCAAGGATCAGATTAAATTAAAAGCAGTGCGCCTTTACGAAATGCTGCGCATCAATTCTAATTTACTGGCGCGCATAGCTCCGCTTTTAGATCCGAAGATGAAAGAGAATTTAATCCGAGGGGATGACGATTCTTCTAAATCCAAAAGCCTCCTATTTGATGAACATGTTGAGCTGCTAACAACGGCAAGTTTCTCAACATTTGAGAAAAAAATAGATAGTGATGACTTAAAATATTTCGAAAGACAATTTGAAATTGACGCCGCTTTTTCTGTTTCAAACTGGCGCTTAGGAACCTCCAAGGGCAACCACTATTCATTTCCCAGTCTTATTCAGATTTTTACAATCATGCATCAAGATATGTTGGAAATAACATCGCAGCTTAAACAGATGAGCGGCATCCAACTTACTCACTTGCCTCGGATCCTACAGTGCATCCACTCGCATTTTGATAAAATTTCCGTATTTGAAAATGCAGATCTTCGATTTCATAAGAGAAATAAAATCATTGAAGAGGTTGCAAAAGAAGCGCATATTGAACCCGACGAGATATATATAGGATTCCAATATCTCGTAAATTATAAAAAAACAATGCCTCATTTTTCTTCTGCCGGAGAAATAGAGCAGGCAATCATAATACAACAGGAGAAAAACAATAACTGCGAATTGCTTAAATTCTCTCCAGCCGAACGAAGTTCATTAATTAATAAAATGAAAAAAATTTATTTAGCAAAAGATGGCAATATTTCTTTGGCGGCTCTGCAGCTTGTAAAGAAAATGATCAAAGATGAAGCGCAGATCGTTGAAATTTATTCAATGGTAAATGAACAAACAACATTGCACTTGCAAATCAAGCGACCTGCATTACTGCGCAATTTAGAAGAAATTAGTCATTTATCTGCAGGGGAGCTGAAATACGCTTTGGCTAAGCTGCACCAAAAGACCGGGATTTGTCCTACCCTCATATCTCATGCATTGCAGCGGATTTTATTCACTCCTACCGTGCCCTCTTACTTAGTGAATGCAGATTACGCATATCCCTATATCAACATGCGTTATAATTTTCCTTTATGCGCTCATAGTCTTAATATAGAGTTGCACTATAATGTGAATGGAACATTAGAAATGAAGACAAGTTGGTATGGAGACAATAAAGATTGGCTGAGCGGCTCTTACGATGCTGTCGATCGCATGAATTCGGTGGCGATTTGTACAATACTCTTCTCCCTTACTTTCAATCTTGAATTTGCATCCGGGACGGGTCCAGTCTATAACGTCCAGAGCAGAACAATGGCGTCCACCTGGGTCTTTGACCTTGCTTTCATCACTCCAAATGAATTAGAGGAATTAGAAACTCTGTTTGGCAGACTAAGTCAATGTCTGCAGATGATGATTGCCATCACGAGACCAAGTTTGATTACAGGCAATCCAGATTTTTTCATTTCAGTTGTGAATGGAGAAAATAAAATTGAAAAAGTTCCATATAAATTTGTCGAATTAAAAAAAACTAGCGAATCAGGATTCGCCTATGCACATCTCCGAATTGCCGAGATTTTCGATAATTTAGCCATAATTGAGCCAAATGCGATTGGAGTTAGGCAGTACATAACTTTAGAGATTGTAAAAAAATATCCGTTGTTAATGCCTTACTATGAAGCTCATTTGAGAAAACAAGGGCGTGTCGAAGAAGCTCTCACATTGTGTTTAGAAACATATATAGACGCCGCTAAAAATCGTTCAATCACTAAAGCGGTCAAAATTCACGCCTTAATAAACATGGTGATGCCTATCGAAAATCTTAAAATAATTCTTGCTAAATTAGAAGATAAGCCGGAATTAAAGGTTGAAATTTGCCGTAGAATCACGCATATTTTTCAACATTGTGAGTATTATCATATCCAAGTTCCAGAGTTGACTGAAGAGTTAAGATCACTTGCCAACCAGCATGCGCCCGAAGTCCCCCCAGGCGACTGGGGGCTAGCGGGAATGCCAATTTATCATGATCATTAGAGGTAACGCCA
>JABDEO010000143.1 GCA_013287015.1 Chlamydiota bacterium
TATCTTGGATGCAGCGGGATAGCTGCATCAAAGGATATCCATCAACGCCAAATGATGATGTTCTTATGCCGCAATTGGCGTTAACATACTCTACGTCCATTAATGAAGTTCTTTCTCCGCCTTCTGAAAAACCTTCTTTACAAGAACATTGTCAATATATTTTCGTGACTCATTCGCCTTCACGAACTGCAATAGAATTCATAGAGGGTTGGCAGGGGATGGCAAAGGCGTATTCTGAAGAGCAAATTCATAAAATTATCAAAGAATGTCCCGGCGTTGCATTGGCGAAGACCTCTTTCGTCGAAATAATCGAAAAATTGATGCAAGGATTTGAACAGGAGCATGTGCAACAAGCATTAGCCAAATACCGCAGTCACCATATAGAATTTTATGAATATATTAAGCGATTATCTGAAGAGGTTGCAACTAAAGAGACGTTTGTTAAAAGATGGACAACTGCGAAATTGCACAAACAGACTTTCCAGTTGGAGGGTCTGAATCAAAAATCGCAAGCCCCGCTTCTTCATAGGCTCATCAAATTGTTAAACAGCGAGCGTTATGATCCTAAATTGCTAAAAAGCCTTTCCAGTCTACTGGATTCCACAGAAGAGATGCAGCCTGATATACACGCTTCTGTGTCAAGAGCCATTTCCATTATTCTTAGAAATGAACAAGGAAATCTAGAGGCGACTTATAGGCTTATAGACAAGGGCGTGAAGAATCACTTTTTAAATAAAACTCAACGAGATCTCTTTGCCGCTTCATGGATAGGAAATTATCAGGCTTCGTCCAACAAGGAAGCAGAGCTCTGCATCAATCTGTGCAGCATGCTGCTTTGGAGAGATTTTCCGGAAGAGCTTAGCGAAAACATCAAATTAATCATGCAAAAATCTCCTGAAGCATTAGTAAAAGCTGCAGGACATCTAGCGAATTGTCTAAAACTTCCGACGAATGAAGATGTTTTTTATCTACTGATGTCCACTCTTTTGCAATCGCCAACGATTAATCGCGAATGGATTCCCATTTTCAATAAATGGATCCTCCATGTGTGTTCCAACCCCTCTTCATATTTGCAGGAAATTGGAGAATTAGCATTGGATCTTCTGAGGAGAGGCCAAGTTGGCGCTCTTAGGGTCGCTTCTTTAATTGAGAAATTGCTGGCGACAAAAAAAACAGCCTCCCATCATTTGGGAGGAGCTCTTCTTGTTGAGCAGGCCAATCAAAGTTCGGATGCGGAATTGCAGCATAGCGTTCAGCTTAGATTGCTTGAAAATTTAGCAACGGCTTGTGCGATATGCGCCCAACGCGCTTTCGAAGAATCATCTCAATCATTTCGTTCCCTCGAAAGCGTCCAAAAGAACGAATCTCTTGCTGTTTTATCTCACGCGCTTATGAAGTTGACGTTTTCTGAAGACAAGGTCCAAAACATTAGCGCATTTATTAAGCCGGTAATTGCAGCCAGCCCAGACATCGCGCACCATCTATGGTCCAAACTTAGACGGCATGCGGGAGATAGACAAGAGGAAACGACGCATTTGCTGATAGAACGCTTTATCAGTGCAGGAAACACTGAAGAGGCTTTCAAGCTTTGGGTTTCTGAACAATCCTTGCATCCAATGACTATTAGAGATGACCAATACACATGTCGCCTATATCTTGCCATTAAGCTCTTTTATCTTTTGGAAGGGCGGAAATTATGTGAAAAACAAAAGCAGATGCTAGATATTTTAAAAAGTTTTTACAAAGAATCCGGCCCAGTTTCCAATCAGCCAAAATATGAAGAAGCGATGGAAGCTTCGCAATCTTTGCTTAAAAATATGCAAACTGCGGGAGAATATGAACTCATTCTATACATACTAAGCAATATATTTCCGAATTGGAATGACGAAACGATCGATTTATTGAACGAAGCCATAAATAAACTTCCTAAACATCATCTTCAAATAGCGGATATGTTGTTGAATTTAATTAAAAGGGCATCCAATGCAATTAATAAATTTTCGATTAAAAGTCGCGAAAATCTTTTAATTGCCTTATTAAAAAAAGAACATGATCTATGCTTTGATCTTATCTGGGAAAAATCAAATCTATTGCCTAGAGACGGAGAAGAAGTATGTCTCAGATTATGCGAAAGCAAAAACCCTAAATGGATTTCTTTAGTCATTACTTCATATATGCAATCAAAAGAACTCTTGACGCCTAAATTATGTTTAGCGGTTGTTCAAGGTCTGATGCATTTAGATCCATTGAGATCAAGGAAAGTATTTCCTATAATTAACACTTATTTTACTGAAATGCAGCTTTTGGAAAACAATGAATTTACAAATTGGACGGCTATTTTCTTCCATTTATTAAATTATACTGAAAAATTGTGTAAAGATAAAAAAAATGCAAAACAAATTGAAAACTATGCAGTGTTTATTATTACAATTTTTGGAGGAGTTGCACGAAGAAAATCTGAATTATCTGAAAAAAATGGCAGTTGGAAAGAGTGCAGTCTTAGCATGGTTCGCGTGTTCTCTAAAGTTTCTACACCCATTGTCCTAATAAAACTTTGCTCGATTTTTAGAAATAATCGAATCGAAAGTGAGGAAGAATTTTTAAATATTTTAAATAGCGTGAGCTCATTAGATGCGAAAAAGTATACTCAAGAATTAGGCCAAGAACTGTGTCGTCTTACAAGATATGCTTTTGAGGAAATGAATGGCGGAAAATGCTTCAATGTCCAAAACAGGCTCTCTTTTTTAAATATTCTTTACGCAAATTATATTTGCAACGAGAAGTCGGCATCTGAGAGGGTGAATTTAGCCGATGATCTTTTTGAAACTTTCCTAAATAAAGAAAGAACAATAACTATAAAAACAAATGAATTAAAAGCAAAAATGATTAAATGTTCTATTGATTTATTAAGTAGTATTGGATGTACAAATACTGAAGATCTGTCTATATTCTACCGATTAATAAGATCTAGTAAACTAGCAGCTGAGTACTGTAAAACAGATCAGAGTCATTATGAGAAGTTTATAAGATTTCCTATAGTTCTTTTGGAGAAACGGATAAGGAAAAACAATCAAGATTTTAAATTTTTCAAAGATTACATAGCAATACTGTCACAACATGAGATATTGTCGCCGCTGTATTCTAAATATGCGCTTAAGGAGGTGTATTCTATTCTCAATGAACTATATAAAATGCTGGGAAGGGAGATAAAGAATGGGAAGGTGAAAGAGAGTGAGGCATTTCATATTTATGACCGGTGGATTGCTTTATTAGATAAAGCGGATTGTTTGTTTCCTCATTTAATAAGTTCACAGCAAGATGAAGTTCTTAAACTCCAGTTGGGTGAGTCAACGTTCGTTCAGATGGCAGAGTGGCGATTCTCGATGGAAATAAATAATATCGAAATGATGCACGGGATATCAAAAAATGATCTTATGAAAAAGAGGCTTAAAACACTTAATTTTTTGATAAAAAAAACGTTTAACAATCAAACGGCGCCTCATTATTTAAATCTTCATATTAATGGTCTTAAAAGGTACAGCTCTGATATTTTAACACAAAATGATAGATATTCCTGCTTTATTGAGGTATTTAAATTATTTATTTATAATTCAAAAAAGTGCGATTTTGAAGACATTCTAAACATTCAATTTATTTATTTAATCATGGATTTTTTATCATATCCACTAGTTATTGAATGCATCAAGGAAATTACACCGACAACTTCTTCCACTTCAATAATTAAGCGCTATCAAGAAGAATGGAAAAACAATGAAAATGCATTTTTAAATTTATTTAAAAATAAAATCAACGAAATTACTGATAAATGCATTCCCTCTGATAATTTTGATGATTGGAAAGCGATCTGTATAACTTATAGCACAACTTATGGTTCGACCACTAACTTTTTTCTTGGTCTGCTTGATTACACCGAAGAGAATTTCACTCAAGCAAAGTCGGAACAAGCGTTATCGAGAATAATCGAGAGGATGATGACTCTTATGACAACCTATACTGTAGACGCCCTCTATCGCAAAGATGAGATTGTGCCGCAAAAGATCGTTACAAAAATGACTGAATGTTATAGTTTTATTATGCAAATGGCTAAAGAAATTTTCTCTAAGTCTATGATTTCACGGCTTATTGCTATGATGAAATCTCAGCAAGAGGAGTGGGAAAAGCGTTCCACTTTGCTTTACCATGAAGCCACCCTATATGATTCAGCGCCTTCGGACGCTCCTTATGAACTGTATACTTATGGAGAAGTGAAAGATACGGGCAATTCAATATTTATTGAAATGCCTACGGATGGGTCGCAAGTTTCGCAATATATTGATTCAGATCAATTCGATCAATCGTGCAATATAATGGGCGAAAAATGGGAAGATGATCAGTATGATAGAAAAAATGAACAAAAATGATTAAGACATCGAGCCTTTCGGTCATGCGAGCATAAACAGCACAGACCGTTACACGCATATCAGCCGCATCCATTTGCAGGAGGCCTTTCAGGCCTCCCATCCACGCCAATCAAGTTGTCAATAGACGGAAATTCTTACAGACAGTATCCTGTCTTCCTGAACATTATTAAAACGCGAGTTTTGCAACACCCTCTAAATTAACGCGAGTTTTGGATAAACGGCGGCTTTCCCGCGCCCCTCCCGGGGCGCAACTTG
>JABDEO010000144.1 GCA_013287015.1 Chlamydiota bacterium
CTTTTTTGATGGAGGAGAATATTTTGAAAGCGATTCAGCTGTTGCAAGAGGAAAACGCATCTTTGAAGAAGGCGCCGACATCATCGATATTGGCGGTGAATCCACGCGGCCTGGCGCGACGCCGATCAGCGAAGCGGAAGAACTTGAGCGCGTGATTCCTGTAATTAAAGCATTATGCGCGGAAGTCCCGATCACAATCTCTATAGATACATGTAAACCAGGCGTCGCCGCCGCTGCGGTGGCCGCAGGCGCTAGACTTATCAATGATGTAAGGGGATTGCGCGATCCCGCAATGCAAGAGGTCGCCGCGTCGCTGGATGTCGATGTTTGCGTGATGCATATGCAGGGAACGCCGCAAACAATGCAAAAAAATCCGCACTATCCCGAAGGAATTATTTGTCATTTGCTTAATTGGTTTGAAAAGCAAGTCGCTATTTTGGTACAACGAGGAATCAAGGAAAAACGCATTATTTTAGACCCCGGCATTGGTTTTGGAAAAACCGTTGCTGATAATCTGGAAATCATACAGAATCTGCCGAGGTTAAAGGCGATGGGCTTTCCAACCCTTATTGGATTGTCACGTAAGTCCTTTATGAGCAATATTTTAGGTAAGCCTGCGGCTGAACTGTTTCCGGCCACTATCGCCGCCAATACGCTCTTAATAATGTCTTGCATAGACATCATACGCGTGCATGATGTCGCCGCACACCGCGATGTCGTTAATTTATTTTCTAAAATTAAAGAGCCTCTAAGGTAGTTGCAATGACGGAATTATTCCAAAGATGGATGGTGCCAGGTTTAGAGATCTTGATCATTGCGATCATGCTCTATTCCCTGCTGTCTTTTTTTTGGAATACAAGAGCTATGGACCTTATTCTTGGGCTTTTGGCTTTCTTATTGTTGTATGGCGCATCCATCTGGTTTCGTTTGCCAGTGTTGCAAAAACTCATGCTTTATTTTGTCAATGTCGCGGTTATCGCTCTACTCATTATTTTTCAGCCGGAATTGCGCCTAGCTTTATCCAAATTAAGTTTAAAGGGTAAAAAATATCGCGAAGAAACAGCTTTTGATAAATTTTTAGACAGCCTCGCACAGTCGATCTATCGACTGTCGGAAAGACGCATAGGAGCTCTCGTATTATTGGAAAATCAAGAGTCTTTAGATGAATATGCGAATAAGGCGGTGATCCTCAATGCAGAGTTTTCTCCGGAGTTATTGGAAACGATTTTCTCCACCAACACCCCATTGCATGACGGCGCTCTCATTATCCGCGGCACGACGATTATATCCGCGGCCACCATTCTTCCACTAGCGGATGACAGCTCGCAACTCTCGAAGTCAATGGGCACTCGGCATCGCGCAGGCCTAGGGATCAGCCAACTGACGGATGCATTAATCATCGTCGTATCGGAAGAAACAGGCAAAATTTCAATAGCGCGCGATGGAATCATGACTCGCGGCGTCAAGATTGATCGTTTTAAAGGGATTATTCGCAGCATCTTCACCCCGCCAAAAACGGCAATGGAATCAGGCTTTGATGTATTAGGGCATTTAAAACGATGGACTCAATAATTTCGCGATTTTTATTCCAAAACTGGCAACGAAAGGCTGTCGCTATCGTCAGCGCTTTAATTCTTTGGTTGTTCGTCAATGGATCAATTACGGAAACGAAAACGATTCCTAATGTTCCCATCCGGATTATTAACCTTCCATCTGATAAGACAATCGCGGGCTTGTTGCCCAACCGCTTGTTAAGCAAACGCGTCACACTCACACTCAGCGGCACTAAAGATGTTATTCAAGAACTAGAGCCAGGGGATTTAGAAGTCCTGCTCGATGTCTCCTCCGCCGATAGCAATGAATGGGTCGTTAAAATAAATAAAAAAAATTTGATTAGCTTAAATCCATCCATCGATCTTACGCACCACATTACTTTAGTCGAACATAGCGAACTTATTTTGAAACTTAGCCGCCTCGTGACGGCTAAAATTCCAATCACCATCATGCCGCCAATCGGCGAATCTCCCAGCGGATATGAATATTTAGATATTTGGCCTCAAAAGCTAACACAGAGCGTTAGCGGCGCCGAAGAAGAGATCCAGACGTTGAGAAACGAGGGACTTAAACTAACGATTAATCTGAGCGACATAACCAAGACGGATTTAGACAACCTAAAGCCTTCACAAGCCAATATGCATGATGATGAAGTAAGTTTTACAGTGCCGGAAAAATGGAGAAAAGTGAATATTCCCGTGCTGAACAACGTAATGGAGGAGATTAATGATCCGGAGGCGCAAAGTCTGCGCATCGA
Organism: Chlamydiota bacterium; assembly: GCA_013287015.1. Lineage (GTDB taxonomy): Bacteria > Chlamydiota > Chlamydiia > Chlamydiales > Parachlamydiaceae > JABDEO01. The sequence goes on from JABDEO010000144.1 coordinate 2,312, forward strand.
TTTTTTACGTAAAGAGATTCTTGCCTTAAATCGCGAGCTTCCTATTCGTGCATTCTACCCAATGGAGAATAGCGACGCCATCAACCCCCGCACACATCCTTTGGGGATGAATGACCTTATTCATAAAAAAAACGACATCGCATTGTTTTCGACGCCTCTCTATGTACGGGATGTAAGCCGACTATTTTTAAATATTATCAGTGAAAATTTAGGGATGGTCGTCGTTGCGGCTCCTAAAAGCGAGCGTGATGTTTTGTTGTGGAGCTTAGAGATTGTTGATCCCCATGAACTGGAAGACCGGTATGTCGCCTTTTTATTAGCCAATACCAAGCCGGGACAGTCCGCCTCTTTTAAACGCCGCGAGGCGATGTTGCGCAAGCGTTTCAGGGAATATATGGCTAGATTGCGCGTTTACACTAGTCAGGAGAAAAAGCTCCACCTTGAGTGCACTCTCGAAGCGAATTCCATTAAAGTCATCCCAGTAAAGTGAAAAAATGCCTGTAGAGAGATTTTTTGTCGATTCACAGCTCATGCAAAACGAGGAATTGACCTTATCCGATCAAGAATTCCATCATCTTGCGCACGTAACGCGCGCAAAGGTCGGCGACATAGTGGAACTTGTTAATGGACGAGGAGCGTTGGCGTCCGCTCAAGTCAAACGGATCGAAAAAAAACAGGCGATATTAAAGATAGAAGATGCTGTTCATAGTCTTAAACCTAGCGTAGAAGTGATTTTAGCTCAGGCGATCCCTCGCATTAATCGTTTAGACTTCATCCTGGAAAAAGGCACGGAATTAGGAATGTCGCAAATTTGGCTTTTTCCCGCCTCCCAAAGCGAGCGCAAGGAGCTGACTCAGCATCAGATTGAACGCATGCGCACAATCACAGTTTCAGCGATAAAGCAGTGTGGACGCCTTTATTTACCTGAAATTGTTCTAAAGCCACCCCTGGCGCAGTGGAAAAAACCCGAGCAGCTCTCATTTTTCGGGGACTTAGATCCCTCAGCCCCGTTTTTGAACGAAATTTGGCGTAAAGAGGCGTTCATAGAGAGCGTTCTTTTTTATATTGGTCCAGAAAGCGGCTTTACGTCCGATGAAATAATAAAATTATGCGCTCTGGGGGCGACTGGGGTACGGCTGCACGCCAATATTTTGCGCGCCGATACGGCGGCCCTGGCGGCGTTAAGCATACTTATGCATCAAATTTTATAGTTTTTCGCCGCCGTGTTTACCTTTTCGGTCACTAAAATCCCCTCTCTGTGTGCTCTGTGGTTGATAAAAAAGCTTGAAAATTTTTTATCAACCACAGAGATCACAGAGCACACAGAGAGGGGATTTTAGTGACCGAAAAGGTGAATAAGACCGTTTTTTATCATCCGCCTATTGCAATGCAAGAGATTTCAATCGTGGCGTCTTTGGGAAGCGCGCTGATCTGCACAGTTTGCCTTGCCGGCGGCGCTGTAGGGCTGAACCGTTTGGCGTATTCTTCATTCATCCCGACAAAATCACGTTTGAGATCCTTTAAAAAGATGTCCACTTTTATGACATTTTTTAGATGACTTCCGGAGGCGTGTAAAATAGCCTCTATATTATCTAAAACGCGTTTTGTCAAAGTTTGAATATCTCCTTGCGTAAGTTCTCCCGTCTCGGGATCGATAGGCAGCTGTCCCGAAACAAAAATAAGGCGCTGATCGCAGGAGACGCTGATCGCTTGCGAATAGGGACCAATGGCGCGCGGAGCCTTAGTTGTCTCAATTTTTTGAATATGCTGCGTCATGGTTGCTCCTGCTGATTTTTTCTCTGGTATACCCGAAAAAATGATATCTGCAAACTGAGAATTTTCATCAAACAGCAGAAAAGCATTGAGAAAGAAATAAGAAATGGTCTATAAAAAGAGCTTAAAATATTATGAAAATACCCAGGAAATGCTATGAAAGTTAAAGCTTCTGTAAAAGCCGACCCCTCTAAAGGAGATATCCTTGTACGTCGACGTGGTCGTCTCTATGTTGTAAACAAAAAAGACCCTAACCGCAAACAGCGGCAGAAGGGTCCAGCGCGTAAAAAATAGGAAAAGAATTTATGGCCAAAACGTCATCCATCCAAAAGCAGCTTCGCCGAGAACGCTTGGTAAAACTGAAACATGAAAAACGCCAAGCCTTGAAAAAACGGGCGGCTGATATACACATCACTGAAGAAGAGCGCCAGGAGGCTAGGCTTAACTTAAATAAAATGCCTCGCGACTCCTCAAGAGTGCGTCTCCGCAATCGCTGTCAATTGACAGGGCGGTCACGCGGTTATTTGCGCAAATTT
>JABDEO010000145.1 GCA_013287015.1 Chlamydiota bacterium
GTTTTTTCAAGAGCCATTTCCAAGCCGATTTGCGTGATTACAGCGAGGAGCGGCGTTATCACCGCAATGCCGCAGAGTAGTCCCAAAGCAGCTAAAACCGGCATTGTTGGCGGAATCATCAGCATCGAAAATATTCCCACGGCAGTGATCACGGGGATAGCGATTTTGGTGGTCAACCACATGATCGCCGAAAGCGCTGCGAACAAACCAAAGGCGGTCCAATGCAAGCAGTTGCCCGCAATAAGCGCCACCCTAGCGCTTCGACTATATACAGGCGTCACCCAAACAAATTTTCGCGCCGGATTCCCTTGCTGAAGCTGCGGAGTGCCATCAATTCCCTGCGGCAGTTCCACTTCTTCTCGTAAGCGGACAACGCTGCGCAAAACTTTTAGCGGTTGAACGACATCGCCGTGACAAAGAGGGCAGTCCGCCTTTAGCGGCGTTTCCATCCATGTTTTAAGGCAATTATGATGATACCAATGCATCTTGCTGTCGCATCCTTGCGCAATGCGATCCGTCAATGCATCCATGCAGATTATGCAATCCCCTTCAGGGATATCGTAGATGCTGTTGTCTTGTAAAATAACTCCCTGAGGCATACAACAAGAAGCGCAAACCATCGCAAACTCCTAGGATTAAGATTACCGGATTGTATACGATCACGGGAAAATTAAACATGGATAAAATAACCCTTCGTGAACGTGCCCGTGCCCGTGCCCGATTTAACCAAACCTTTTTCGAGCATGAATAAAATAACCCTTCGTGAACGTGCCCGTGCCCGTGCCCGTGCCCGATTTAACTTAAACCCTTTTCAAGTCCGAGCCCTCCATTTAACCCATTCCCGTTTCAAGTCCGAACCCCGATTTAGCCTAAACCCTTTTCAAGGCCGAAGGCTCGGACTTGAAACGGGGGAAGGTTAAATAGAGGGCTCGGACTTGAAAAAGGTTTAGGTTAAATCGGGCACGGGCACGGGCACGGGCACGTTCACGAAGGGTTATTTTATTCATGCTCGAAAAGGGTTTAGGTTAAATTGGGCACGGGCACGAAGGGTGGCTCCAATGCTCACGGATGCCCAGGGCGGTGAATATGGGACGCCGCCAGACCGTTGCGCCAAATGCCTTGAGGAGTATGACCAGGTTTTAGACTCACGACAAACTTGTCCAATTTGGTTGTCAATTTATCCAAAATAAGCCAGCTGACTATCAGCGGCGAGCCGCAAATGCCCACAGGGATCAAAGCATTTTGCATTATTCGATCGAAGTTAAGACAGCCGCCAAGGGCGGGATCACGATTTATGGAAAAAGGAATGACTAAAGGACTTATCACAAGAGCAGCGACCAACGCAAGCATTCCTCCTATATATTTCAATATCAGCATAGCGATAAGGCTAATCTTTGTCGCAAGGCGAAGCGCAGCGTATATTCCCCAATGCAAACCATTAAATGGCATTGCAATGACTTTAATAATGGTAGAGGACGCAATGCGTTTTAGCGAAGGCCTCACGCCAACATATTCCTTTACACAAACAAAACGCTTAACCGCTTGTTTTGCATTCTCCGGACCTTCCACTTCACTTGCCTTAACTTTTTTCATATGCTCCTTTCCGTCTTCTTCATTATAGAGCTTAATGTCGGCTTCTTCTCCGTCTATGATCGTTGCAACACTCTCTAGATCTTTAATCGAACGCGTATCGATTAGCGTTTTGCATAGAGGACACTGCGCGGATCCTTCTTTTTCTTTCACTAACTTCTCGATCGTTTCAGGTTCGAAAAAATGTTTGCAAGCAAGCTGTTGCAGCTTGTCCAGTCCAGAAAATTCATTAAGAGTCACCGATTCCATATCATCGGAATTCGCTGGCACGTCTACAACGCCGGTATATAGACGACGCTCTTCATGTAGGTTAATCGCTTTGCTTAAAGCTTGCATGACATCTCCATTTTTAATTTAAAAATAAGTTTAATCTGCAGTTGTATCATAAACTCATTTTGTTTTACAAGAAATTTTTATAGTTATTTCTATAATTACACATTTCAGTTACTTCATTATATCGATTTGCAATCGCGCAAAAATATGATAAGCCTCGTCGATTTTTTTATGGCGCAATATCGAAGCATGGAATATAATTAGGATATGTGCAGCGCAGGTTGTATTGCACATGCGTTTGGGAGACGCGCACAAGGTATTTCATTCACCATTTTTTGAAAGAGGATCGAGTTATGAAAGAATTTGTCGCCTACATAGTCAAGAATTTGGTCGACCACCCTGATAAGGTGAAAATTAACGAAATCGGAGGCACACAAACCCTCATCATAGAACTTTCTGTAGAAAAATCCGATATCGGTAAAATTATTGGAAAGAAAGGTAAGACAATTAACGCTATTCGCACATTGCTGATGTCTGTAGCGAGCCGCAACGGCATTCGTGTAAACCTTGAAATCCTTGAAGAGAATGGCGCCCGACATGATGCACCGCCAATGCAACAATAGTCGCTCAAGGTTTTAAATAATTCGCGGAAGGTAGGGTGTGATCATCGCTTTGCGCGAATTTAATGTCGCTGCGCTAAAATGCAAAACGACAATCGGAAGATTAGGTTTGTCTGTTGTCTGTCTGTAAGTAAGCTGCGGGCAATTTCGCATAAAAATCTGTTGGATGTCTTCCACTACGTCAGGCAAAAATTCCAGGTATGCTTCCTGATTAAACTGGTGCGAAGCTTGGAATGACGTAAGGAAGCTGGCCAGGTGGTCATACGCTTTTTGAGTAGAGGGAACCCAAAACCACAGTTCATCGAGATGTGAATACCGCCCCCCCTTGTCTGCATAAACTTCATCCGCGCTAGGAATCGTACTGATCATGTGCAGATGTAAATCGATCTCAGGCTGTTCTTGAACCACCTGACGAGCTGTCGTCAGCCAAAATTCCATCAATTTAGGAACGCTTTCAAGAAATGCAGGAAAATTTCGACTAAACAACTTGGTTTGTCCAACCCGGCAGCAGCCGTTTTGTTCCTTCGTATCTAAAAACAAACTTTTATAATGATCGTACTGGCATTCTTTAAGATTGTTTTGAATCTCCTGTTCTTTGCTCTCATAAACTTTTCGATATAGAGAATACATTTCAGGATGCTGCAGGATGCGTTTTGCAGCTTCCCTAGCAAAATTTTTGTCGCGCGGAATGCCGTCTAGATTAATCACTTCGACCTCGCGTCGGACCGTCAGGGATTTGTAGCGGTTGAGCAGTTCGACAACGCACTCTACATCGCGTTTAGACACTTTACTGAGCAGATCGGTATCATCCAAGATTGCATGCAAGAAAAACAGATATTCAAGCATCTCACGATCGGGATGGACATAATAATCTCCACGAGTGGCGGCAGCCAGTTGACGCTGGACCAGACGCTGCATGAGCCGCATATTTGAGGGTGAAGGAGATTGCCGCAGATCTTGAAGATTTTGTTCAATCTCCAGAGCCGTCATGCCGCCTGACCCATATGGAGAGTTCATATTAAAGACCTGTTCTGCAATTAAAACATTGCATGATTGCACGTCGCCGATCAATGCGAGAGGGGGCGAAGCTGTTTTGAAGGAAGATTTGTGGTGATCGACAACGCTGATTGGGGTGAGATAGGAGGACATTCGGACCTCCTCTTGGTTGCAGAAATCTCGAAATGTGACTGTACCCAAATCCGGCCTTTGTATGGCATTCGCCCAAACTACGCCTACAGGGAAAAATTTGTCTTCCTCTTCAATAACCACGACTGTGAGGTATTCATGCTTTTTCATTTTAATTCGAATATCTTCGATATCGCTGCGCATAGTGACAAATTGGGAAGGAATGCCGAACACCTTGCTTTTGATATCCAGCGCCACATCAAGCTGTTCAACATAGTCACGCGTATGATGGATTGTTTTATCCAGCTGATTGATGATTTTTTCAAGACGATGAAAGATGGCGGGGCGATCCTCTCGCAGATGACCGGACGAATCAAACAGCTCGGAATCGCGCAACGACTCCAGTTCGGCTTGAAATTGACCGAGCTCATACGCTGACAATTTTGTAAGAGCTTGATTCAATTCAGCAAAAGCGCTATGGAGGCCCTTTTTTAATCCAAGAACTTTTAGAAAAAAGTCATGCAGGTCTTTTTTTTGGCGCTCTGTAAATTCTTTAACAGGTTCACAATCATAAATAGAGACATCAAAAACAGAAGATAGGAATGGAGGGATGTCGTTAATATGCAAATCTTTTTTCGTAAACAAGGAAATCAACTTAACGTGCAGGTTATTTTCAAACCAGCGCAAACACGATTTAAATCGAATGATGATTTTGCGGATAGGCTCGACATCAGAGCCGTGCCAGTCTCCTAAAAAATGTCCGTTTTCATCAACTAGAATAACGGCCTTCTCGCCTGAACTCATCTCCAAAGCGCTCAATG
>JABDEO010000146.1 GCA_013287015.1 Chlamydiota bacterium
GTCAGGCCTGACACTATGACACTTTCAGAGCGCCGACGGCGCTCTGAAAGTGTCATAGTGTCAGGCCTGACCCCAATGCTGCGCTAATTATTAAATGCCAATGCACTTTTGCAATTGTCTCGGCAGGGGTGCGAGAGGGCAATCGTTTATGTTTGCGTAAAGTGAGTATTTTACTATTTCTAATCGATCTCCTTGAAACTATTTTCATGTTCTATTTGTCTTTCCCTATCTTTCCCATCCTACCCATCCTGAAATTTACTTTTCAATTTAACATTCTTCAATTTCTTTACGTCTCCGCATTAATTTATTAACTATTTTTTAACTGCCGCTTGAGTTTTCTCCCTAAATGCTCCACGAAGAGCCGCTACCGCTACATCAAGGGATTGCCGGGCCAATTTAGAAGCTCGAGCCCCATTGCCTGCAAGGTGGCCAACGCCAAACTGCGTATATACATTGACATGCACTCCTGATGCAAGCAAACGGTCTGCATATTTCTGGGCGTCTTTACGGAACATATCTTTCTCAGCTAAAATAATGAGAGCCGGTGGGAGATTAGACAAGTCCTTAGCAAAAATTGGAGAGACATACGGGTTGCTTGCATCTTCAGGATTTTTGACGTATTGTGCGGCGATCCAGCGCTCTGAATCAAACTCATCCCCTTGAAGTTGAAGCGTTCCACCCCATGTATTATCTACGACAGGATTAATCAATACCTGCAAATCAATTGCGGGTCCTTTTCGATCACGCGCTGCAAGGCATAATGCAGCCGCCATGCCGCCGCCGGCGCTATCTCCAACGACAGCCAAACGAGAAGGATTTGAATTAAATTTTTGCGCATGATCTACAATCCAAAGCAAAGCATCGTAGCATTGCTCCAGGGGGACAGGGAACTTCCCTTCCGGTGCATTTAGATATCCCACAGAAACAACCAATGCTTGAACTTCTCTGCACAGATATCGGGCTAAATTATCATGTGTATCTAAATTGCCGGCCACCCATGCGCCGCCATGAATAAACAGAATGATCGGTAAATCTTTTTGCTCATTTGGCGTGTAAATGCGAAGAGGCGTTGTCCGATCATCATTTTTTATCGTTATATTTTCTACTTTCAAAACCTCTGGTTTTTCGGCTTCAATAGCTAAGAATTTTTCATTCAGCATTTTCCTTACTTTATCCGGGCCCATTTCCCAGAAGGATTGAGCTTGGGCTTTTTCTGTCATCATCAAAACACCTATGCAAAATATAACTAGGAATAATTTTCTATTCATGAATTTAATCCTCTTTTTTACGGCTCCCACTATGCAATTGATCTCTTACTTGCATCAACTGGGCTGCAACACTGATGGCGATTTCTTGCGGATGGTTATTGCCTATATCTAAACCTATGGGGCAATAAAATGCATCTTTACATGAAGAGGGAAGATCTGCTTCTTCTATGTCTTTTTTGATTCTAGCGGCTTTAGCCTTGCTTCCGATAACACCTAAATAGGGAAATTGCTTGGTTCTTAAAATTTCCAACAAAATAGGCAAATCAGCGCTATGTCCCATTGTCATTAGCAAGACAAATGCATCATGGCTTATATGTTTCACTTCGGAGACCATATCTTGGCTATGCGTTAATAATAATTTCGGCGATTTTGGAAGTTTATCAAGCCAAACCTGGCGAGTGTCTAGGCACTGAATTTGACACTCCAGCAAGAGTAGGAGTGGAATGAGTGCATTGGCGACATGGCCGGCGCCAAAAACAGCAATTTCCCATGTTTTGGTATGGTGCGATTCAAAATATAATTTTACAATACCTCCACATGTCATGCCTACATCTTGTTTTAAGTTCCATGTTGCAAAGGATGTTGTCACATGTCTATTTTCTAAAAGCGCTTTGGCCTCATTTATGGCTTTAAATTCTAGTTTTCCTCCACCAACAGTGCCCCCATGCAAGCCATCTTTAGTGACTAACATCTTGCTGCCGACGTCTTGAGGAGAACTGCCAATGACATCAACTATGGTTGCCATTACAAAAGGCGTATTTGAAAATAGCAGCTCGTTTAATTGTTCATGGATGGAAAGCATAACACCTATGCGCCTGTTTATATGTTAAACTCACCTTACGCAAAATAGCGGACATTTGGACTAAGCCAAAGCCCCGGGGACGAAGTCTCTTGAGCCACCCCATATTAGGAAATATGGGGTGGCTCAAGAGACTTCGTCCGCGGGAGCTTTCGCTTTAGCCCAAATGCCCGTTATTTTGCGTAAGGTGAGTTAAAGCGAACCTTGTTAACCTTTTCGGTCACTAGAATCCCCTCTCTGTGTGCTCTGTGATCTCTGTGGTTGATAAAAACGTTTCGAATTTTTTATCAACCACAGAGATCACAGAGCACACAGAGAGGTGACCGAATTTTTTCCTAGTAAAGGTGAACAAAGCCTTAAAGCGTTAGTGAATCGGTTGTCACGTTGCAAAGCGTCTGGATACGTTGACAAGTCATCGGTAATTCCATATCAATCCATTCATCTTTACCAGTCAAATCCATCCTGGCTTCCTTAATGGCTTGCTTAATAGCAATATAAGTGGACGCTCCTAACGTCAATGACGACTCTGTGAATGACTTAGAAGATTTCACCGCTTGTTGTTCAGCTAGCTGTTCCCTGGCGTTTTTCTTTTCATCGACTGGTTGAAGCTTTACTCGGAAATCGATCGGAATTGTTTTTGAACATGGCGGCTTGTAACTCCAAATATTATCCGTCACCAGGCGGCCATGTTCATCATAGATAAGTTCTTCTGTGGTTGCAAATCCAATGCCTTGAACAAAGCCTCCCTCAAGCTGGCCTATGTCGATGGCTGGATTTGGCGATTTGTTAACATCGCTGACAGCATCTACACGCAATATTTTGAATTCGCCGGTCAATACATCAATTTCCACTTCTGTGACCGCTGCTCCGTAGGCATAATATAGAAAGGGTTTCCCTCTAGGATTTTTTTCGGTTGGGCCTTTGTAGTGAGGGACGTTGTAAAGTTCAGCTGCGCTGAGATTAATGCGTTGAAACCATGCTTGAAAGACAATTTCCTTCCACTTTTCTTGCCATTTGACGCGCCAGTCTTCTATGCAAGAATGGGGGGTGAATTGCTCTAGGTTCCGGCAGAGATCTTCCAGGCGATTTCGAAGAACCCTGCAGGCTTTTTCCACCGCCCCTCCGCATAGATCAAAGCCAGTGGATGCTGCAGTTGGGGGGCAGTTTGGGATTACATTGGTGTTGTTGCCTCCAATGCGGATATATTCAATAGGAATTCCTAATGCATTGGCTGCAAGTTGCGCTAATTTTGTGTACAGCCCCTGTCCCATTTCAACGCCGCCGCTGTAGATGAAAACTGATGCATCCGCCATATTGACCGTTACAACGGCGCTGGAGGCGTTTAAAGACCCTCGAGGCTCGGTGAATCCAATTCCATGCTTTTGGGGAACCATGACGATGCCGCGTTTACGCCAACGGTTTTCTTGATTGAATTTCACCACTTCCTTTTGGCGTCTTTCAAAATCTGAAGACTTGTAAAGGTCATCCCAAATTGTGCGGATATTGCAAAAGTCCAACTTCTGTCCAAAATGGGTGACATCGTAAGAATCCTCGGAGCCGTTTTTGTACATGTTTTTATAACGAATCTCTTCTGGATGCACTTTGCGTCCGAGTTTTTTGGTTAATTGAAAAGCGACATGCTCAAGCGCGTTCTCGACTATCGCCCAAGCTTGTACAACTCCAAAAGTGCGGAAGGCTGTATTGCTTGCTTTGTTAGTGCGGTATGCCTTCCCATTAGCTTGCAAAGTTTCAACATAATATGCCTGGTCGATATTCAACAGACTGGAGTCCATGACGGCGAATGTGCAGTCATATGTATCGCCTGCGTCAGAAATAAGGTCGATGCGCATGCCCTTAATAGTTCCATCGTCAGTATAAGCAACGTGATACTCGCCAGAATAGGGATGCCGCTTTCCCACTGCCTGCATGTCGGTGGATCGATCATAATGCAAACGAATTGGCAGCCGAAGTTTATATGCCGCTACAGCGGCTTGAGCGCCTACGATGTTGGCCCGATGTTGCTTCCCCCCAAATCCGCCTCCAATTTGCTCAATGACAAGAGTTATTTGATTGTGACTGACTCCCAAAGCTTTAGCGATGGCGCCTTGCGTGCCATTGGGATTTTGTGTAGAGCAATAAACGGTCATTTGGTCATAGGCTTCCGGCACGGCTAAAGCGCACATGGTTTCCAGATAAAAATGCGCTTGCGACGAAGTTTTGAATTTTCCGCTTACAACCTCAGCGCCCGGCATCGGCTTCTTAGGATTTTTCAGCCATTCCTCATTGCTTCCATCGCGGGTGATCGTAGGGATGCGCTGTTGGATGTCTTCATCTTCATTTGCCGC
>JABDEO010000147.1 GCA_013287015.1 Chlamydiota bacterium
CGCCAAGATTAATGAAATAAAGTTTTTTTGAAGTCTTATCTTGGGAAGGCTCCTTTGATAATTCAACCTCATATCCATCTATATTCTCTAAATGAAGATAGGAGTCGATATGAAAATGATTCAAATTACCAAACCATTTTTTAGCAAGCAGAGGATATGTTTCTTCAATGCAAGAGCCAACAACAAAAACAACATCATGTAGTTCGATATTACAGCGATCCGCTCGTCCGCCTAAATAAACGGCAAATAGTTTAGGTTCATTCATCTAATTTCTCTTTCTCTTTAAAATAATTTTCCATTGTTTGGCGCCTTTACAGTGGGCTCAAGAAGAACAACATTTCCGTTATCATCTGGGAGTTCAAGAATGAGAACCTCTGACACAAATTTACCAATCTGTTTAGGAAGAAAATTGACAAGACCCTTTATTTTCATTTTTGATCTCTGGCTATAGCTATTTTTCCACTTGTCAGGAAGTATAGCAAAAGTTGACTTGAAATGCAATCTAAATCGCTTAAAATAAACTGAATTGTCATGGATTAAGCTGGACTAAATATGAGATGTGCGAAAGGAGTGGATTCCTGACAAAAGTTCCGACATAATGCTATTTTTTGTTGTGGAAATGGAGTTAGCCGAAGGGAAAATGCGGCTTAAGCATATGTGTAAACAAGAAGTGAAAAAGTGGGCAACTTGGACTTGAGCCAGCGACCAGCGGGTTATGAGTCGCCTGACCTTCCACAAACCAGCATAAATGAGAATACATAGGCACACTACATTCAATGGTTTGAGTAACGACTGATTGTGCTGGTCTGCGTAATTTTGTTCTACTCTTTTCCCGCCGAGTGCGTAATATTTGCGTAATGGACCTTGTTACATGAGAGGCAGAGAGGAGTTTTGTTAGTGATACCATTCTTCCCCATCCTGCAAAGGTAAAGTATCCCACCCTTTTAGACTTTCCTGCTCCAGAACTTAAAGGCTATACACCTCAAACGTCAATAGCAGAAAAATAGGATGCTTGATTATGAATCCAAATATTTCTGCGGAAAATTTAGAGGATAATTATTTAAACGAGACTAGTTATCCAATTGTCAAAATAATTATGTGGTTATTTCTGGGTGTTCTGGAGGAGGAAAATCTACTCTTCTCTCAGAGCTTGTAAATCGGGGTTATTCTGTCGTTCTTGAGCCAGGACGGCAAATAGTAAAGGAGCAAACTGCAATCGAAGGAGATGCTTTACCATGGATTAACCTTCAAAAGTTTTTAGAACTTGCCCTATCACGCTACTTATTTCAGTTTAATTCTCAGAAGGAATCGCAAAAGTATATCTTTTTTGATCGAGGAATTATTGATGCTGTTCAATTAGACCCATCTCAGCCAGAGTATTTTCAGCATGCAGCTAAGAAGTTTAGATACAATCGTCTAGTATTCCTAGTTCCTCCTTGGGAAGAAATTTTTAAAGGTGATACAGAGCGGAAGCATAATTTTGAATCTGCAAAAAAGGAGTTCGATGAGCTTCTTATCAAGTATAAAAATTTCGGCTATGAGACAGTTCTTATCCCCAAAATATCTGTTAAAGAAAGAGTTGATTTCATTCTTGAAAAGCTCAGAGCTTCAACTAGTAAATAAGAAGTATTTAATATGACATGCATAAAATCTCTGATTTCAATAGCCATTTTAGCTTTTCTTGGAATCTCATGCTCTTCCCAAAATATCACTGAAAATAAAAAGCCCGCTCAGTCTATCGAAAAATTGCAAAGGCAACTTGAACATGTACTTCAAGATATGCACATACCAGGTATGTCCATTGCAATCGTGGAAAAGATCGCAGGGAAGAGTTTTGAAGAATATGTTGAACAGAACCTCTTCAAACCTATTGGAATGAAGACTGCGACATATTTTCAACCGGCTTCCGAATTAACTACAACGCTTTACCATAGTGACGGCAAAACATCACACCTTTACTGGAATCTCCTTTATCGTCCCATTGGCTCTATCAATGCCAGCGCCAATGACATGGCGAATTATCTTTTATTTTATCTTAATTCTGGCAATGTGCAAGGCACACAAGTTGTACCCGCTCATCTTTTTAATCGATTAGAAGTTTCTTCTAGCACATGGGCAGCAAAAGAAGGTTTACATGTGGGATATGGCTTGGGTAATTACTGGTCCATTCATGATGGTTTTGTCTATCATGGGCACGATGGTAATCTTCCAGGAGACCTTACTGTCATGTCATACATGCCCAAGGAAGGTGTCGGTTATTTTTATAGCCTCAACTCTGAAAATCGGGAAGCTCTCAGGAGAATTAATACGATTATTCGTGCATATATCACACGCAATTTACAAAAGCCAAGTGTTCCTCCGACAGTTTCTCTTTCTGAAAAGGTCAATATATATACAGGCTGGTATGAACCTAACTCTCCTCGTATGGAGTTATCTTTCTTTCTCGAACGTTTGTTTGGAATGGCTTATATTCACTTTAAAGCCAATAAACTCCTTATTAATTCTCTTGGCGAGAAAAATGCAACATTTCTCCCTTTCAATGATACTGAGTTTGTTTATGCCCCTATGAACGAATCTCAAGATCCAGTGCCAACACTCAAATTGCTTATGCCAAATGCTGAAGGGCAATTCATCCAACTTAGCTTGGGGCAGAGAAACGCAGCATCCCTACATGTTACAATGAAGCGCATTCCCACATGGCTTGCAATCTTTGAGATTGCCATAACTGGGTTTGTTTTACTGTCTTTCCTATCGGTCCTTGTTTATGCACCTCTTTGGATGTTGCGATGCCTAAGTAAGAAGCATCGTCGTCCTGAAGAATTTAGCATGTTATTATGGCCACTGATTGCGGTATTAAGCCTGTTATGCATTGCTGTCATATGCATGCTTTCTGCTGATGTTTTCATCTCGCGTTTAGGTAACTTGACTACTTGGTCTTTTTCTTTGTTTTTAGCAACTATTGTTTTTGCTGCCGCATCAGTTGCTAATATTCTCGCTTTGTGGCGCGCGTCTGAAGGTGAAGTTCGCATCATTATTCGCATATATTCGATAATGATTACTATAGCTTTGGTGATATCTACAGCATATCTTGCATACTGGGATATTATTGGTTTGCGCACCTGGGCATAGAATTGGCAATAAGAATGCAGTTATAGTAGACAAATACAAACTCTAGGCAAAGTCACATAACAGTCAGTAGGAATTGTTCCATTCGCAAATAGTTTTCTGAACAGAATTTTTTAATTGATGAAATAGTTGGGGTCTTTCAGGAGCTGAATCAAGAAGCTGTACTATGTTAACAAAATCTGTGATCAATGCGGAACGAAACCATTCTTCAGGTAATTTACCTCCAAAATCAGAATACCCTTTAACTAAAGATTTGGAATCAAAAGGGAACTGATCTCGATGACGCAATAAAATCGCAAAGTCAAGTATTCCAATTCCTGCATGAGCGAATTCCCAGTCTAACACAAACACGTTACCTGCTTTGTAAAGTAAATTGACGGGCTTGAAATCGGCATGAGTGAGACATATATTCTCACCTACCTGAGGAAAAAAATCTTTGTTTTGTAGCATGAAGTCAAGCATTTCGTTAGAGAGCTTATCGCCTAAACGACTTCGGACAAATTGGCCACTCGATAACACTCTGAAAGCCTCTTTAAAATAGGGGCTTGAACCAGCTTCAAATGGTTGGGCTATTGTGATTCCATCTCCAAATAACCCTGCTTTTTCAAATTTATATCCATGAATTGAAGCCAATACGGACCCAAGCTCATATGAAAGTGGTTTTTTTAGTTCCGAAGAAACTTCAAATATGTGGTTGCCTTCGATGAATTGAAAAATTGCATAGGCAAAGGGATGGTGGTTTTCATCCGCATAAATCAGCCGGGGTGTAGAAATTTTAGAGTCTATTAGTGCATGGATCTCTTTCTCCATCTTGCAGTGTATCCTATCTCGCACGTAAATTCGCAAGACGAACTGCTTACCCTCAACTCCAAGCTTGTAATTTGTATTTAAAGCGCCTCCAGAAAGAATTTTAAAATTAGTAAGCTCGTGACATCCCGGAAAGGCTGGTTGGATCAATTCAAGAAGTTGTTGGCTATTAAGGACAATATTTTGGATGCTTCTTTCTACTTCCATACGAATTCCTTATTTTTCACAATCCTTTTGAATAAGAGGCAAAATCTGATTAGCCAATTTTAAAAAAAGTGAAGGATCAAGATTATCTTCTGCTTGCCAGCAGGCAGCTAGCGCAAGATGAACGTAGTACCATTTGACGACGTTATCATACGAATACCCAAAATATTCAGAAATGTATTTTAGATCATGGTCTGGTTCTTCAACACATGCCCATAAATCGTTTAT
>JABDEO010000148.1 GCA_013287015.1 Chlamydiota bacterium
TTTATTCAAATCATACTCGATCATGGCTGCATAGTTAGGTCCTTTGGTGTCGCTTTTATATACGCCCAAGCCGGTGATTTTAGTGTGCGTATGACTCCATGCATATTGGACAAATCCGCAAATGCGCCAGCAGGGCGCGAATTTATAAGAAACTTCCAAAGCGATATAAGGAGAGATGGAGCGAAACCTTTCTTTGACATGTTCCAAGCCTATCATGGGAATGTCGATATGAGCGCGCAGTTCAGTAAAATTGCAGCCCGCCGTCGGAGTGAGAATTAAGTCATCAGTAATAGGCGTGCAATGCCCTATGCCCACGCCGCCGGTAAAAATCATTCCATCGTTGGATCCATACAACACTGTTGGTTTTACGCAGATCCCCATGCCCGGAATGGGCAGAATGGTTGCATCGCCTTTTATAGCCGGCATATTCAGCGTCTTAACGGTATGGCCGGATTCCAGAATATCAATATGCGCGTAGGCTAGTCCAAGATCGACTTTTCCGGAACAAGGACTATGAGCTTCAATGGATTGGGTGAATGCAGCGCAAGCAAGCGTGAAAAAAGTCATTATTTTCTTAAGCATCGAACTCCTCATAACAATATGAAAAGAGCCATTGTAACGATGTCTGATTAAAAAGCTAGTGTCTACTTCAATAAATTTGCGATATTTGGGCTAGCGTGAAAGCTCCCGCGGTTGAAAAATCGCAAAAGGCATTGTATTGACTGAATACTATGCCTTTTGCGATCTTTCAACCCCGGGGCTTTGACGCAGCCGAAATATCGCAAATTTATTGAAGTAGACACTAGAGCTTCGTATCGAGAATAATTTCGATATATTCCGGAAAAAGCCCTGAGGGATCGCGTCGAGCCACGACTTTGAAGGGGATGGTGATCTTTCCTAAATGTTTTTCCATTTGCAGTTCATCCCAGATTTTTTGCTGCAAGGCGTCAGTGACGGGTTCATTTTTATATTTTTTTAGGAGATTTTGAATATAGACTTGTTCATTCCCACTGACGACAGGGCGGCCATAGAAGTAGTGATCTCCGTGACCTGTCATACAATAATTCCAATTGATTTTTCCAAGACGACTTTGTTACAATAGCACGTATAACATTTACCCAATGTATCATTCAAAGGAAAATTTATCATGCTTAATGAAATGACATATAAAGAAAAATTCGTCCTATTGCAGGAATGGCTGCCATCGATCATAGCTGATGTGAAAAAAGACTTGCGGAGGGAGCATCTCCAACAGGATCCCGTTTTCTCCAAAAAATATTTTTCAAATAAAACCCTAAATAAACTGACTTCGGAAGAACTTGTACACGCGTATCGGACGGCTGTAGCTGAAGAGGAAAAAGGCGAAGATATTGCGGAATTCATCTGCAATCGTTGGCTCATGAAACACAGTGAAATCTACCAAGCTTTTGAAGACTATTTACGTCCAATCCATCCGAATTTCACCGAATTGACTGAACTTGATGCGGCGACTTCCAATGGATTGATGGATCAATCTATCCGTGCATTCGGAGCTTTGAACACCTATCTTTTTTCGATAATTAATTCTGTTGTGTTTCCTCAAACCATTTATGACCAGCTAAAACAACGCGCTAAAGAGGAATCCATTCAGCAAGCCAGTCAAGCGAAAGATCACGAAGAACAAACTTTTTCCGCCAACAAGGAAAAATCTTATCAGGAGCAGATCGCCCGCCTGACCGATAAATACGAAAAAAAACTGCAAGGTCTTCAAACGAAATACACTCAGGACGTGGAGTCTCTTAAAAAACAGATCGCCAATTTACAACGAAAACTCCATGCGCAGCAATGATCCTTTTCCTTTCGTCATTGTTCCGACGAATGATGATGAAAGGTTCATGCTGGAAGCGTTGAAGCAGGCTTGGAAGGCGTTCCTCCTTGGAGAGGTCCCCGTAGGGGCTGTGCTTGTGCGGGAAGGCCGCATCATCTCTCGCGGGTGCAATCAAGTGGAACTATTGAAGGACGCCACTGCGCATGCGGAGATTCTCTGCATCACCGCGGGTGAGGCGGCATTGGACAATTGGCGGCTGGCGGATACAACGCTTTATTGCACGCTTGAGCCTTGCGCGATGTGCGCCGGAGCGATGCTATTGTCGCGAGCGCCGCAGCTTGTCTGGGGAGCTCCGGATATCCGACATGGCGCCAACGGCAGCTGGGTTAATTTATTTGATAAGCCCCATCCAACACATACTGTCGCCATTCGCAGCGGAGTCTTGCAAGAATATTGCGCGACCCTGATGAAGCGCTTTTTTCAGCAACGAAGAGATATGAATGAATAGACATCAAGTTACCATTGACCGTCGCTCTTCTTGAGGTCGCCGCCAAAGAGATGGCCCACAGCTTCAGGCTGAAAACAAGGGGCGAATAGAGTCGTTAGAAACTTATCATGCGCACCCGTTGCGCTGTGATAACGCTTATATCCGCCTGCATAAGAGAATCTCTCCAGGCTGGCGAAGAGCTTTCTGCCATCATAAGGACTGATTATAGCTCCAAATACAGTTGCGAATAGCATTCCAACCAATATCAAAGGGGTCAATGCAACGCGGAGGATATCTTTACTTGCCTCGGTTATGCGGCCTTTGAAATTATATTCTCCGGTTTTAGAAGGGTGCCATAAGTGAGCGAATGTAACAAGCTTGACAATTCTGTTTATACAATTGAAAACCAAACCAATAGTTTCAAATACGAGAGAAACGGCGAATATCACGGCGCATTTTACACGAATAGTGGACTTGTCGTCATTGCAATAAAGGTCGCCAGTTGTTTCATCGCGAAGACTATGGTTGACTACGGTCCATCTGCTGCACGGAGAAAAATGAGAAAAATTAACTGGTACATATAGGGTATCGTTAAATACATTTTTTTCTTTCTTATCTTCGTCTGATATGTCAGTTTCAAATCCATTAAATAGAACATTCCCATATGTCTCTGCCGTATATACGCAAAGCCAAGTAACTATTCCTTTAGCGCTTACTCCTCCAACGCTCATATGTACCTCCCAATATAATAATTAAAAATTAATTATACACTAGGGGGTTATATTAAAACAACTATTTTTTATATTTTTTTATAAGTTTTATTGATACGCTTATATTAAGTAATATATAAATAATTAACAAAAGCGGGATTACATAAAAATTGAAAATAATCAGAAAACCTCGACTTATCGAAATCGAAGCGGGTCTTGCAAGAATATTGCGCGACCCTGATGAAGCGCTTTTTTCAGCAACGAAGAGATATGAACGCTTGCGAAGGCAATTCAACGCAGAGCGGAGGCGCACAGACGCCAAGAGAAAAAAAATAATATCAGGATAGGAAGGATAGGCGAAACTTCGAATGAGATTTTTTAAGCAGCAAAACCGAAACCTTGATGTCTTATTCATTTTTGCATCATTTTTTTTCTCATTTTGTAGCCCACACTAAGGTGTAGCGAGCCCTAGCGAGCGGAACCGCAGGTGTGGGAATACAATGGATACACATCTAACCAGGGACCTGGTTCTTCATTTTTATCTTTTTTCCCTCTTTTTAAAATCGAAGGCTTAAATACTTTTCTGTAAAAAAAGCAAGAAAGACAAGAAAGAAGAACCAGGTCCCTGGTTAGATGTGTATTCATTGTGTTCCCACACCTGCGGTTCCGCTCGCTTGGGCTCGCTACACCTTAGTGTGGGCTACAAAATGAGAGAAAGAATGATGCAAAAATGAATAGACATCAAGTTACCATTGATCGTCGCTGTTATTGGGGTCGCCGCCAAAGAGATGGCCCACAGCTTCAGGCTGAAAACAAGGGGCGAATAGAGTCGTTAGAAACTTATCATGCGCACCCAGTGTTTTGTAACGCTTGTATCCGCCTGCATAGGAGAATCTCTCCAGGGTGGCAAAGAGCTTTTTGCCATTAGGAGGAGTGATTATAGCTCCAAGTGCAGTTGCAAGCAGCATTCCAACCAGTATCAAAGGCATGAATGCAACACGAAGAATATCTTTACTCGCCTCAGTTATACGGCCTGTGAAATTATATTCTCCGGTTTTAGAGGGATGCCATAAGTGGGCAAACGTAACAAGTTTGACAATTCTGTTTATACAATTGAAAACTAAACCAATAGTCTCAAATAGGAGAGAAGCGGCGAATATTGCGGCGCATTTTTTACGAACAGTGGAATCGCGGTCATGGCAGTAGAGATCACCAGTTGTTTCATCGCGGAGCTGATGATCAACTACGGTCCATCTATTGCATGGACAAAAATGAGAAAAATGAACTGGTACATAGACGCCAAATCTTTTTTCTGCCTTATCTTCGTCTG
>JABDEO010000149.1 GCA_013287015.1 Chlamydiota bacterium
AAGACCAATGCTGTTGGCGAATTCCTGCACCATATCCGGCCGCATGTTGTTGAGTTGCGATTCCTCGCTTAAACTATCGGATAATCCACTGAAAAACTCCTTCCAAATTTTGCCGCCGCGACTGCGGATCGCGTGTATGCCGCCTTTTAGCTCTTCGTCAGTGAAAATGCACATCAGGAAGCGCAATGGGTGCACGCGGTCGACGCGGTCTCCGGCCTTTTTGAGAGATGATTTTTTATTTAGCAGTTGAGTCCAAGAATTTGACGCTAAAGTGGTTACAATGTAGCTGATATCTTCTTTTTCTTTTGATGAGACAGACGCGAAATAATTGCGCGGCGAGGACGATTTTCTGCTTTCCGCTGGAGTTCCCAGCATGAAATCTAAAAGAAAGGGGCGAGTGTAGGCTTTCTCTGGTTGATCGGCGGGAGCCGGCGGCGCATCTTCGACGGTGATTAGATGATCTTCAAGCTGTTCAATGACTTGAAAAAAAGTATCTTCAGGGGCCACTTCGATAGTAAGGCTGTTTCCAGCCGGCGTACGCACCGCCACTTCCTTTCCATATGCAAAGGCTGTCATTCCGCATAAGATCATGCAGGCCCAGCGAGAATGATTTTTAATTGACTTCATGAGGCTCTCCTATTTGAATCGTTTGCACCCTTCTATATACTGCGCACAGTATATGCTGCGGGCTTCTGTCCTTATATGATATTTTCCGTAGATCAAACAATCTTTTTCTTGACAAACCTGTTAAGATCACTTATCAGATCTATTGCTCATTAGAATTGGCAAGGATGGATATGCAGCCTATATCGTTTCGCTCTCTTGTTGTTTTTTTTCTGGCGTTTTGCAGTTTGCATTCAGGGCTTTTGTTGGGGATCGCCTGGCCATGGAGCCCATGCAATGACGCAAACATCTGCTGTTTTGGACGTCCTGGAGCCAATCAACTATATATTGGTCCTGAAATCTATCACGTTCAAAGGATGAGGGATGGAGGCGCGAAGCAACTTGGCTGGGTGTATGGCGTTAGGGCGGGATATGAGCACATCAAACGGTGCAAATTTTATTGGGGCGGCGATGCACTGTACGGGAAGGGAACGCTCAGTGGACGCTCAGCGTCTGAAGATGAATTGAAATCGAAATTTATTGACAAATCGATTGAAGGACGATTCGGCTATACATTCCAACGGAAAACCGGATATAAATTCGCTTTTACGCCTTTTATAGGAATCGGTTACGCCGAAGAATGCAATAATTTTATTTCTCCAAGTCCATTGAGGGTGCATTTTAAACTGCGCTTTAGTTATGGCGTAGTAGGTTTTCTTTCCAAAATGAGCTGGTCCCCATGCTTGGATATCGGAGTTAATTTTAAGGCTAAATTTCTGTATGACGCTAAGAATTGCGTCTCTCATGATCCCGATATCGATGGCCTTAGGATGTTGGTGAAAAATCAAACGCATTATCGAGTGGAGCTGCCGATGACTTACCGCAAGAGTGAGAATTTTTTTCTTAGTTTAGTTCCCTTTTATGAGTTCCGCCATTATGGCGGGCAGGTTAACTTTCCATTTGATTTTCTTGAGACCAAGTTGAATATTTATGGAGTTACATTTAAGTTCTTATATTGTCTTTAAAAGTGATTCAATATGAACCATACAGTCGCCTTATTTGATGCAAGCAACATAGATTCATTGCCCTGGCCCAGCAATGAGGACGGAGAATATGCAAAACGTTTTTTGCTTCCATTAATCAAAAATGGCGCTCAACATTATATTGACAATGTCGAAACGACAATGATGGCATTGCTCATCGCCGATCTTGTGCTCCCTCTTACGATTAATGAAGCGCAGTATCAAAATTCATATGTTTGTTCTCCTTACGGCCATTACATAGGGTATGCCAGGGAATCGATCGTGCATATCACAGGTCGTTTTTTAGAAAAGCCTTTGCAGGCTTTGATCTGGGCGTTAGGGAAAGTTTTGCAGCGAGGTCAAATCAATAAGGTCATTATTGTTAATAATTGGTTGTTTTCGACCAATTTATATCCAAAAATAAGTCACGAACAGGTTGCAATAATCACCGAAGAGCTTAAACGAAAGTTTCCCGAGCATGCGATTGTTTTTCGTTCCGTGCATACTTATGACGGCAAGGATCTTTATGAAATTCTAAAAGACAATCAATTCCATTTGATTGCAAGCCGGCAAGTCTATTTTATTAATACATTTAAAGAAGCGACTTTTCAATCCCGCATGTATAAAAGCGACCTTAAGGCCCTAAGAGAGAGCGAGCATGAAATTGTATCGCATACTGACATCGTATTAAAGGACATTGATAGAATTGCAATGTTATATAGAGCTGTCTATCTGGATAGACATTCTTCGCTTAATCCTCAGTTGAATGCCAATTTTATTAAATTGGCTATTGAAAATCAAATTTTACAGCTGCATGGATTGAGAAAGAATGGACAGCTTGATGCTGTTTCAGGGTATTTTTGCCGCAAGGGCGTCATGATGGCTCCTTTGCTTGGATATGATACAAGCCAATCCAAAGACAATAAACTTTATCGCATTTCATCGGTCATTTTAACGCGGGAGGCCAAAGAGAAAAAAATGCTCTATCACTTAAGCTCCGGGGCTGGTTTTTATAAAAAATTACGCCGCGCCGAAGGAAATATCGAATATATGGCTGTGAATCATGGACACCTGCCTGTGGACAGGCGCCTGCCTTGGTTTGCGCTCAAATGGATGATGAATAGTCTTGGCGTTGTCTTAATGAAAAGATATGATAAATAATTAAATTGATGCGATCTCTTGCATGTTATGGTTGGCGGGAGATTCATCTGCAAGGCGATCGAGTTCTTGCAAACATTCCGAGATCAGTTCAAGAACAGGGGTGTCTTCAACAGCGATTGTCCAGCCGATCTGTTGTTCAATTGCATCGCATACCCCCTTGATCGTGAAAAGGCGCGCATCGCGGCTGGGCTGATAACCGATTGTAGGATCTCCGCGCGATCCAACCTCCACTAAGACCTCGCCGTCTTCCAGAATATCGATCATTTGTTGCGCCGTCATCAGAGGAATGCCCAAATCTTGGGCGATTTTCAATGTGGTGAGAGGAGGATTTCCATGAGAATAAGCTTGGATGCAGCGATGGAGAATCAACAAGCCGAGCTGTTTTTGAGATACCTTCAACAGACGGTGGGACATATCGCGCTGTCCATAGGAGATCTCATTTTCGATCTGAGCGGCGATTTCAGCGCCTCCAAGGACAATTAACCAACTCACCTGCACCCAAATTAGAAACAATGGCAGCGCTGCAAAGGTTCCATAAATGGCGCCGTAGCTGGAGATCTCCACTTGGAATTTGATGTAAACCCATTGCCAAAGTTGGAATGCAATGCCGGCGATGATGCCGGCGATGATGCGAGGGCGCGCTTGCACTTTTGTGTTTGGAATGAATAGATAGATCACGACGAACAGCAAGGCGCTCAAGAAAAAGGGAACCACTTTAAATAATAGGAATATATAAGGGCTGAACCATTCGACAATGCGATTTTCTTTAGCCGTTTCTGCGAAGCGGGTGATCAAATAAAGGCTGAGGCTGCTGGAAACTACGAAAAAGATCGGGCAGATGATCATGACGGCAAGATAGTCTGTTAGTTTTTTCGCCCAGCTGCGTGGTTGACGGACCCTCCATATTTCGTTTAGCGCGCCTTCGATATTGCTCAGCATCGAGATGTTAGTCCAAAACAAAGCGAACAGACCCACTCCGGCGATGACGCTTCCCTTGGCGTTTTGCAAAGTCGACCGGGCGAACTTAATGGCGTAATCGATGACCTCAGGCTGTTCATCAAACGCCAGTTTCAATTCATCTTCAAAATATTGCTCGAAACCAAAGCCGGTGGCGATGCCGTAAGCGACAGCTAAAAACGGGACAATTGAGATCAAGGTATAGAACGTCAATGCTGAGGCTTTCAATGAATCTTCATTGCGTACAAAAGCGCAAGCCGCATTCCAAATAATGCGATAAACTTTAATAAAAAATGCACGGATGGCTTTCAATTTGCTTCGCATTTTTCTCCTTTGCCCAGGTATTTTGGGGTCAGGTCCGACCCCAAAATACATTGTACGGTTTTGGGATTAACATGACAATTTTGATCTTGAGGCGAGTGCAATTAAAAGCCTCTATAAGAGAGGTGCACTCAGGAGTGCGGTTAGCATGAGTCCCTGTGTTTTTGCTGAGCGACGATTTCATTCCTAGGTAAGACAAAAAGTTCGATGTCTTAATCATTTTTGCATCATTTTTTTCCTCATTATGTAGCCCACACT
>JABDEO010000150.1 GCA_013287015.1 Chlamydiota bacterium
TTTGAATGATGGTTCGCCGATTCAGGAGCTTGCAACTGCAGGAATCGAAGATGTTAAACCTCCTGACTTGCCGCCTGCGCTTGCGCAAAGTTCGCAAGGCCTCCCGCTTGAAATTCCCACAGAGCCGCCGCATCATGCGCCCGCTGAAAACATCCAAGAGCTGCGGCAGACGACGGACGGTCAATCTCCGGAAAAAATCGCCAGCGGCAACGATTTCACCACACAAGTCGAATACGCTCCGAAACCTGATGGTTCGGGCTATTTATTTCGACTGACGCTGACGCCGAAAATCGATACTGACTTTCAACGCATTTCTCAGAATGTATTTTTTTTAATCGACCGCTCCCACTCGATCCGTTCTGAGCGTTATGAAGCGTCAAAAGCCGCTGTAGCGGAAGCTTTGGCTATGCTGCAGGAAGGCGACGCTTTCAATATTCTGGTGTTTGACGATCAGATCGTGCGTCTCTCATCAGAAAATCTTCCTTGGAATAAGCAAAATGTCGACAAGGCGCATCTTTTTTTGCAAGAGCAAGCTTATGGCGGTTCTTTTGCAATGGCGGATCTTTACAGTTCATTGGGCGATATTGTGCCTTCCGCCGTGTCTGAAAAGGAGGTCAATATAGCGTTTTTGTTTTCCGATGGCGATGCATTTTTGAGTCCTGAAAAACAACATGACTCCATCAGTCATTGGACCCAACAAAATGGAGGCAAAATCTCTCTTTATAGCATCGCATCAGGGCAAGGCAATAATTTGGCTTTGCTTGATTTGCTCAGCGCCGTCAATAAAGGTCATTTAAATTATGTTTCAAATGATGAAGGCCTTCCCAATTTGGTTCTCAAACTGATGCAGGCTTTGCAAAATCCAATAGGCAAAGAGATCACCACAACATCGGCTAGCATAGACGGCGGCGCCAAAATTTTGTTGTTTCCCTCAGTTAACCGACTGCCTAATTTGTATCAGCATACGCCCTATGTGATCTATGGAGGCATTAACCGTCTTGAAGACTTCCATGTTTTTTTTCAAGGCAAGCATTACGATAAATGGCTTGATATTAAGCAGAAAGTTTCTTTCAGCAACGCAAAACAATCTACAGATCGCTCACTGGAAAAAATGTGGGTTCTGCAACAGGCCTATGATGATTACGACCGCTATTTGCGCAGCGGAGATCAGCAATATTTGTTGCAGGCTCGTCAGCTGTTGACTTCCTACAAAATCCCTATACCTTTTTGATTATGTACATTATCGCAGGCGCCTATAAACATCGTAAAATCGCCACCCCAAAAGGATTGGCGACACGTCCAACAGCGGGACAGCTGCGCGGCGCGCTTTTTAATATTTGCCAAAACTATATTGAAGGGGCTCGCTTTTTGGATCTTTTCGCCGGGTCCGGCGCCATGGGCCTGGAAGCTTTAAGTCGCGGAGCTGTATCGGCGACTTTCATTGACAGCGATCGCGAAAGCATCCGTTGCATCCAGCAAAATCTTCGCAATTTAAAATTAGAAGGGCAAGCTCGTGTGTTGTCAGGAGATGTTTTTCATCTAGTGAAAAAATTGGCCGAACAAGGAGCTCAATATGATATTATTTATGTTGATCCACCTTACGGGGCGTCCAGCAAGCTAATGGGAAAAGACATTTTGCATGTCGATCAGGTCATGCAATTGATCGACAAGGGAACATTGTTGGCGCCGGCAGGGGAGCTGTTTATTGAGACCGCCAGTGATGCGCCGCCAACTATCGCAACCCTTCAGCGCTTAACGCTTGCAAGCAGTCGACGCATGGGTCTTGCCAGCCTGCATCAATTCCATTAATTGTGCATTGCGCCGTTTTTTTAAACGCAGCATACAACCACTCCCGACTTCGATGGACGTTTGTGAAGGCAATTCAACGCAGAGACGCGGAGACGCAAAGAAGAAAAATTAATGTCAGGATGGGTAGGATAGGCAGGATAGGTTGATGGATTTGATGGACGCTTAAAGACGATTCAACGCAGAGACACAAAGAAGAAGAAAATAACGTTATCGAAAAATTGAATAAGATTTTGTACATATCGCAATTAATCATCTATATTTCTATTCTTCTTATTCTGACATTAATTTTTCTTCTTTGCGTCTCTGCGTTGACCTATCCTCCCTATCCTGCCCATCCTGACATTAATTTTTCTTCTTTGCATCCCCGCGTCTCTGCGTCTCTGCGTTGAATTGCCTTCACAAGCGTTTATGGATCCACTCCTTGGTGAAGGTCGTATCTGGTAAACATGTTTGACATGATTTGTTCAAAGGCTGCACCCCCGACTTCCTGCTTTCTAGATTCTTCAAAAATGCGTCTTGCTTCAGCTCCAAAAATCGTGCTAGTGTTTTCTCGCAAGGTGGTTTTTACAGCCGTCAATCCATCCTTGATGACTGGCGTATTCTTAACATTTTTAGATGTTTTTAAAGCGGTGTTAATGCGTTTAACGATTTTTTTTAAGTGATCATGGTCGTATGTTAAATCTTCAATGGTGATTGCTTTGATTCTTTGAGGACATGTCTGTATCCCATTATTTTTTCTTATCCACTCTACAATGCGTTCCTGTTCATATATATGACCATTTGCCTGTACAGGAATTAGTGGAATCTCTTGAGAGATTCCACAATACAAATCCTGAAAAATGTCGGTTGAATTTAAAAAATCCTGAAATATTGGATAGACTTTATCTTTCCACGCTTTCTCGATCCACTTGATGTAATGATCCGAAGTGGTGATGGATAGCGTTGCACGCACGCCGCTCAATACAATGCCTAACGAAACCCCAACGCCTGCCCCTACTTTAGCGCCAAAAGCGGCGCCGCCTACAGTTCCCACCACTGGAACGAGGCTATGTCCAACTATGGCGCCGGTTCCGGCTCCTATGGAAGTGCAAATTGTCGAGCACGTCAATATGGTTTTAATGGAAATAGTGGAAATCGTAATTGCGATTGTTTCCTTAGTGGATGTGTTGGATTCATTCCAATATCTCATTCCTCTGTTAACGGAATTGGATGCAGATGTTCCGAAGTATAAATTAGCGACACCTAAATCCATTTGAGTGGGCGTTCGTTGCTGTTCATTTGTTTCTTTAAATTCTGGTTCCATCGTTGTTAAAGAGGTAGTGGAACTATTAACTTCGTGCGGTCTTTCAAGTGTTAGCAAACTCATATTTTTCTCCGTTAAAAAATTATAACTAATTATAAGCGTTTTTTTTCTATAAGTTGATCATCCGCATATTTTTGAAGCAACTGCGGTTTTCCGTCGCTATTGTATTTATTGAAAGAGCCGTGGCGCTTGCCCGAGCGATAATCGCCTTCAAAGATCAACACGCCTTGGCGATTCCATTCCCGATGAGGACCATCTAATATTCCGTGCTGATAATTTTTAAGTATTGCCAATTGGCCATTGTCGAAAAAAAACTTTTCCTCACCTTGTTTGCCGCTTTCCGCATACTGCACTTGCATGGCGACGGCGCCGTCCGGAAAATATTGATAAGCCATTCCACGAGGTTGATCTTTAAAATATTCAATTGAACTAAGAGTATGGCCGTCGTCAGCGTACGTGCACGCGATTCCCTCTTTAAGTCCCTGATGATAAAAAACGCTCGCGACCTTAGTTCCCGCTTCATTAAACTCAGAAGCTTCGCCTTCCTGCTTGCCTTCCAAAAAATTCGCTTCGAAGGCCTTGACGCGGCCAAAAACAGGATGCGGCGGATAATACACCTGATGCAATCCATCCAGTTGATTGTGTTTATAGTGGGAAACAACTTCTTTGCCATCCAGTTTACAAAGGTAATAACGCCCTTCTAATGCACCCTGGTCATACATCGCCTCTTCCAGAAGATCTCCCTCTTCATCCCATAAGGCGCGCCGACCATGCAGGACGCCTTCATTGTAGGTGATGACGGCTTCTCGTCTTCCTCCAACATAAAAACTTTCTTGAGCGCCATGCATTTTGCCATCGTGGTAATGTGTGAGGCGCGCGAGTTGGGTCCCTTCTTTTGAAAGAGAGGATGGTTGATGGAATTCGCGATGCGCGCCTATTGGTTTGCCCTGACTATAAGAACGTTCCTCATGCAGCGCGCCATCTTCGAACCAGGTTCGATAATCGCCATCAAGCAATCCGTCGCGATAATACGCTGTTTTAGAGCGTTGGCCGTTTTGATAGAACTCTTCTTCAACGCCTGTCGGCTGTCCATCGACATATTCCATGCGTTTTTTTAAAGCATTGGGACTATGCCACTCCTGCATTAATCCTTGCGGCTTGTCTTCCAGATATTGCGCTGC
>JABDEO010000151.1 GCA_013287015.1 Chlamydiota bacterium
GCAACCTGTTGCAGTAACTCCTTGCTGGTATAACGACGTCCGTGTCGATGCACCGATTTGGCGAGCCACTCTTTGATGAAGCCAAGCCCCTCGGCGGTTAATTTTTCTTTCCAGTTGGGGAAATCGCGCGCAAAGCCCAAAAATAGATGCGAGGCGTATAAATTGCCCAGTGTATAAGTCGGGAAATAGCCGAAAGCTCCCATTGCCCAATGAATATCCTGCAGACACCCCTCACGGTTCGTTGGCGGCGTGACGCCAAGGAGGTCCTTCATCTGGGCGTTCCAGGCTTCAGGAACATCACGCACTTTCAGGGAGCCTTCAATCAAGGCGCGCTCCAGTTCAAATCGAAGGATCACATGCAGGCCGTACGTGGCCTCATCCGCTTCGATGCGTATGTAGGAAGGATTGACCTTGTTGATGGCGCGGTAAAAGGCATCCAAGGAGACATGATCGAGCTGGCTTTTAAAATGCTGTTTTAAAAGCGGCAAATAACGCTGCCAAAATGGCTTGCTATGGCCAATGAGCGTTTCCCACCAGCGCGATTGACTCTCATGCATGCCCAATGAAATCGCCTCGCCCAAAGGGGAGCCATAATGTTCGGCGGGAAGGTTCATCTCATACAAGGCATGACCGGTTTCATGCATGACTGCAGAGATGTTGCTGAATAAGCCTGTTGGATGAATGCGCGTGGTGATGCGGCTGTCAGAAGGATGCATGGAGGTGGAAAATGGATGCGCCGAGAGGTCTAGGCGTCCTTTTTTCATGTCATATTGCATCTCTTTTAACAGTTCACGGCTGAATTTCAATTGCTGCTCTTGATCAAATGTTCCAAACAAAAAATGATCATCGCAACTTTGGGAAGCGGCGACTTGTTTGATGAATGGAGTCAACGATGATCTTAAACTAGAAAATAACGTGGAGATCTCGGCGGTTGTCGCTCCGTGCTCATATTGGTTGAGGAGAGCGTCATATGGATGTTCTTTATAGCCGAAATATTCCGCTTTTTTGCGCTGCATCTTGACCAATTGATCCAAATAGGGAGCGAATTGCTGAAAGGCGTCTTGTTGGCGGGCATGGCGCCAGACATTCATTGCTTGGGAAGTCAGCTTGGCGAGTTTTTCTACGAAACGTTTCGGCAGAGCCTTGTCCAATAGATAATCGCGGCGCCATTCGCGCAAGGCGGCGCGTTGAGCCTCATTGAGTTCAGGCGCCAAAACCTGTCCTGTTTCGATATTGATTAATTTGGCTAAAGAAGATGCAAAGGGTTTGCCAGTTTTTTTTGCATGGATGATGCCTGCTAAGAGCTCTAGCTGCTCTGCGCGTATTCCGGCGCCGTCAGACGGCATATACGTTTCGTGATCCCAATCCAATAACGCGGCGACGCTGGATAGCGTGCGCGCTTCTCTAGATCGCTTGTGAAGCTGTTCATAATGACGCTGAGCTTGTTCCATGGTGTTTCCTTGGGTGTAAGTGGAAATTCCAGTTCAGAATACAGAATGAAGAATTTACTGGCAATCGGGGTCAATAGCGTCACAGTCTGAGCATGGAGCTAAATAAATTCAGCGATTTTATGCCAAATTTCTTTGGGCAATTGATTGTTGACATAACGATCGAAGATGCGAAGATACACCTCTCCTTTCGCTTTGATTCGCTCTTTAAGTAACTTCAACAACTCTTTTTTCTCAACGGCAAGGTTTTTTTGTAACGACTCAATGCAATACATCGGATTTATCAAGCGATCAAGCTCATGCTTGATGCTAGCGTCATGTAAATATTGTAAATAAGGATTAGATGGTTCGCATTCAATATCGTCATCATCGTCATCGCTGAATTTCTGTATATCATATATAAATTCATCTATGGTTTTCTTTATTTCTACTTTATTTATAAAAGTTTCAAATTGTTCGAAAGCTTTCAGATGGAAAACGCCTCCAGCTTTAATCAATTGTTTGGCCAATTTAAATTTTCCATGAACAAGCGCAATTGTAGAGAAAGGGGTACAATTTTCAGGATTCAGTTGAATTCCCTTTCTAATCAGGTAGTCAAGTAATTTTTGATCCATCTCATCTGGACCGTTTTTGATAAAATAAGAAAGAATGCCTTCGCCGTTATCATTGGTTTTATTTAAATCGCTATCTATTTTATATAAAATACGCACCAGCTTAAGATCATTTCTTCGGACTGCTTCAGCCATTAAAAAAGGCGATTTATCTTTGTGGCAAATGATCTTATTGTCAACATCAATTTCATCTTTGATTATCAATTTTCTTATCACTTCATAATTCGTAGCCGGTAAAGGCACAGTGTTGTCATGCACTCGGTGACAGAGTTGATTATAATCACATATTATAGCATGTCCATACGGCGCAAGCATTTCTATATGAGAGCTGCAAATAAATTCAGGCGACTTTCCAGCCAAACTGGCCGCCGCTGCAAAAAGTGGCCTTACGACTATCGCAATGAGAAGTAAAAAATATTGTTTTAAGCTCAAGTCGTTCTCTCCGGAGGAACAACCGCAATACATCACGGGAATAGAATTGATATGTAAGATGAGATCTAACGCTGAACAAATGATCAGCAATGGAGGGACGATAAGAATTTTGAGGGCTAGAGAAATAACTTTTTCAAGATTTGAATAAGGAGAGGTTGGTCCAAATGAGTCATAACGCAATGGCCGCCATCTGGTTAATCTTTCGACGACATAGGGGGTGCAACTGATTTCAGGTGAAGATTGTAGAACTTCAAGAATTTTCATAATAGCGCCAAATATTAAATTAAATAGCGATTTTAACATTATTTGTTGATTTATATCAAAAATAAAAACTGATCGATATGAAGAATTTACCGGCAATTGGGGTCAGGTCTGACCCCAATTGCCGCGTCAATAGCGTCAAAGCCTGACCAATGGCGCTAAATAAATTCAGCGATTTTATGCCAAATTTCTTTGGGTAATTGACTGCTGACATGACGATCGAAGATACGAAGATACACCTCTCCCTTCGCTTGGATGAGCTCCTTATGCAACTTTAGCAACTCTTGTTTTTCGACGGCGAAGCGTTTCTTGAAAGAGGCATACCATTCTGTCGGTGTATCATCCGTTCCGTTGAAAAAATGTCTTACAGAGAGCTCAGATAGGAGGAAATGTTTGGCAGAAGTAGAACCATTGGTTTTAGGAAGAGACTGTAAAATAGGTTTTAAAGTGATATGGAACTTAGCGTTGGGATACGCTTCACTGAGCGCTTTTTGTATGTATTCTCTTTTTTCGTGGACGTCATTAAAATTTTGCAACGCCGCAGCGTTTATTTTATCGATCCAAGCTTCAAATTGATCAAGGTCTTTCAGATGACAAGTTTTTTCAACTTTCATCAATTGTTTAGCGAATTTGAATTTTCCATGCATGACCGCACGCATAGAGAAGGGGAGATCTCCTTTAGGATTTAGTTTAAGCCCTTTTTTAAGTAAATAATCCAGCAGCTTTGGATCCATTTCGTCCGGTCCATTTGTGATAAAATAAGACAACAGAGTGACGCCAGGAGCGCGAAAACGGTTGAGATCGCCATTATCTACTTTTAATATCAGACGTGTGAGTTTAAGATCGTTTCTTCTGATCGCTTCAGCGAGCATACAAGGTGGATTATTAAAATCTTTATTATTATACCAATTAAGCGGTTGGTTTACATCGATTTTATTTTCAGCAATTAACTTTTTAATTATCTTGTAATTAATGATTGGCAATGGCGCATTGGGTGTGGGCCATGAAGGCAATATGTCACAAGTAATATGCGCTATTGTCAACTCTTTGTTGTCATACAGACGCTGATAGCGCTGATTGTGATCATAAATAGGCTGCCCTAAATATTCTTGTTGATGCAAATTCATATTGACGCTGGAAACAAATTCAGGCGATTTTCCTGCTAGACTGACCAACGTCGCAAAAATTGGTCTTACAAGTATTGAAATTAGCAGTGTAAAATAGTCTTCTAGGGTAAGCCCTGCATTGCAACAGCCAACCCAAGGCATAATGGTGACATGTATGAAGAGGTCAAGCGCTGAGCAAATAGTCAACAATGGGGGGACGATAAGGATTTTGAGGGCTAAAGAAATCATTTTTTCGAGATTTGAATAGGGAGAGGTTGGTCCAAATGAATGATAGCGCAGTGGTCGCCAGAAAGTTAGTCCTTTGATAGCCTGATAAGTGCAAGTATACTCATGTGTACATTGTAGAACTTCAAGGATTTTCATAATAATTTCGATATAATATAAAAAA
>JABDEO010000152.1 GCA_013287015.1 Chlamydiota bacterium
AAGAAAACCTCAAA
Organism: Chlamydiota bacterium; assembly: GCA_013287015.1. Taxonomy (GTDB): domain Bacteria; phylum Chlamydiota; class Chlamydiia; order Chlamydiales; family Parachlamydiaceae; genus JABDEO01. Next base: position 15 of record JABDEO010000152.1, read on the forward strand.
ACGTGCATGCAGCGCGATCCGCTGCTGATCATGCGCGACGCCCTTATTGAAGCGAAAATGCTTGATGAAGAGACCTATAAAGCGATGGATAAAGAAGCGCGAGAAGAAGCCATCGCCTCAATGCAGTATGCGGAACAGAGCCCTTGGCCCGATCCGATTGGATTAGAAGAAGATGTATTTGCCCCTTAGGAGTTTTAATGACAGCTGAAACACAAGTAGTTGAATTAAGAGAGGCGCTGCGTCAGGCGATCGATGAGGAGATCGCGCGCGATCCAACTGTCTTCATTATGGGAGAAGAGGTTGCGGAATACAATGGAGCCTATAAGGTCACAAAAGGACTCTTGGATAAATGGGGCCCTAACCGAGTGATCGACACGCCCATTTCAGAGTTGGGTTTTGTTGGCCTAGGAGTAGGCGCGGCGATGACTGGACTTAGACCGATCATCGAGGTGATGAGTTTCAACTTCTCATTCGTCGCCGCAGATCAGATCATCTCAAACGCCATCAAAATGCATTACATGTCCGGCAACCGTTTTCCTGTGCCGATCGTGATCCGAGGGCCAAATGGAGCCGCAGCGCAAGTGTCGAGTCAGCATTCTCATTGCGTCGAAGCGATCTATGGCAACCTGCCAGGATTAATCATCATCGCCCCCAGCAACTCGTATGACGCCAAAGGGTTGCTTAAATCGGCGGTGCGAAACAACAATCCTGTATTATTTTTAGAATCGGAGCTCTCTTACGGCGACAAGATGGAGATCCCTGTAGCGGAATATCTGATTCCGATAGGCAAAGCGAAAGTGGTCGTCGAAGGCAAAGATATTACAATCGTCTCGCATAGCCGCATGGTCAACCTCTGCCGCGAGGCCGTCAAGGAGTTGGCCAAACAAGGGATCAAAGCGGAATTGATCGATCTTCGCACCATTAAACCCTTGGATATCGCAACAGTGGCTGAATCCGTGCGCAAAACAGGACATTGCGCGCTTGTTGAAGAGGGACATCTTTTTGCCGGCATTTGCGCGGAAGTGGGTTTTCAGATTATAGAACACTGTTTCGACTATTTAGATGCTCCGATTGTACGTGTCTGTCAGCGTGAAACGCCGATGCCTTACTCGAAATTTTTAGAAAAAGAAACGTTGCCCACTGTGCCGCGCATCTTAGCCGCTGTCCACGCCAATTTAAACCGATAACTGGTAACCGATAAATGACTTTGATTAAATAAAAAAATTAATGTCAGGATGGGCAGGATGGGAGAGGATAGATAAGATAGGAAAAATGGATTGGATCTATAAAACCTCATTGGAATATAAAAATTGGGTCAATCTATCCTGCCTATCCTGATATTAATTTTTTATTAGGTTCAATTTTTTGGCGTCTTTTACTTGAATTGTCTTATTTTTAACTTACATATGGAGCTCTTTCAATATGCCATTCACTGTGACAATGCCTAAGTTATCTCCTACAATGGAAGAGGGCGCCATCGCGAAATGGCACAAAAATATCGGCGACTTTGTAGAGGCCGGGGACCTCTTAATTGAAGTGTCCACTGATAAGGCGACCGTTGAATACAATGCTCTGGACAGCGGCTGGTTGCGCAAAATTTTAATGCCTGAAGGCAAAATGGCGTCCGTCAATCAGCCAATCGCCGTTTTCACTGAAAAAAAAGAGGAGAGCATTGAAGGCTATGAGCCGAAAGGAGCGGTCCCGCTTGCTGAAGCGGCGCAACCAGCCATGGCGACCGCTCAAAAGCAAGAGGCTAAAGCGGCTTCCGCCTCGCCAGCTCCTCAAGCTGCCCGTGGAACTTCGCTGCAGCAGCCGGCGTTTATGCCGGAACCTCCCTTGATGAATTATGAATTTGAACAGCCGACGTCGGCTCTTGAAAAGCGCATCTTTGCTTCGCCTCTCGCCCGCAAACTCGCTCAAGAACGCGGATTGGATCTGTCGACTGTGAAAGGAACCGGACCTAATCAGCGCATTGTAAGTGAAGATTTAGAGCGCGCTCAGCCGGCCGGGAAAATCACTTTTGGCCACCGTATCGCTCCTTCTATCGCGCCAGGCGCTTACGAAGAAGAAACGTTGAACCCTATGCGCAAAATAATCGGGCAGCGGTTGCAGGAATCAAAGTCATTTATTCCTCATTTTTACATCGAGCAAACAATAGACGCCCATGCTTTAGTGGCGATCCGCGAGCAACTAAACAACCTTCAAATAAAATTATCGTTCAATGACTTTGTTATTAGGGCCAGCGCTCTTGCATTAAAGGATCACTCCAATGTCAATAGCGGATTTAATTCCGTCAACCAAACAGTTATTCGTTTTAAAACGATTGACATTGCTGTAGCGGTGAGCGTTGAAGCAGGCCTTGTCACGCCCATCATTCGCCATGCAGACTATAAAAATGTAAGTGAAATTTCCGTTGAGATGCGGCATCTTGCCAAAAATGCTAAAGAGGGAAAATTAGAGCCGCATGAATATAAAGGCGGATCTTTTACAATTTCCAACTTAGGCATGCATGGGATCACTAATTTCGCCGCCATCATTAATCCGCCTCAGGCAGCCATCCTCGCAGTCAGCGGCATTCAAGACACGCCCATTGTTAAAGAGGGCGCAGTCATTCCAGGCAAAACAATGAACCTTACCTTATCTGTGGATCATCGAGTCATTGACGGCGTCGCAGCCGCCCGTTTTATGAAAACTCTTCAAAAATATCTGGAGAATCCCGCAGGATTATTGGTTTCATAATACTCATTTCGCCCACAATTGCTGAGAGGCAGAAATTTAAACATTACACTGTTGGACTTCTGGAAAACATTTAGCCAGACCATCCTTCCAATGGTAACAAGTTACATGATCATATTTCTTTACATCGGTATCTTGACTTAACACTATAGCTTCGCACTTATTGATCTCATTAAGATCTCTTGTAATTTTAATAAATGAACTTATATCGCTTTCTTTAATGTGATCAGTGCTTTTAATTTCGACACACAGAAGTTTTTTTTCTGGTCTCTCAACGACTAAATCTATTTCAACATCTTCTTGTGTCATGAGATATGAGAAACGATAATCTTGTTGAAAATAGCTATTGAGTTTAAAAAACTCTAACAATATGAAATGCTCAAACGTCTCTCCGTAAGCAGATGTTTTCGGAATAAGTGATACCGAAAGCATCCTAGATAGACTACGGACAATTCCAGAGTCTATGAAATAAAATTTCGGACTTTTGGATAGCCGTTTCCTAAATGAGCTGTGAAAAGGCTCCAAAAAGAAGCCAAGAAGGGTATCTTCCAAAATAGAGAAGTATTCCTTAACAGTCTTTGAATCTACACCAACATCTTTAGCGATATTGGAAACATTAATGATCTTTCCATTGCATTGAGCAGCCACTTCAAGGAAGCGTCGAAATGGTTCTAGCTTTCTTATCAAATGCTCATTCCAGACTTCTTCTTTTAGATAAGTATCAGAATAGGAACGCAAAAATGCACGTTTTGTTTCTGGCTCTGAGAGAGTGAAAATTTTTGGTAATGTTCCCCATTCAAGAGCTTGCTGCAAATCAAAATGATTCCCTAATTCAAAACAAGAAAAAGGATAGAGATGATAGACAAAAGCACGACCAGCTAACAGATTTGCACAGCCATATTTCAACTTGCGAGCGCTAGACCCGGTTAAAATAAACACCTTGTCTGTTTCCTCAATTAGTTTATGGACTGCATCTAACAGTTTTGGAATCTTTTGCACTTCATCAATAATTACATATTTAATTTCACTATGAAGTCCTCTAACGATGGAAAGAAGCTGGCCTGGCTCTCTAGAATATTCGCCTTCAATTTCAGGATCTAAGAGATCAATCCAATATGATTCCTCTTTTTTAAAATTATTTTTTAAAAGAGTGCTTTTCTCAACACCTCTTGGACCGAAAAGAAACAAGTTATGATTATGATTAAAACGGATTAGACGCTTATACATAGACTATACTCCAAAAATGTCGTGCAAAATTGGAGTATAGTCTACTCGTTTATAAAAAAGCTATCTTTTTCTCTTGAGTTATACCAGCCTCTAGTTAAAATTTCCCATTTAGAACAGCGTGAAAGCTCCCGCGGTTGAATCATTGTAAACAGTGTACAGCGACTTCAACCCCGGGGCT
>JABDEO010000153.1 GCA_013287015.1 Chlamydiota bacterium
GGAAGAACCGAACCCTTGCTGGAATATTTATTCGGATTATGATACGTTCGCAATTGTCGTTTCTAGTAGGTGACGCAATAAGTCTAACTGGAGAATTTTGCTATGATGACGCGTACAAAGATTATCTGCACCATCGGACCCGCCGTTAACACTCTCGAAAAGATTATTCAACTGATCGAAGCCGGAATGAGCGTCGCCCGCCTCAATTTCAGCCATGGAAATCATGACGAACATCTAACGATCATCAACCACATCAAGGAAGCTCGCAAACGTCTGCAAAAGCCTTTGGCGATTATGTTAGACACCAAGGGACCGGAAATTCGCATCGGCAAAATCAAAGGCGGAGAGGTGCAGCTGCACGCAGGTCAAAAATGGCGTCTTGTCAAGGCGAGCCTTGAAGGCGATGCCGAAAAAGTCTCAATCTCTCCGGGATTTATCTTGGACGAACTCCAAAACGGCGAAAAAATCCTCTTTGACGATGGCTATATCGAAAGCCATGTCGTTGATAAAACTTCCGAAGGAATTGTGGTCGAAATCTACAACAGCGGGGCCATAAAATCTGGAAAAGGAGTGAATATCCCCCATGCACGGCTCAACCTGCCTGCCATGACGGAAACCGATATCAGCGACATCCGTTTTGGATGCCAGCAAGATGTCGACATCATCGCAGCTTCGTTCGTAAGATCCGCTGACCATGTTCTCGATATCAAAAAATTGTTAGCCTCGGAAAAAAGATCCGATATTCTAGTCATGGCGAAAATCGAAAACAGCGAGGGAGTCCACAATTTCGACAGCATCGTGCAAGTGGCTGACGGCATCATGATCGCTCGCGGAGATCTCGGAGTGGAAGTTCCTCTGAGCCAGGTGCCTTCGCTGCAAAAGATGATGATACGTAAAAGTTATCTAGCAGGCAAACCAGCGATTACAGCGACTCAGATGTTGGAATCGATGATCAATAATCCTCGACCAACCCGCGCCGAGGCCTCCGATGTCGCCAATGCAATCTATGACAGCACATCCGCCGTCATGCTGTCCGGAGAAACAGCCATCGGCAAGTATCCTCTAGAAACCGTTCATATGATGACAAACATCGTGAAAGAAGCGGAAAAAGATTTCAATTATCGCGGCTTCTTTGATCAATACGCTTCGCTGCTTTTCCACGACGTCCCATCAGCTGTCACCCTAGCTACTGTTAAGGCGGCCTACACTTCAAACGCGCAAGCGATCTTCGCTTTCACCAGCGGAGGCACCACGGCGCGTCTGCTTTCACGACTGCGTCCCCCCATCCCAATCATCGGCATGACACATCGTGAAAAATGCTACCATCAGATGGCCATCAACTGGGGAGTCATTCCTGTCCTGAGCCCCCCTTGTCAAACTCTAGCCGAAGCTTTCGGAAAAATCAGCCAATACGCCCTGGAAAATCACCTGGTCAGTTATGGCGACCTAGTTGTTGTCACCGCCGGCTCCCCTTTTGGCATTTCGGGAACAACCAATACGATGATCTTGGAAAATATTGGAGATGTTCTCGTCCGTGGCTATGTCGGTTTTGGCATGCGCGTGCACGGAAACGTGGCGATTGTTCTTTCACCTGAGTCTGATAAACCATATCGCGTGCGCGATAAATTGATTGTCATCACTAAATGCGACGAAACATACCTGCCGCTTATTCATGAAGCGGCCGGAGTGATTTTACAAAATCATATTGATGATGTCGCTTCGGAAAAATATGCATTGCAGATTGCAAAAATGCTGGATAAGACCACTCTAGTGCGTGCAGACGCCGCATGCCGCATTCTCAAAGAAGGTCAATTGGTGACAATCGATCCGGAAAGAGCTTTTGTATACAATCGCATACTCCCTGAAGCGACATAACATAGGGACAGAGACAGGGACAATAGTTGGGCTCGTCTTAAAGACTGAAGGTAACAAGGCCGTCCCGGCCTTGAATACCAGGTCGGGACGACCTGGCTACTTTTTTTGCCATAACTTTTTATAAAAATTTATAAAAAATCTTTATAAAAAAATTATAAAAAAATCCTTTATATTAAATCAACTTATTGATACAATTAAGTTTTTCAGTTATTAACAATTAGGTATTATAATGATTAATAATTCATCCAGTTTTTTTAATTTTAATAGACTTCCTAACGACATACAAGCGACAATCATGTTAATGTCGGGAAATGCTGATATTCGCATCAACAAGGGGGCAAAAGATATTGCCCTCAATGCAAATTATTGGAATGGGTTATTTAATCCTTTACAATCTTTATTAAGCGAAAAAGAAAAATTCGAACTGGAAGGAAGCGTAAAATTAGCACTTGAGGGTAAACTAAAGACAAACAAAGAAATTGATTCAGATACACAAAATCTTATCATTATTCAGCATAAGGTTACTACGCTCTATCAAAAACTTTGGAAAGAATGGAAAGATTTAGGTTTAGATCAAAAAGAAAAAAGTCATTGGTCCACATTCAGTTACGTTGCCCCTTCTGTTTTCATTAAAATTAAAGAATCTATTCAAGAAGAGCATGATCGCAATCTAGTTATTTTAGCCATAGAAATCCCTGAAATTAGACATATCCTCCTCAGTGGTGGAAATAGCAGTAAAAGCATCCAAGATAGGGCTGCGATCGCAAGAAGTTATTTTCAAAGCGAACCTCCTCCAAATCTGAACGGGATTGAGGTCATCGATCTCAGTTTTGAGAAGAGGATATTTTCAAAAAAATTAGGTAAGCTCACTGTTATTTCACCTGAAATGATGAATATTTTAAAGAAAATGAATTTGGGTTATTTATACATGCGTGACAATGCGCTAAATAATCTTCCAAAAGAAATAGGGGATCTTCTCCTTACCAGATTAGATATTTCTGGCAATCAATTTAAGGAACTGCCGATAGGAATTGCTAAACTAACTCAACTGAAAGAGCTAAATATTGGCAGAAATCAATTAACTGTTATACCTGGAAATATAATAGAAAATCTTCTGAATCTAACTGATTTATATATGCATTCAAATAGATTAAGCAAGCTGCCTCCTCAAATAGAATTGCTTCAAAAATTAAGCGTACTATCTATTGAATCAAACAATATTGAAGAATTTCCAAATTTTTCTAACAAAATAGTTTTTCCTAATATGCAGGTTCTTTCCGCTAAAAATAATCAATTTAAAGAAATTCCTAAGTGGATTGGAGGATGTACAGAAATGTGCGATCTGAATTTCTCTTGCAATGCTATAACATCTATCCCAAAGGAAATCGAGAGACTCAAACGTATGCATACTTTTAGTGTTTCAAATAATCAGATCAGCGAATTGCCCAATGGAATTGCACAACTTCCTTATTTAATGAGATTTTATGCATCTAATAATAATTTACAAAAATTTCCAAAAATAATTGCTGAATCTTTAAGCTTGCAGGTCGTCCATCTTTATAATAATCCTTTTTGTAAAAATGACAGCTTATTTAAAATAATCAAGGGGTGTTATAATTTTTGGATAATGCGGCATATCCATGTGCACATTGAATTAGGTAATTATGAATTAGGTAATTGTAGTATTTCGATAGAAACGAAATGGAAAACGGGGAAATACAGCTCGAAATATGAGTTAGTCTTTTCTATCAATGGAGAAGAGCAGCCCTAAAATTAATGGGGGGTTCTTTTTCTTTTTATGCTTTTGGCTGAAAGCTTATCGACAGCATGAATTCATGGGAATAGCCTAAAATTCGTTTAAAGATATCTTGAATATCATGCTGAATGCGTTCAATCAATTCTTTTCGATCCGACTCTGGACTGTAAGGAAGATCAGCAATGATTTTGATCGTATTTTTTTTGAAACGTAAACGCGTAGGCGTCTCTTGCTGTGGAAAAAGTTGATTCCAATACGTATTAAGATAATGATGAATAATCGCTTCGTCAACCTCCACTAAACGATTTCCCACGCGTATGTTGTAGTAATGATGTCGAGTATTCAAATACAGGTTCGCCAGCATAACGGCGCCAATCAGCAAAAATCCAAAACCAAATAAACTGATTGCAATAGAGTTTTGGAGGACAAATTCAATAAAATCCGAGCGTATAGTGGGAGAGAAAGGCAATAAAATCGCAATGATTCCCAACAAAATAAAAAAAAGTGC
>JABDEO010000154.1 GCA_013287015.1 Chlamydiota bacterium
TAATTAAATATTTAATGAAATGATTTTGTTGTTTAAAACAATTTTTATTTAAAATTTTATATTCTTTCTACTAAAGGAGAATTATGCCAGTTTTATCAACTGTACTCAAAAATAGTGATATTTTGCTGTTTAGCCTGCCTGTGGCTATTCCTCTAGCTTTGGGGGTTGGCTGTAATGTTATGGAACATTCAGATAAGCGTGTCTTGCAGGCTATCGGGTGGCTGGGAACTCGAGTTTGTGTGATTCTTGTAGTTCTAACAGGCGTAACATTGGTTGTTTGGAGTCTTGCAAAAACAATGTTCGTCCATGGACTTAACGCCATTACATGTCGCCGCATCGAATCTCTCAAACATTGGGCCGAATATTTTGATATTCAAAACAGTATCATTATGGCAGGACTTTCTTTTGCCGCTACAGGTTTGTTAGCATGCAATATCCGTCAAATATTTAGCGGTCTCATCGGAGGAGGAGCTGGCCTTCCAAATATGGCCACTCAGATAACGCAGCGGTTGACGCAGATTTTGCAAAATCCAGTGATTGCAACACAGTTGACAGACATCGGACTTCCGCCGGCTCAATTAGTGCAACAGCTGCAACAATTCAATGCAGGCGGTGGAGGCGGCTTAGGAGGTTTAGCGGGCATGATGATGGGAGGGGCAGGTGGGTTAGCTGGCATGATGGGAGGCGGTGGCGGTATGGGTGGCATGCCGCCTCCTCCAGGCGGTCCTCATGCGCCACCTCCAGGTGGTCATGGCCACGGACATCCTCCGGGTCCTCCTCCACCCTTTATGAATTTATTGCAAAACCCAGCGGTTCAACAACAGTTTCAACAAATGCTTGCACATCCAGAGCAACTTCCTCCCGAATTGCAAGCTCTATTAGGTGGAGGAACGGGTCATGTTCCAATGGGGCATCATCATCCGGGGAACCACCATGCAGGCGGACCTTCTATGCCACCTGGCGGACCAGATGAAGATCCAGCGCTTCAAGCGGCGCTGGCGGCTTCGCTTCAGCATTAAATAACGCTTTAATTGCCTGACCCGCTGTAGCGCAGACTGAAGTCTACGCTACAAGCGCTATTTTTTGAGCTTTCCGGTCCACCCCAATTTAGTGCGCAAGGTGGAGAAATAGTCATAATGCATCATGTTGACCAGGCGGAATTTCCGTTTGGAATTGCGGATGAGCAGCACCTCGCCGGTGCGCAAGGGAAAGTGGCCGAAACCATCGTAGGTCGCTTCAACTGAAGGGTATTCGCCAATATAGCGTATTTCCAGTTCCTGTTTAGGCATAAGGACGATCGGTCTATTTGAAATAGTATGGGGACTGATGGGAGTGATGACAAACGCTTCTAAATCAGGCGTTAAGATCGGCCCTCCGGCCGCTAGCGAGTAGGCCGTAGAGCCATTTGGCGTCGCTACAATAATGCCGTCGGCTGAAAAAGTATTGAGGTATTTTCCATCTACATAGATTGCGAGATCGATCAGAGATGGGTTTTTCGCCCGATGCACAACGACTTCATTGACTGCAAAATAGAGCTGCTGGCCAGTTGTTTCTCCTTCCATCATAAGGCGGTTTTGAATCTGATATCGCCCGGCAAGCAAATTTTCTAGACTTGGATAAAGCTCTTCAATCGTGACATCCGTCATAAAGCCTAGTCCGCCTAAATTTATTCCTAAAATTGGAGCGTTAAGCTGCGGATAGGTATGAAAAATTCTCAAGATCGAACCATCGCCGCCAAGCGAGATGAGAAAGTCTATCGATGCTGGATCGACTTTGGATAAAGGATCAGCTCCAATATGCGCCGCCTCTTTATCTTCAGCCACGACGGTGATGTTTCGATGACTCAGAAACTCTCGAATGCCTATAGCGAGCGGTTTGGCATGGTTTTTAATGACGTTGGTGAAAAGGGCGATGATCATCGGCCGCCACCCCTAGGTTCATATGCCGCTGGCGCTGCCGTTTCTACCTCTGCATGCGCAGGGGGGACCTCAGACAATGTAAAATGCCGCATGACGCGTTGCGCAATTTTTTCAGGGGTCAATCCGATTTCATTGATGAGCTCCGCATGGCTTCCTTGGTCGAGGAACGTTTCGGGAACCCCGCAGTTTAGCATTTGGATATTGCCATACCCTTGAGACATAAGAAAATGATTAATGATGGAGCCCATCCCTGAGGCTGCTGAATGCTCCTCAATAGTGACGATTTTGGAATGGGAAACCAGCAGCTTGCAGAGGAGTTCAGTGTCTAAAGGTTTAACGAATACCGGATCCATAACCGTTGCTGTGATTCCATGCGGCAGGAGCAGTTCGCGCAATTTTAGGGCGGTGAGGTTCATATGTCCAAGAGCGATGATCAGCAAATCCTGACCTTCCGCTAATATTTCCCCCCTGCCCGGTTCTCGATAGCTGAGCGGCGCATTGGAGTCTTCAGTGGTCATATTGGGATACCGTATCGCCGCTGGACGCCCCCATTGGAAAGCGGATTCGAGCAATTCTTTCAAGACATGGCCATTTCGAGGTTGACTAATGATCATGTTGGGCATTGCATTCAGAAAGGAGATATCATAAATGCCGTGATGGGTGGCGCCGTCAGGACCTGAAATGCCGGCGCGATCGATGGCAAAGACGACAGGCAACTCTTGCAGGCAGATATCATGAAAGACATTATCCAGAGCCCGCTGTAGAAAAGTTCCGTAAATGGAGGCGACAACCTTCAAATTGCGCCCATACGCCAAGCCGCCGCAAAAAGTGATGGCATGCGATTCAGCGATTCCCACATCGAGACAGCGTTCAGGAAAGCGGTGCATCAATTCATCCAGACAAGAGCCCGCGGACATGGCGGGCGTGACCACCACAAGGTTTGGATCGCTTTCCGCCATTTTCAGCATGTGTGCGCCAAACACTTTAGGAAATGTCGGTTTGTTGGAAGTCGCCGGTAAAAACTTGCCTGTATCCAGATGGAAGGGTTTAGCGCCATGATAAGAAACGGGATTTTTAATCGCTTCATCCATGCCTTGACCCTTATTCGTCAACACGTGGACAACGACGGGCCATTGCGAGTCTTTAAGACCTTCAAAAACATCAATCAATCGTTTCGTGTCGTGTCCGTCGATCGGTCCAATATAGGATAAGCCGTAGTGTTCAAAAAAGACCGCGGGACTGACGAAGTTTTTTAGCGCTTCCGTGATGCGGTGTCCCTGTTTTGTAAGCAGGGAGCCATAGCTTGGGATCTTAGAAACAAGGGAGTCTAATTCTTGATGAAGCTTATTTGTCAGGGGATTGCTTAAAATGCGGCTTAAAATACGAGTGATCGCTCCAACATTTTGCGAAATGGACATCGCATTGTCGTTTAGGACAAGAATAAAACGCTTCATATCACGGGAAATATTGTTCAAAGCTTCCAATGACACTCCGCATGTCAGCGTCGCATCGCCGATGATCGGAATGACATACTCTTGCCGTTTTGCCAGATCGCGGTTTTTGGCAACGCCTAAGGCTAGCGACAACGCAGTGCCCGCATGCCCGGCATGGAAGTGATCGTGATGGGATTCTTTTGGATGGCTGAAGCCGCATAACCCTTTGAACTGGCGGATCTTGGAGAAGCGGTCTTGCCGGCCGGTCAATAGCTTGTGCACATAAGTTTGATGGCTGACATCCCAAATAAATTTGTCCTCAGGGGAGCTGAATACAGTATGCAACGCGAGAGTAAGTTCCACCACCCCCAAATTGGAGGCGAGATGTCCTCCATTTATCGAGAGAACTTCGATGATGCGTGCACGGATCTCCGCCGCCAATTGAGTAAGTTCGGGCAGCGTTAAGCTTTTGAGGGCTTCAGGAGACTGTATTGTGCGAAGCAACTCATCGCCCATTTAAAAGTCTTGCGTTAGAGGTTTTTGGTCGGGGCCGAG
>JABDEO010000155.1 GCA_013287015.1 Chlamydiota bacterium
GCCCGGAAAATCCATAGTCAATCGCCCCAGCAGCGATGAAGTCTCTTTTTGAGGAGCTGAACCTGAACATTTTTGAAGTTTTTCTTTTAAAACGGATAATTTGCCTCGTTTATCCGACGCCAAACGACTCATGGTTCGCAAAATGCTCAAATGGGAAACTTTTTTTGCAAAATACTCCGTTGCAATGCTTTCAATATGATGCGCTTCATCTAAAATAATGCGGCCGTATGGAGGTAAAACTCCGGGAGCGTCGTAATTGTTGGTTTCCGCACGACAAGCAAGATCTGCAAAAAGCAAATGGTGATTGACGACGAGAATCTGAGCGTCTTGAGCTTGACGGCGCGCCTTAAAAAAATGGCAGCTCTGGTAGTGCGGGCACTCCTGATGGTTGCAGGCGTCGCGTTCAGCGGATAATTTTTCCCATAAACCGGGAGAGGGAATAAACGATAGCTCTGAGCGAGATCCTTCCCGCGTATTGCTTTCCCAAGCGCTGATTTTTTCAAATTCAGCGGATTCTTCCGCGGAGAATAGGAGAGTCTCCAATCGAATTTCTTCCAGTTTTCTTTGGCAAATATAATTGCTCATGCCTTTCACTAAAACAGCTTTAATTTCCAAGTTTAAAGCCTTAGTCACTAAAGGAATATCTTTGCTAAGCAACTGTTCTTGGAGAGTGATGGTATGCGTGGAGATAAGAGTGCGTTCTTTATGCTGATGAGCCCATAGTAAAGCGGGAATGATGTAAGCGAGGCTTTTGCCTGTTCCTGTGCCTGCTTCGATCAAAGCGATCCGATTGCCATTATAGGCTTCGAGGATCGTGCGCATCATTTGCTGCTGAGATGCGCGGGATTCGAAGCCGCGCAAGCCGCCGCTTAACGGGCCGCCGGGGCGAAGAACCTGCAGGACTTGATCAATATTCAAAGCAGGCCGCGGCGACATACAACACTTTATAATAGACTTCTTTCAAAACTTCAAGCAAATTAAACACTCACCTTACGCAAAATAACGGGCATTTGGGCTAAAGCGAAAGCTCCCGCGGACGAAGTCTCTTGAGCCACCCCATATTTCCTAATATGGGGTGGCTCAAGAGACTTCGTCCCCGGGGCTTTGGCTTAGTCCAAATGTCCGCTATTTTGCGTAAGGTGAGTTAAACACAAAGACACGAAGACCTGATCCTTACACACAAGTCATAGTAGCAATTCAACACAAAGACACAAAGGCGCTGAGGCGCGAAGGAAGACAACAGGGTGGTTGCTGAACTTCTTTGTGTCTCCGTCTCTTTGTGCCTTTGTGTTGAATTCTTCTAAATTCATTGGTTCAACTCCATGCAGGCTTGACCCCAAAAATATTAGGCGGCTTCAACAGGGGTAAGGAAGGCCTTAAGACGTTTTGCGCGCGTAGGATGACGCATTTTGCGAAGAGCTTTCGCCTCGATCTGGCGAATGCGCTCTCGAGTGACGTTGAATTCGATTCCAACTTCTTCCAATGTTTTAGGCTTGCCATCCAATAAGCCAAAACGCTGAATCAACACCTTGCGTTCGCGTTCCGTTAAAGTGGCCAGCACCTCGTGCATCATATCTTTCAAAATAGAGTAACCGGTCGCTTCGGAAGGCGAATCGGCCCCTGTATCTTCTAAGAAATCTCCGAATTGGCTCTCTCCGCCATCACCCACTTCCGCCTGCAGCGAAATCGGATGCTGTGCGATTTTATAGATTTCGCGGACGCGATCCGGAGTGATGCCTAATTCGGTCGCCAGCTCCTCTGGGCTCGGTTCCCGACCGGTCTCCATCATGAGTTTTTTTGCGCCGCGCAAGACTTTATTAATGGTTTCAATCATATGCACAGGGATGCGGATTGTGCGAGCTTGGTCGGCGATGGCGCGTGTAACGGCTTGTCGAATCCACCAAGTCGCATAAGTTGAAAATTTGTAGCCTCGGCGATATTCAAATTTTTCAACGGCTTTCATGAGACCCATATTTCCTTCTTGAATTAAATCAAGGAAGGAGAGGCCTCGGTTGGTGTATTTTTTTGCGATGGAGATGACCAAGCGCAGGTTGGATTCGACCATTTCGCGTTTGGCTTCTTGGCTCTTGTCCATCCAGCGCTGCAGCATGCGCACATCTTTTTTTGAAGTCATCCAGCGTGCGTCCGGCCGCCAGTTCGCGTTTTTTAAGTTTACGTCTGGCTGCATAGAGTTTTGAGGCGGCGAATTTATTGCGTTCCGCGCGGGGAATCAGCTCGTTGATCTCCTTTTCCAGAATTAAAAATCGTTCATACGCTTGCAGGATGACTTCGCCGAAATCTTCGATGATATTATGGCGGCAATGAAAGCGGCGCAAATACGCCTGAGTGCGAACGCGGCATTTTTCAAATTCTTCCAAAATTTTATTGCGCTCAGGATCTTTTAGCTTGGGATTATCCATCTGCAGTTGCAGGTTTTCCAATGTGCGATCTTCCTTTTTGAGGAGTTCGCAAAGTTTAGGCAGGAGCAGCAGGAAGGCTTGTTTATTCGGAACCTCTTTTTCAGCGATAGCTTTATCAAAACGTTCTTTAAGCTGTATGAGATATGTTGCGATGGCGATCGTTTCGGATGTAGAGTAGCGGAAGCGCATGATGATGCGCTCAATCTGAATCTGAGCCTTCTCGATGCGTTTGGAAATTTCCACTTCCTCTTCCCGTGTGAGAAGCGGAACCGATCCCATCTCTTTCAAATACATGCGTACAGGGTCATCTGGAGTGCCTTCAGATCGCTTTGGAAGCCCCTCCATTTCTTTAGCTTCTTTCTTGCGCTCTTTTTGGCGCTCAATTTCAGATTGATTGAGGATTTGAATATCCATGCCGCTAAGGAAGATCAGAACTTGGTCGATCTGATCCGCTGAATCAAACGCCATGGGCAAGATCTCATTGATCTCCTCATAGGTGATATAGCCTTGTTCTTTCGCAAGAGCGATCAACTCATCTATTTTCTGCTGATGCTGTTGAGAGAATGCGGTCTTGAAATTGCTTTTACTCATAGCCCTCTAAAATCTAAAAAAAAATTGAAACAGCCAGTACCGATCACACCTGCTCATCATCTAGGGTTTCAGCAATTTCAATCAAGAAAAAACGCCCTCATCTGCAAGATCGTTCAAGCAACATTTGAAAAAACAGACGATAAGGTCGATA
This sequence comes from Chlamydiota bacterium, assembly GCA_013287015.1. Taxonomy (GTDB): domain Bacteria; phylum Chlamydiota; class Chlamydiia; order Chlamydiales; family Parachlamydiaceae; genus JABDEO01. Next base: position 3,163 of record JABDEO010000155.1, read on the forward strand.
AATCAGATGAAATAACCACTGGCGTATGTTTTTTGGCCGCCATATTTTTGAGGTCTTATCCAAATGCGATTTCTCCATTTCCGCTGCATTTTTTAAGTACTGGATCGCTTCTGGAGAATCGCAAAAATTGAGAGAAAAGAGGTCCCCTGCAAAGTAAAGAGTCCTTTGAATCTTTAAACGATCCGCATGCTGCGGCAATATGCTGTGATTAGGATCTATTTTTTTTGGTTGAGAAACATCAACTCGCAATGGAGCCAGCGTTTGTTGGCGCAGCCCTTTATAAATGATGTCAAATTGATCATAGATCATCCCCTGTCCATTGATGTCTATGTTGGTGAAATAGAAGCAATGGTTTTGCAGATACAATTCCGCCGCTGAAACACGGTATTTATTATAGCGGTTGTCATGTAAAATCCAGACGACTTCAAAACCTTGTGAAAGATAGTCTCGATTGCGACGGTCGATTTCCTCTGCGGAAATGGAGGCGCACTGTATTTCAAAAACCAGTTTTTGCGCTGGCCAAACGACATCTCCGATGCGGTTAACGGCGGGGAAACGATACTCTAGAAAACTTTCTCCTTTTGGCAGCGACCGCTGAATAATCTCCTGTATTTGGAGATGCGCCATGCCTTTTCCACTGAGCCGGCAAGCGATATTGGGAGCTAAATGATAGTAATGTTTATGCCGATGGACGCCGC
>JABDEO010000156.1 GCA_013287015.1 Chlamydiota bacterium
TGGGCTATGCGCTATTTTGGCGAATATTGCTCTGCTATGAGAATTTTTGGCCTCGTTTTTGGCTGGCCGCCGCATGGTTCACCAGCGTACAGCTTATCCAATTGTCATGGATGATTTCCCATCCCTATTACTATATCTATCCGCTTTATCTATTTTTCGCTTTCGCCCTGGGTGTGCAGTTCGGCCTTATCGGAGGAATGATCACTCCGAAAAATTTGCGAAGATTTCTCCCGATTTTGGCGATCGCCGCACTGTGGACGATTTTTGAATGGAGCCGCCTATTCTTTTTTTCAGGTTACACATGGAATCCAGCGGGACTCGCTCTTGCCGGCAATCTTTATTCGATGCAGATGGCTTCTTTATTTGGCGTTTTTGGACTCTCCTTTTGGGTGATGTTCGTCAATCTGTTAGCGCTCAGAGCTTGGAGCCTATCACGCACGAGCTGGGCGACGCTGGCATGGATCAGCGCGGCGCTGCTGCCATATCTTTATGGAGCCATTCAATTGCAAATCCACACCGATGCGATGGAGAGCCAACCGAAACAATATTTAAATACGGTTTTAGTTCAAACTGCTTTTCCGACGGAGGAAACCATGGGTTTTGCCGATGTGAAAAGCATGACGGCTTACATAGTTGAAGAGTGGACGGAAATTTTGAAAATCATTCGAAAGCAACAAGGACGACCTATAGATTTAATGGCGCTGCCTGAATACGTAGTGCCGGGCGGAACCTATTCATTTTTATTTCCATACGATGTGGTGCGAACCGTTTTTTTGAATATTCTAGGACAAGAAAGCGTAGACGCTTTTCCCGATTTGCAGGAACCCCTGGCGCGTCAAGTTCAAACAGCGCATGGCCCTAAATTTTTTGTTAATAATGCTTTTTGGACACAGGCGATCGCCAACCATTTCCAAACAGGAGTTGTCATCGGCTTAGAAGACGCTGAGGATGTCGCTGAAAAGAAACGTGAATATTACAGCGCGGCTCAGTATTTCGTTCCTCAACGCATTGACAGTAGAACGAATGCGCCAGCGCAACGCTATGAAAAACGCATTTTACTTCCTTTAGGCGAGTACATCCCCTTTGATTTCTGCAGGGCGCTGGCCGCCAATTACGGAGTGCAAGGCTCTTTTACGCCGGGCAAAGAGGCGAAGGTCTTTGCAGCGAATCAGATCCCCTTTGGTTTGTCTATTTGCTATGAAGAAACCTTTGGAAACTTGATGCGTGAAAATAAACAATCCGGAGCCATGTTGCTTGTTAACCTTAGCAGCGATATTTGGTATCCAAATTCCCAATTGCCATGGCAGCATTTTGCACACGCTCGGCTGCGCACCGTTGAAAATGGGATAGCTTTGGTTCGCGCATCCAATGCGGGCATTACAGGCGGCGTCGATAGTTTTGGACGGATAATTGGAATAGCGGCTGAACATGCGCTGCGACCAGAATGGCAGCCGGAAGCTCTCTATTTGCGCATGCCGATTTACACCTATCAAACATTGTATGCGCATTTTGGGGACTCCTTAATCATTGGCTTGAGTTTTCTGATAGGCTTATTATTTTTATGCTTGTATAAAATCGGTTCAATAGATTAGCCTTGTCGTAATCTTTACTATTTGCTTTTATGTATTATCTGTTTTTTTGGATGAAAATATTGTGTCTTCTTTAAATGATTCGATCTCTGGCCGCCATCGAAAACAGCGGACTCTGCAAAACGCCGCCGTTTTTTCCGGCATAGGCTGCCACACCGGAAAAGAAGTGACGATGCGTTTTTGTCCCGCAGAGGAAAATTTCGGCATTGCATTTAAACGCACTGATTTGCCCCATCAACCCCTTATTCCAGCGACAGTTAAATCGGTTGTCGACACTTCACGCAGCACCACAATCGGCATAGGCGATGTGCGCATCCACACCATCGAACACGTTATGGCCGCTGTGCGCGCCTTTGATATCGACAATTTATGCATTGAAGTGTCAAATATAGAGCCGCCGATTTACGATGGCAGCTCTTCGATGTTCGTTGAAATGATTATCAAGGCGGGCGTTCTAGAACAATCCGCCAACGTCGCTATTGCAAAAATCAATACACCGCTTTACTGGTCTGAAGGCGACATCCACCTAGTGGCCTTGCCATATGACGGCTATCGAATCACCTACACCCTGCACTATCCTGAATCCAAAGCGCTGGGAGCTCAATTTCATTCCACTTTAGTGAATAGCGAGACCTTTGTAAAAGAGATCGCTCAATGCCGCACTTTTTCACGCTATGAAGAGGTCGCCATGCTCATGGACCGGGGATTAATTAAAGGCGGCAGCCTTGATAATGCAATCATCATTAAGGGAGAGGTTGTTTTCAGCAAGGGCGGTTTGCATTTCTCCAATGAGATGGCTCGCCATAAGCTTTTAGATTTAATCGGTGATCTTTCTCTGGTGGGAAAACCTTTTCACGCGCATGTGATCGCCGTCCGATCCGGACACGCTTCCAACCATCAACTTGCAAAAAAACTCCATGAACATTTCATGACGGAGGCCGAATGATGTCTAGCAAACCACTTGGTGAGTGTAAAACTTTGGACGCCAAAGACGTCATCAAAATATTGCCTCATCGCTATCCTTTTTTATTAGTGGACAAAATTCTGGAGCTTGATTTAGAACGAGGGTACGTTTTAGGCCAAAAAAATGTAACGAGCAACGAATATTTTTTCCAAGGTCATTTTCCCGACGCCCCTATCATGCCAGGAGTGCTCATCCTTGAAGCGCTGGCGCAAACCGGCGGCGTCATGGTGCATTTAAAGGCGAACAATGGAAAAATTGCAGTGCTCCTCAATGTAAACAACGCCAAATTTCGACATCCAGTGCGTCCAGGAGATGTTTTGCTCCTAAAAGGCGAAGGCTTGCATTTTAGTCTCAAAGGGGGACGGGTAAAGGTGGAAGCGTCGGTCAACAACAAATTAGCCGTTGAAGCCGAGATTGGTTTTGCTTTAATTGACCCTAACTTGATTTAAGAGTGCAACTCATGAAAGATCGCAAAATTCATCCAACGGCTATTATTGAAGAAGGCGCTCAGATTGGCGCGGATGTCATCATAGAGCCTTACGCTATTGTCAAAGCCAATGTGATTCTTGAAGATCGCGTGATCATTAAATCTCATGCATATATCGATGGATGCACAACGATTGGAGAAGGCACCACGGTATATCCCGGAGCCAGCATCGGCACGAAATCGCAAGACCTCAAATACCGCGGCGAAAAAACTTTCGTCAAAATAGGCAAAAATTGCGATATACGTGAATTTGTTACAATCAACTCTTCTTGCCAAGAGGGTTCAGCCGTACAGGTGGGCGATAACTGCTTGATCATGGCCTATTGCCATATTGCGCATAACTGCGTGGTTGGAAACAGGGTCATCATGAGCAACAATGCAACATTGGCCGGTCATGTGGAAGTCGGAGATTACGCCATCATCAGCGGGTTAACGCCCATTCATCAATTCGTGCGCATCGGATGCTACGCCTTAGTTGGAGGCATGAGCCGCATCACTCATGATATTCCTCCCTATACTATTGGAGCAGGCATTCCATTCAAATTCGGCGGCTTGAACATCATCGGTCTAAAACGCCATGGCATGCCCCTCCATACACGCAAAGAATTAGCAAAGGCGTTCAAGCTGGTTTATCGCTCTGATCTGCATTTAGAAACCGCGCTAAAGCGCATTGAACAGGAAGTGGAGCCCTTGCCGGAAGTGCGTCACTGGATCAATTTCTGCCGCGAATCCAAGCGCGGCCTCATGTGCCTGCAAAGCGACGCCATCGACGACACATTGTCCCTCGACGA
>JABDEO010000157.1 GCA_013287015.1 Chlamydiota bacterium
GCATATTGGGCAGCTCTGGCATCAGGCAGTAGTGTGCTTATAAGTGAAAATGGGAATCTTGTGGAGGTATTTCCTGATGGGAAGCAAAAATTCATCAAGCGTCTACCTCCATCAACGCCGGTAACTCGCGGTCAGAGGTTGGAAATTCAATGAATAAAGGAATTCCCCGTCTTCGTATGTTCGCAGGTCCAAATGGTTCCGGTAAAAGCACATTTAAATCCATAATCCGTCCTGAACTGCTCGGAATATATATTAATCCCGATGAGATCGAAAAGGAAATTTGCGATCGCGGTTTCCTGGATCTTCAAGGCTATCAAGTAACAACGACTGCAAAAGAAGTAATCGATTTTTTTATTCATTCTCCGCTTCTAAAAGCAGCCGATTTACTAGACGATGCGCATAGTCTGCGTTTTAATGATGAGAAATTGAGTTTTCATAACGTGGGAGTCAATGCTTATTTTGCCTCAGTTGCAGCAGATTTTATCCGTAATAAGCTTATTGAATGTTCAAAATCTTTCACCTTTGAGACTGTAATGTCATTTCCTGATAAGGTGGAACTGCTTCGTAAGGCACAGACAAGGGGGTACCGCACCTATCTCTATTATGTAGCAACGGAAGATGCATCCATCAATATTTCCCGTGTCCGTTATCGGGTGAAAATGGGCGGCCATTCTGTGCCGGAAGATAAAATTGTAAGCCGTTATAAACGCTCTCTTGATTTGTTGATGCAGGCTGTCCAATTCACCAATCGTTCTTATATCTTTGATAATTCGACTCATGAACACATCTGGTTGGCAGAAATCACTGATGGACAAGTGCTGGAAATGAAAACAGATCAAGTGCCTGAATGGTTTAGAAAGGCTTTAGGAAGCAAATTCAATATAGAAAATAAGAGATAGTGAGCATAAAAATTCATTACTAAAGCAATATAAACCATCAATTTAGCTCTTTTAGCTCCAAAGATCTCTGTCACAAGGTCGCTTAGCAAGAATGTCAGAGGATAGGTAATCAAGCCCGCAGGGACGCTGAGTGCAAGAAATGGGAGTGTCACCATTTTTGCAGAAAGGATATTGGAGATCACTACGATTACGCAAAAACTTGCGCAGATCACTTGGTAAATAGCTTGAAGCATTCTTGATTTGCTGCTTGCCTGGTACGAAAGGTTTTTGAGGCAGGAGGGAATCCGTCAATCTGACGAATCATCACTCTGTAGCTGGGTGTACCATCTTTATTAATGCGTTTTTGAATCGTTGCCATTAAGCTCATGCTCCATTTACTTGGTTAGCGCGAGCAGTGACAAGATCACTTTGATGATAAATGCTGTGATTTATTGATGTGTATAGGGTCCTACTGTGCCATATGTGTGCCATAAAATAAATTATACACACGCTGACGTAAATAGCAAATCAGCGAAAGCTATCCACAGTAACCTACAAGCATGAATGAAAAAGTGGGGCAAGCTGGACTTGAACCAGCGACCAGCGGGTTATGAGGGCGGTGGTCTACCCTAAAACCCGATACCATCCAACCGCTATGAGTAAGAGGGTAAAGGATTTTTGATCAAAATGCTACTGGAATTTATTAGATTTTGATGGTGCAGTAGGTTCATCGTTGCACCGCTAGTGCACCGTAATCATAAGTGTCAATTATTCGGTTAAGTGATAGATTTCTTTAAGAAGAAGTAGATAGTCAGCGAATGAGCCTAGCCCCATTTCTTTTCTTCGTTTGTCTAGATTCTCAGGATCTTCTACAGGACGAAGCAGAGCCTTCCCTTCGATAATTTGAACTTGTGTACCATAAACTTGTGGCTTTCCTTCATTTACCAAGACACGATCCATTAAGTAGGCCAAATGTCTTTTAGGAGCATCTCCTTTAGCAACAGATTCTTTTAGCAATTGTAAACACGTTTTCTGAAATTCTATTTCTTGATCACAATGCTGAACTAGCAACCACATCTTATCAGCACCTTCTGCTCCTATAGTCCGAAATCCTGGCCATCCGAATTGCTCAACAATAGCTTTCAGGCGAGGTAGATTTTCTTGATCAATTTTTTCTATCATCTTTCCTGCTTCTTCAGAAGCTAGATTTCCTGAGTTTATAACTTTAAACCTTGCTTCTTGATCCTTTTCACACATCGAGGTTAATTCATTGAGCAAAGCAGGGTTATAGGTTGATTCTCCAACGCTTTGAGCTTCAAGATAAGCTTTATAGAAACTGAGAGCATAAGATTTCACCTCAGATTTAGGAGCTGTATTCAAGTCAACAACAATGCCTTCTCCCAAGTAATCTTGAATCGACTTAAGAGCTGGAGAATATAGCTCGGCATCCAAAGCAGCAATGCGTGATTCAAGGGGCAATGCTATCTCCTCTGGTGTTTCAGAAAATCGAAGCCAGATTGCAGCCGTTAATAAACAAACCTTTGCTTTTTCTTCTTTTAAAATCTCCCGTTCTTTTTCCGAAGGTTTTCTTCCAAAATAAGCTTCTAAAAAGACTTCCTCTTGGAGAGGAGATAAATTAGAAAGTAAACTAAAAAAGCTTAAATCAAAAAAAGGGTCTTCCAATGTTGCAGTGGTCCAATCAATAATGTTGATATCACGAGAAGAATCATCAATTAAAATATTAGATGGATTTAGATCCCCATGAGAAGGAACAAGCGAACGTGAAGAAGACTTGTTCAATACATTCTGAACTTCTTGATCGAAGCCAGTGGGATAAGCAACACCAGTTTTGATAGCCTTTTGATAGTGTAGGCTTATCCTGTCTTTCAAAGAATATCTTGTCGGATAGGAATCGGAATAATTATGTAGTTGCCTAACCATTGTCCCAAGTTGGGATAGCTGATGATCATCTGGGTGATGTAATGGGTGTCCTTGGATAAACGGCATGACCATCAAGACGGCATCTTGATCTGAAAAAACACATCCAGGAGCAATTCCAAGTTTATTTCCAATGTTCAGGGCTTGAATTTCGTTTTTCCTCATTTCTTTTGAATGGCTTGGCGTCAGAGCTAGGAAACGAAGAACGTATTTTTTTCCTTCAAATTCAAAAGAGTACACTTTAGCTCGAGTCAGTCCACCTTCAAGAGATTGAAACTGAGTACCATCATTCCAGTTAAGAAAGGAGCTGGCTTCCTGTAGGGCTTTTATCTGTTCAGGCTGGGATCCCTTTAAAAGGTCTGAATAGGAGTAATTCTCACCTTGAAGAGAAGCATAAGTTAATACGAGGAATAGTAAATACTTTAAATAATTAAGCATAAGTGTTTAATGAAAATTTAAAGGGCTGATTTTACCATTTATTGATATTCGATGCAATGTCGTTCCACGTCACAAAACCAGATCAATCAAGGTCTGAGCTTTTAGATACTTGACTTAGATTTGACTTTATTGTATAAAACCCTTAAATATTAGGGGATTTATGCAGACTCCAGAATCAGAACTCTTTGAGATAGCAGAAAGCCAGCAGGGATATTTTACCTTTCAACAGGCCATTGTTGCTGGGTTTAGCGACAAAAATCACGCTTATCACGTGAAAACTGGTGATTGGGTGAAAGTTTTTAGAGGAATCTACCGACTTGCCAAATATCCAGTAGGAGAAAGAGAGGAACTCGTTCTTTGGTTCCTATGGTCTAGAAACCGCCTAAATGTTCCGCAGGGCGTCTATTCTCACTATACGGCTCTAGATCTCTATGAACTTTCAGATAACATGCCATCAAAATTACATATGACGGTTCCATTGGGATTCAGAAGAATGGTAAAAATTCCTGAGATTTTGGTTTTGCATAGAGTGAAGCTGCAACCCGATGAGATTGTGATGAAGCAAGGCTATA
>JABDEO010000158.1 GCA_013287015.1 Chlamydiota bacterium
TCGTCAGGCAACATTTCTTTCGCCACCTCTTCCATGGCTTGCAATGCCTGTCCTGAACTGTATCCGGCGGCCGCGCCGCCGTTGATTTTTGCGGCTGGAAAGGCGTTGAAGCGGCTTATGAGATTTGGGCCGGAGGAATTACGCAGGGTTACAAGCGTTTGGAGAGGCACCATTTGGCCCTTCTTCGTTTTGACATATATCTGTTCGATGTCATTGGGCTTTTCCCTCCATTGAGGTTCAGCCATCATGATGACGCGGTAGACGCGGCCGAATTTATTAAAATTATTGACGTAAAATGATCCGAAAAGACTCTGCAGCGTACTGTAGATATCATTAATAGGGACCCCCAATGAACGGGCTTTAGAGCGGTCCAGGTCGACGTAAATTTGCTGCGCGCTCGCTGAAATGGTGGAAACCAGATAGGCCAATTCCGGGCGCTGTTGAGCTTTTGCAATGAATTGATGCGTCACATCCTCCAGGTGAGCGTAGTCGCCGGAACCTCGGTTTTCAATCCAAAATTCAAAGCCGCCCACCGTGCCCAAGCCCTGAATAGCCGGTGGATTGAAGATCAGGATGCGACCTTGGGGAATTGCGGCGTATTTCGCTGTCAGTTCCCGCAATACGGCGTGAGCGGTCTCGTTGGGAGCCGTCCGTTCGCTCCAATCTTTTAAGGTAAGAAAATTTGTTCCTTGATTGGCGCGGTTTAAGCTGTCGATAAAACTAAAGCCTGCAAACTCGACAAATTTATCGACGGCGGGATTTTTTAAAGCGATCTGTTCAGCTTGAGTGGAGACGGCTTCTGTTCGGTTTAAGCTGGAGCCTTCCGGCATATCGACCACCCCTATCAGGTATCCCTGATCTTCATCCGGCACAAAACTTGTCGGCATGATATGAAAGAGAAGGAAAATAAGGCCGCACACGCACAAAAATCCCGCCATGCCCCACCAAGGGCGGACAATCATCCAGCGAGCGCCTTTTACATAAAGCGTCGTGAATTTTTCAAAAAAGGCGTCAAACCAGACGGCGAACTTTGAGGATCCTTTATGGGGTCTGATTAAAATTGCAGACAAAGCGGGACTTAGAGTTAAAGCGACGATTCCTGAAATGATCACGGAAATGGAGATCGTCAGGGCGAACTGTTTATACAATTGGCCGGCGATGCCGCCTAAAAATGCGACGGGAACGAATACAGCGCACAATACAAGGACGATGGCGACAATTGGGGCGGTCACCTCCGTCATCGCCAGCCGCGCGGCTTCTTTGGCGGAATGCCCCATCTCGCGCATGTTGCGCTCTACATTTTCGATCACGACAATGGCGTCGTCAACTACAATGCCAATGGCAAGGACCATTCCGAAAAGGGTAAGAGTATTGATCGAAATTCCCAACGCAATCATGCCTGCGAAAGCTCCGACGATGGAGATAACCATTGCGAGCAAAGGAATCAAGGTTAGGCGTATATTCTGCAGAAAAACAAACACCACTAAGGCCACTAAAAAAGCCGCTTCGAAGATCGTTTTAATGACTTCGTGGATGGAAGCGTTGACGAATTTAGTCGTATCATAGGGAATGGAATATTCGATGCCCATTGGAAATCTTTTCGCTATGTTTTCCATCTTTTTCTTGATCACATCGGCGACATCGAGCGCATTGGCTCCAAACTGCTGATAGATTGCGATCAATATGGTGGGCTGCCCATTGATTTTACCGACTACATCATAACTTTGGGCGCCAAGCGACGCATATCCAACGTCTTTGAGAGAGACAAGCGAGCCATCGGAATTCGCTTTAAGAATAATCTCGTCAAATTCTTCAGGCGAGCTTAACCTGCCTACGCTGGTGATTGAAAGAGTCAGCTCCGTAGGGCCGCTTACAGGCACTTGTCCGATGCGGCCAACCGAATATTCTGAATTTTGATCATGGATGGCGGAGGCGACGTCTCCGGCCGTTAACCCATATTTCACTAAAAGACCGGGATTCAGCCAAATCCGCATCGCGTATGTTCGATCGTTGATGATCTTTACGCTGCTGACTCCGGGAGTCCTTTGCAGTTCCTCCACAACGTTGACTGTCGAATAATTGCTTAAAAAGATCTCATCATAACGGCCATCCGGAGATTGCATGGCGGCGACCAATAAGATTGCAGGGGACTGCTTCAAAATGACAATGCCGCTTTTCTGGACTTCCTCCGGCAGTTGAGGCAAAGCGATATTGGCTTTGTTTTGGACATCGATGAGCGCTTGATTGATATCGGATCCGATCTTGAAGAAGACATTAAGATTGTAGTCTCCAGTGGATGAGCAGTTGGAATACATGTAGATCATGTTTTCCACGCCATTGATTTGCTGTTCAAGCGGAGCCGCCACTGAGTTGGCGACTGTTTGCGCGCTTGCGCTGGAATAGGACGCCTGGACATTGATTTGCGGCGGCAGAATATTGGGAAATTGCTCGATGGGCAGAAAAATCATCGAAGTCAACCCCGCCAGAAAGATAAAGATTGAGATCACAATGGATAGGATCGGGCGATCGATGAAATAACTGGATAGCATATTTTAGAGGCCTATGGGGGAGTGGGCGCGTCCACGGATTTCGAAAGAGGCGTCCAGGCGTTGACAACGTTTACAGACATTCCTGGGATTACTTTATTGATTCCATCAACAATGACGCGATCGCCGTTTTTCAAGCCATTTGTGATGATCTGATAATCCTCGAACCATTCGTCAACGGAAACATCCTGTGATACAACCTGGTTGTCTTTGTTGATTAGATAAACAAACATTCCATCTTGCTTTTGCATGAGCGCGCGGCGAGGAACAAAGATGGCGTTTGGACGCTGGGCCCCGTAGACTTTTACTCTGACGAATTGGCCGGGAAGAAGTTCCAACTGAGGGTTTTGAAACACGGCCCGCGCCAGCAGCGTCCCTGTGTCTTGATCGTACGTGGGGGCGCTAAAATCGACTTTCCCTTTGTAGGAATAAACGCTGGCGTCGCTTAGCTCCAACTCTACGATGTATTCATTTTCTCTGGGAAGTATCAAGTCCTGACTATTAGGCAGTTTAATTTTTTGCGCAATGTTTTGTTGTCTTGTTCGCAAGACAACATTGTCAGGCACTGTAAAATATACCCAGATGGGATCTAAAACAGAGACGGTGGTGAGCAAGCTATTCGCTCCTGGATTGATTAGAGCTCCCTGACGGTATCTGGATTTATCCGTCAATCCTGTGATGGGCGAGGTGATTGTTGTGTAACTAAGGTTGATGCTGTTGTCTAGAAGGATCGCTTTAGCGGATTGGACAGACGCTTCCGCAGTAAGTTTGTTTGCGGTGGCGTTGTCTAGGTCTTTTTTGCTGGCCGCCTTTTGCTGATATAGCGGCGTCAAGCGATTTACTGTCAAAATCGCATTCTCTAAAAGGGCTTCTTGCCGTGCGACTTCACCCGCAGCCTGAGCCACTTTCGCTTCATATTGACTAGGGTCTAGCTGGAATAAAAGATCGCCTTCATGAACCATCTGGCCTTCCACATAGATGATTTTATCCAGATAGCCTTCCACCTTGGCGCGGATTTCCACAGGATGAGAACTTGCAGTAAAACCTATAAAATCAAATACGGCGGGAACTGTTTTCGCTTCGACAATATAATCTGTCACGTTCACCGGGGGAATAGAAGGCTGTTTGTTGTCGGAACGACAGGCTGTCAAAAAAAGGAGGGCGGTCAAAGATAGGAGGAAACGGAAAACCATGGCGAAAAAACCATTAGAGTTTAAACAGTCAGTTATAAGAAGATTGGGTTTCCTTTACAAGCAA
>JABDEO010000159.1 GCA_013287015.1 Chlamydiota bacterium
CATAAGCTTTATGCGCAAATTCTATGTTCTTTGTTATTGTTGGGCTGACGTCCAGATACACATATCTATCGATAGCAATTGCAGCAAGAGCGGCTGCAACAACTTCTGGATCCTCCCATAGCTCAATGTCAATGTATCTGAATATTTGAGGTTCCTCCGCGACTGCAGCTAGCATCACAGCTTTGTTGCAAACTAAACCATGCAAGTCATTTGAATCAAACTCTTCCCCTAATAAGGCCTTTGCAGCCTTTATGATAGTCTTTGCATGACCACTGTTATCTAACGCAGCCCGAACGAATTTCCAATTGCTTCTAAATTTTGAATCAACCCACCGTAGGTGAACGCCAATTTGTCGAACAAAAGAAAAAGCAATATCTTCATCTTTTAAAAAAATAGGATTAATATGTCCAGGCAAAATGCGATCAGATTCCGCAACTGCAAAAACGATGTCTTTATTTGTTTGTTTTTTAAGAGCAAGTTCACGAAGCGCTTTATCCATCTTTTGATCAATCTTATAAATTATTGAAGGATCGGCTTTTTCTGCTTCTGCGCGATCTCGTGAGGAAATAATGCAAAAATATTTGGCCAATCCAGATACTGCGAGGTTAAGATCAAATTCCGGGGAAATCAGGTCTATAATTTCTGGATGGGTTGAAACGGCTTTGGCAAGAAGAATGACATTCTCAGTAATTAAGTATTTAAATGCTTTATTCTCTAACAATTTTGGATCGCATTCTCCTCGCAACAACTGTTTTAATGCTGCATAATCTGGGTCTACTTTGGCATAAACATCGCTTATTCCGGCTCGTTCGCTAAAAATTTCTTTATATACATGATCCCAGTCCTTTGAGAGCTTTTCTTTTACTTCTGGTTCGACTTCTTGAGATTCTTTAGGCTGCATCTTTTGCCGCATCTGCTGAATAAAGCTTAAACATCGCATAGGAGAGAAAGAGTTGACAGCTGCCTTCCATTCCTTGCTTGCCAGCGCTAAATTATGTAGATCCGTTTTATTAAAACCAATGAACGTCACGACTGTCTCAGCTACCGGACGGGGTATTTTTATATCCGAAATAGGTTTTTTTTGTTTGTTCTTCCTGTTGATTTCTGAAAGAAACTCTGGCGCCGGCAGCGGGGGTGGTGGTGATAATTGAGGGACATGAATAGGAGGAGGCGTAGGAAGGCTGATGTTAAGAGATGAGGATGTTTTTACTCTACAACATTGGCAAAATCGGGAATAATAGATAAGAGAAAAAAGCTGCGCAAACCCGGCAGTGATAAATCCTATAAAAATGCTCTGCATAAGAGCTTTGGTGCGGTCTTGAGGATCCAATTTTTCTGATTGAGTATGATTAATATAGTAGAAAAAATTATGACAATTAAGTCTTTCTGTTAACATATTTTGCCTTTATTTTAAAGTTTGCATATTTAAATAAATTAATTATTGTCATTAGACATTGTACTGCTATTTTTAGTTTTAATGCAATAAGATTATAAGATTATTTAATATAACTCTACACTCTCTATCTCGACATTAGTTTTTTTGTACGTCCTTAAAAAGTTATGGCAAAGAAAACAACCAGGTCGTCCCGACCTGGTTGTTGATACATTCAAGGCCGGGACGGCCTTGTTACCTTACTTAGCACGACTTTCTTATCCAAAACTCGCGGCTTGGACAAAGTCTTTGTCATCCTGGACAGTATCAGGAAGAAACTTAAATACATCTGGATGTTTCTTAACAAGGGCTATAAATTTCTCCCTTAAAATCTTGTTTTTTAAGGACGCATCGACAAATTTTAGCGCATCCCAGAAACTCTCGAAATATCTCCATTCGACGCGTTCCAGCGGATGAGTTTTCTTATCTTGTTTTAGGATTGCGTCAACGGTGACCAGAATAAATTCTTCATCACTGCGGAGAGTGTGGGGAAGAAACTTAAATGCTTTTGGATGTTCCTTGATAATAGCTAGCCATTTTTCTCTTTTAATCTTGTTTAGAAAAGATTTATTGACAAACTGTAACGCCTGCCAAGCATCATCGATTGCAGCCCAAAGGACTTGCTCATCTTCTCTTAAGGTTTCATCAACATGACATAGTTGAAAGCCAGAGTAGCGAACAGCAGGCAAAACAATATCTTTATCTTTCCAGAAAATTTTATCAATTTCACCGAGCTGATACGCTCCATTCAAAATCATTGCAAAGACAACATCCTTGCTTTTGTGGCTTATAGGATCAAATGCAACAATAATGTCATGCAATGCACTCCGCGCAATAGGACCGTCAACAAAAGCTTTAAAATATCTCGTTAAGTCTAATACTATTTTTTTTATATTTTCTGAAGAAATCAATTCTATGATTTCCGGATGAACTACAGACGCTTCAGCAAGAAGCGTGATATTTTCAGTAATTAAATATTTAAATACTTTATCCTCTAGCAATTTTGGATCGTCTTCGCCTTGTAAAAAACGTTTTAATGACGCATAACTAGGATCCAGTTTAGAATATGCTTTGTTCATTGCAATTCTATCATTAAAATTTTCCTTATATGTCGACATCCAGCCTGTAGGAATTTCATTCTTTTGAATAAGGTTTATAAACCACATAGGAGCATAAGATTTGACAGCTGCATTCCACTCCTTGCTTGTTTGCGCTAAATTACGTAGATCTGTTTTATTAAAGCCAATGAACTCCACGACTTTCTCAGCTAGATCAACGGGTATTTTTATGTCCGAAATAGACTTTCCTTTGTCATTACTTTCTTTTCTTGATTTCTCGTTGATTTCTGAAAGAAACAGTGGCGGCGCCGAGAGTAGAGGAGGTGATAATAATTCAGGAACGTGAAGAGAAATAGGAGGAGGCATGGGAAGGCTGATGTTAAGAGATGCGGACGCTTTTACTCTACAGCATTGGCAAAATCGAGAATAATAGATAAGAGACGCAAGCTGCGCAAACCCGACAGTGATACATCCTATAAAAATGCTCTGCACAAGAGCCTTGGTGCGGTCTTGAGGATCCAATTTTTCTGATTGAGTATGACTAATATAGTAGAATAAATTATGATAATTAAGTCTTTCTGGCAACATGTCGCACCTTTATTTTAAAGCTTGCATATTTAAATAAATTTTATTAATTAGTCTTATTGAATATTATACTGCTATTTTTAGTTTTAATGCAATAAATTTTTTTAATATTTTATGTAACTCTGCGCTTTCTATCTCGACCTTTTTTAGGGCAATGGTTTAAAAGTAGACAAATTTAAAGAACAAAAAAGCTTGATTTTAAAGAACCAAAAACTTGATGTCTTATTCATTTTTGCATCATTTTTTCTCTCATTTTGTAGCCCTTACGCCAAAAACGGCGACAAGTCGCACGCACTCTTGAAAAAACACGCTTTCTTTTTGATATGCGAAGGCGAAGCTTCTGGGCGCTCCATACGCTGCGCGAAGGAACTATCAAAAGAAAGCTGATCCTGGTTGGGACTTCTTGGTAAGAATCGCCGGGTGCAATTAAAAGTGAGAGGCAAGGAAGGTAGCCAGTTGCCCTACGGCTCCGCGGTGATTATCGGCTTAACAAAAGCGCTTGCTAAAGAGCTTGCGTCACGCAGCATTCGGGTTAATTGCATTTGCCCTGGATTTATTGAAACAGCGATGACCGACGCCATGACAGCGGAACAAAAAGAAGCGACTTTAGGTAAAATCCCTTTAGCGCGCATGGGGTTAATAATGCGAGAGGCTGCAAGGGAAATAGAGACAGAAGAAAATTA
>JABDEO010000160.1 GCA_013287015.1 Chlamydiota bacterium
GCTATAGTGAAAGCCTTATTAAGAGGTGGAAGTAGCCCGAATGATCACACTTCAAATGGGCATAGAGCTCTACAATTATCTGTTAAAGCTGGTTTAGAAGAGATCGTTAAACTTTTAGTGACTTTTGGCGCTGATGTTGACACCCAAGATAAGACCGGTTTGACGCCTTTTCAAATTGCAGTTTTGCAAGAAAATAAAGCTCTCGCTGATTTCTTTTTGTCAAAAGGAGCAAAGCAACAGCCACCTCCAGGCTTAGGCTATGAGAAATATTACAAATTATACCGTGAGTAAAAACCATAATTTAAAAAATTATGAAAGATGTAAGTAATTGGGGTCATCCCTGACAGAGTTTCAAACTTATTCAGGCAAAACGGGACGGGTTGTCTCCCCTGGAGCATGGATGTTTCATAAGAGCCTGACTTTTACAAGACGAAAAAGCTCTTCGAAGATGCTTAAAGATCTTTACGGGATATGGAAAAAGTTATCCATAAAAAGTCATTTGCTAATCTACGGATAAATTTTTAGGCTCCAAAAATCATCCATAGATTGACATTTGCTTATTTACGGATTGATTTTATATAAATGGTCCCAAAGAACTTGTGCAGATTTGTAAGGAGCTGCAGAAAAGCCAAGGTGGATTATATAGTCAATACTTAGATGAGCTGGTAAAAGCGGGCTTTGTAAAAAGGGATTTCATTTGGGATCTAAAAAATGGGCAGCAACGAAAGATTAGTCGATATCGCTTAAGTGATAATTACTTGCGTTTCTATTTGAAATACATTGCATCGAATCGTGTCAAAATCGAAAAAGGGTCTGTGCCAGCCTCCATGGTGAATAATCTTCCCGGCTGGGAAGGGATCATGGGCTTGCAGTTTGAAAATCTAGTTGTGCATAATTTTAAGGCGCTTTGGAAGGAGTTGAACCTTTCAGGAGAAGAGGTCATTATGGATGGCCCTTTCTTTCAAACTTCAACGATCAGACAACCTGGATGTCAAATCGATTATATGATTCAAACTCGGTTTCATAATCTTTATATATGTGAGATTAAATTCTCAAAAGATCCTGTTGGTCCGAAGGTCATCGAAGAGATGGAAGAAAAAATAAAACGATTAAAAGTTCCAAAACGGTTTTCAATTAGACCTATTCTTGTCCATGTCAATGGAGTAGAGGATACCGTTTTAGATCAGGGATATTTTGATAAGGTAGTTGATTTCGGACAGTTATTGGAATGAGCGTGCAAGTGGAGATGGCGGCCGGGGAGGTCGCGGAGGAGATAGTAATTCTGGTAGAGGGGGAGAATGGTGGAAATAACAAAAACGGCAAAGGTGGCGATGGTGGAACAAGATTTAACGAGACAGGCGCAATTCCTTTCCACATATTGTCTTTCTCATGGCTGGACACATGAAGTCATTCAAGATCTTGGATCAGGAATGAACTATTATAAAAAGGGCCTCAAACGTCTTTTAGATTTGATTTTAGAAGGGAAAATTCGTCGATTGGTTCTGACTCATAAAGATCGCTTGCTTAGATTTGGAGCTGAGCTTATATTCGCGCTTTGTCAGGCTCGTCGAGTGGAAGTCATAATCATCAATCAGGGCGATGACGTTTCGTTCGAAGAAGAATTGGCTAAAGATGTATTGGAAATCATTACAGTCTTTTCAGCCCGGTTATATGGAGCAAGAAGTCATAAAAATAAAAAGCTCGTAGAGGCAGCCAAAATATTGATCGATGACAATCGTTAACCGCACCCACAAAATACGCTTAGACCCTACTTGCAAGCAAGAAACCTACTTTCGCAGGGCCTGCGGCGTTGCTCGCTTTAGCTGGAATTGGGCGTTGGCAAGGTGGGAAGAAAAATATAAATCAGGTGAAAAACCGAATGCTTTAGCGCTGAAAAAAGAATTCAATGCATTGAAAAAAGAAAAATTTCCTTGGGTCTATGAAGTCACGAAATATGCGAGTCAACAACCCTTTATTCACTTACAAAGAGGATTTCAAGGATTTTTTGCAAAGAGAACAAAATACCCCAAATACAAAAAAAAAGGAATTCATGACAGTTTTTACATCGGAGGAGATCAAGTACAAATTGTAGAAAAGCATGTAAAAATTCCAAACCTTGGACAGGTTCGGTTGATGGAATTTTTGCGATTTGAAGGAAAAATTACAGGCATTACCATTTCACGATCAGCCAGTTACTGGTTTATCAGTGTCAGCGTGGAAACAAGTTTATTGCCGGCATCATGCGAAAACCAAGCCCGTGTCGGCGTTGATCTTGGTATAAAAACATTAGCGACGCTTTCGAATGGACAGACTTTCCCGAGCAACAATCCTTTAAAGAAAAAGTTAAAGCGATTGAGACGTTTACAAAGACGTCTTTCGAGAGGCTCCAAAGGCTCTAAAAATCGAAATAAGGTCAAAAGCAGCATTGCAAAACTGCATTACAAAGTAGCATGCAGTAGAAATGATACAATTCATAAGCTCACCACTACACTCACAAAAAATTATCGCCATATTGTCATTGAAGATTTAGATATCTCGACAATGGTTAATAACAAAAGACTTGCCCGCTCTATTTTAGATGGTGGGTTTTATGAATTTAGACGGCAAATTGCTTATAAAGCAGAGCTAAGAGGCAATAAGATTTATATCGCCGACAGATGGTGCGCGTCATCAAAAAAATGTTCTTCATGCGGACATTACAAAGAGACGCTCTCGCTTTCAGAAAGAGAATATCAATGCACACGATGTGGATTGAAAATCGATCGAGACCTCAATGCAGCAAAATGCCTTGTGCAATTATTAAATACGGTAAGCTTTACCGAAATTGACGCCTGTGGACAGGACGGCTCTGTAATAATGCTTAAAACATTAATACAACCAGCTTGGCTGAAACAGGAACTAAGCCCTGTATAGAAATGTACAGATTTTAGAGAGCGGAAGTAAGTTATCAGGTGGTGAAAGGGCAAGATTAGCTATTGCTCGCGCATTCTTAAAAAATTCCAAAATTATCATTTTAGATGAAGCTACAGCCTCGCTTGATTCTGAATCTGAATCTCTTCTTCAAAAAGGTCTTGAAGAATTAATGATAGGTAGAACTGTGATAGCAATTGCTCATCGTTTATCCACTCTTCGCTCAATGAATCGTATTCTGATGTTTGAAAAGGGACAGATTGTAGCCGATGGCTTTCATGATGATCTTCTGCAAACAAGTGAATTCTATAAAAGATTGTGGAATATGCAAGTTTTAGTATAACAGTTCAGATATCGCTCCTTCGTCGCGGCATCTGAACTGTTATGATTTAATAAGATATTTATCGATTTGATCTCCCCCAGTTAATGTTTAGTTCAGAAGCCAGTTTTTCTATCATCGTTTTGTCTCTACGTTTTTTATTTTCATCAATTTTTGCTTTTGTGTTTTGGTTGAACTGAATGCCATTCTCGCAAGCCCATGAAATTTGGTTCAGGAGAGCGTACATGGTTGCGAGATTCCTTTGTTCTTGATTGAGACCAAGCTCGTCCATGATAGCTGTCGAATAGATGTCGCCGTAGCGAGCGCCATACCAGGATAGTTTGATCCTTCCAACGGCTTCTAAAGGATCTCCTTGGGTCAATCCATCAAGATCCACTAATCCACTAAAAACACCATTGTTGATCATGATATTTTTTGAGC
>JABDEO010000161.1 GCA_013287015.1 Chlamydiota bacterium
AACCTCTTTGTGTCTTTGTGTTGAATTTTTTACTTAATTTTCTTCAATCTCTTGTTGCGGAATTTATTAAAAAAGATAATTGTAAGGTAGAGGACGAATTTATGAAGAAAGATTATCGGATCGTGGATGATTTAGATATAAACTCCGAAGAGGGGAGGCGTTTGGCTCGTTGGGGAAGAGCGGAAATTGAGTTGGCTGAAAAAGAGATGCCTGGCCTCATGACGGTTCGCGCTGAATTTAGTAAGACAAAGCCTTTAAAAGGCGCGCATATTGCAGGCTGCCTGCATATGACCATTCAGACCGCTGTCCTCATCGAAACGCTGCTCGCTCTTGGAGCTCAGGCGCGCTGGTCTTCTTGCAACATCTATTCCACTCAAAATCATGCTGCAGCGGCTATGGCGGCCGTTGGTGTTCCCGTTTTCGCTTGGAAAGGAATGAGCGAAAAAGAATATGAATGGTGCATTGCGCAAACCATTCATTTCGGAGATCATCCCCTCGATATGATTGTGGACGATGGCGGAGATCTCACTAACTACGTGCACGACAAATTTCCGGATTTGCTTAAGGGAATAAGGGGAATTTCGGAAGAAACGACGACGGGAGTGCGGAATTTAGAAAGGCGAATGCGTCAAGGCGCATTGGGAGCTCCCGCCATTAACGTCAACGACGCCGTGACAAAATCCAAATTCGATAATCTGTATGGATGCCGTGAATCTTTAATTGACGGCGTCAAGCGAGCGACAGGGGTCATGATCGCAGGCAAGCAAGTGATCATCGCAGGATATGGCGATGTAGGAAAAGGATGCGCTCAGGCGATGTCGGGCATGGGAGCTCGCGTGTGGATTTGCGAGATCGATCCGATTTGCGCTTATCAGGCCTCCATGCAGGGATATCAAGTGGTTACAATGGACGAAGCGGCATCCTTTGGCGATATTTTTGTGACGGCGACAGGGTGTAAAGGGATCATCACCGGAGCTCACATGGAGCGCATGAAGGACATGGCCATCGTTTGCAACATTGGGCATTTGGATTGTGAAGTTGATGTGGCGTGGCTGCATTCCAACCCTGACATCGTCATGGAGTCAATTAAACCGCAAGTCGACCGATTCAGATGGAAGAGAGCGGACAAGAGCCTTATTTTGCTGGCGCAAGGGCGGCTGGTCAATCTTGGATGTGCAAATGGGCATCCTTCATTTGTCATGTCCAACTCTTTTACCAATCAAGTGTTGGCGCAGATCGAATTGTGGGTGGAATATGGCAAGTACCCGATTGGAGTGTACAATCTTCCGCGCATTTTAGATGAGAAGGTTGCGCGATTGCATTTGGATAAATTGGATGTTCATCTCACAACGCTTACTCAGGAGCAGGCTGACTACCTAGGCGTGCATGTCGACGGCCCTTATAAACCCGATAGCTATCGATATTAGAACGCAAAGCGCGGAGCGCAAGAGATTGAAGAGAGTTAAGTAAAAAAATAATATCAGGATAGGCAGGATAGCTGATCCTTACACACAAGTCATAGTAGCAATTCAACACAAAGGCGCTGAGGCACGAAGGAAGACGGGTGGTTGCTGAACTTCTTTGTGTCTCCGTCTCTTTGTGTCTTTGTGTTGAATTGCCCTTGGATAGTTTATAGAGTCCTTTTTTGTACTTGTGTGTAAGGATCAGGCAGGATAGATAGGAAGGATGAATTGTATTTCTATTCTTCCTATCTTATCTATCCTGCCTATCCTGAAATTATTTTTTTTCACTTAACTCTCTTCAATCTTTTGTTTAACTTTCCATGCTTAAAATTTTGACTAACTCTTCGGTGGCTTGGTCTTTTAATGAGTCGTGCGTCTGTGGATTTTGCAAGACTGCAGTGAACCAGTTTTTTGCTTCCTGGATGTCTTGCGGGATTTCATTTTCGATGTACATTCTGCCGGTCTGATATTGCGCTGATGGCAAACCCGCTTGGGCGGCTTTTAGGATCCAGGGAAACGCCTGCACTCCATCTCGCACAATGCCATCTCCCCCCTCAATGTCTTTTCCTTTGTCCTTTCCTCCGTTGTATAGACAAACACCCAATCTCCATTCCGCTTCATGGTCGCCCTGTTCCGCCGCTATTCTGAAATATTGCATCGCTTTAGCCTGGCTTTTCGGCTCCGCGCGCGTGGGGAGGGGAAGCGCGCCTAGAAGATCATAACTCCCGGTAAAATCAAAATAGTATAATCCAAGCGCCAGACATGCATCTGGATTTTTTTGGGCGGCGGCCTTTTTAAAGTAGGCTAAAGCCTTATGTTCATTGCGCTTTAGGCCCCCGGCGCCTGTGTAGTGAAATACGCCTAATTTATACTGGGCATGCGGCCGTCCGGTCGCAGCAACGTCCTCGTAGGAAGCCTTGGCTGCGTACAGGTCTTTTGGCGTTCCGGCTCCATTTTCATAGCAATAAGCTAATAATTCATGCGCCGGTAGATAACCGGGATGGTCCTTGTCTGGAGCGACAGCTTGTTGATACAACTCAAAAGCCCTTTTTTGGTCCTGTTTTAGACCCCCTGTTCCTTCTTGATAAAATACTCCCATCAGCAATTGGGCTCTGTGATTGTACAATGCGGCTGTTTCCATCAGGTCTTTCGCTAAAGATGCATCTTTTGTCGTTCCAAAGCCGTGGAGGTGGCATTCCGCCAGCAGCGTTTGCGCCACGCCATCTATGGCGTCTCCCTTTTTCACTTCTTCATCCAAATGCTGAAAAAAGGCTTCCGCTTCAGCTTGAGAAATAGCTGCGGGGTTGTTGGTGCAGATGAGATCGCATATAAAATCTTCCAGTATTGGATTGGTCATTTTGAGCTGTCGTTTTTGCTCCATGAAACAATGAAAAGCCTTTATAGTGGATTCTGGAGACGCTTCAAAAATCTTTTTTAGAGAAGATTGGCAAAAGGCTCTTATTTTCTTTGCGGCGACTGCCTGGGCCGCCCAATCGAGCCATAGTAGATCTTGGAGGGAGAGCGCGCTGTTGAGCTTATTATTTTGAAGCAGATCCAGCAGAATGCGGATGTATTTCATTGGATAGGAGGCGAAAACCGCCAGTTTTTTTTTGCGAAACTTGTGTGGGGATGGAGGATTTTTTTGAAGATTTGCATAGATCAAACGTTATCTCTTCATTGTCTTTGCATTGCACAGTGATAAGTCGCTCGGGATCGGCGGCAGGCGCCGGTCCGGCAGGTTGAGCCGGCCCTGGGGCTTCAAGGACGTTTTTGAAAGCCGCATGCAATTTGGCGCTGATTTCTGTTTGGCTTGCAAAATGCAAGGCGAGCTCTCCCATTGTACCGGCGTTTTTCTTGACATAAGCCGCATTTACTGTAAAGAAAGTAAAGATATAATTTGCGACAGATTGTATGCGTAGATGCTTGGGCTTATAGAAGAGGGAAATAAACCAATGAATGCAGCGCGGTTTATCTGTAAGCGTTGGTTGGTAGACGCCGTTGACTTCTTTGATTGCGATGCGTGTTTTAGCTGGTTGACCCAACTCAAAAAAAACGTCGCAAACTTGTTTAAAGGCTGCCGAATTTTCACATATAGTTAAATTAAAATTCATTTTAAATCTATTGTTTATGTTAATTTAC
>JABDEO010000162.1 GCA_013287015.1 Chlamydiota bacterium
GGTTCCGCTTGCTAGGCTCGCTACACCTTAGTGTGGGCTACAGAATGAGGGAAAAAATGAGCAAAAATGATTAAGACATCGAACTTTTGGTCTTATCTAGGAACGAAGAGGTCTTCGAATCACGATCCCTAGATCAATCAGCTTGGAGAGTTGCGCAGGAGAAAACTTAGCTACATCAAAATTCAATGTAACATTTTTTAGTATTTGCGAATCAACTAATTCGAAATCCAGTTTTGGGATTTCGGTAGGCGACAAAAGCGACCAATCATTCAGATAAATAAAACCTTTGTTAACTAAAATTTGAAATTCTTCAAAAAGTAGGTGGGAAAATAATTTCTCTCTGTTGGTAGGCGCACCCTCTTCAAAGTGATTTACTGGACAAATCATCTCAAATGTCGCTTTATCAATATTGTTTTTTTCCGAAAAAATAAAGGCTTTCAACTGATCCGTGCTACAGTAGCTCCAATGCGCCGATGTTAAAAAATTGCGCTGCTGTAGTACACAAAGCTGTTCCATAGACAACTTCTTCATGAAACGAAAAGCGGGAGATAAAGTTTTTTCTTTAACACTGAAAAGGATTTCAAACGCAATTGCCGGTATAGTTGAAAAATCAATTTTTGAAATCTGTTCCCAAGTAATATATTTACAAATCGCAGTATACATCTTATTTTTGGTTTTGAATAATATCTTTTCTTCTATGTAGGTTTTAATTTCTTCTGGAGAAAATGTTGAGATTAATTTTTCTCTGAGGTTTATCGACATAAGAAACAAACGTTCCTTGTCTCCGTTTTGAAGCTGTGTAAAATCCAAGGCGGCGAATGTCTCAACGGAAATATGCACCCAATCCTGTTCTTCTAATAAACCACATGTATTAAATTCATAAACTTGTTGACGTGACAAGGTCTCTAATAACTTTTCAAAACAGGGCAATTGTCGCAATTGCAGCCACATGCTGTGGTTAAGTAACTCAGGTTTTTTAAGCAGTTCAACAGCTTGACCATAGGAAAGAAGATGCCAATGATGAGACTGACAAATTTGGCGATCATCCAGCTTATAAATCTCACTAATCGGCAACTGAGGAATAAGATCTTTAACAAGCGACTCAAATAATTCCGGATCGGAGATTCGATCCATTAAGCGCAGCTTCTCCAGCTTGTATTGAATATCTTCATTTTTTATTACACTATGGCTGGAATTGGATTGATGATTATTCAATTCAATCTTCGTGATTTTAGGAGAATTTTTTTTTGGAGGAGGAAGAACGAGCGGACTAAGCGGAGTGGGTTTTTTGAGGCCTGCAGGAGGGGATAAAATTTTCTCCGCAACAGGAATGATTTGAGGATTTACATCTTGAGAATTAATAATTTTAAATTTTCGATTGTAGAAAGGCAGGCAAGCGAGGTGGATGATTCCCACGAATAATATGCCGATAGCAATCGAAAGAGCTTTGGCTTTGCATTGATCTTGTTGAGTGAGTTCGACCGAGCAAGTATTGAATATATAACATCGGAAAAAATTTTTTATCGTTAAACCCATATTATTATTTTCCTATGATTAACGCAAATTTAAATTTTTCACACAACAAAGGGACAGGGACAATAGCGCTGCCCCTTATACACAAATAAAATTTGACGCGACGACGCGTGGCATTGGGGTCAGGCCTGACACTATGACACTTTAAGAGCGCCGTTGGCGCTCTTAAAGTGTCATAGTGTCAGGCCTGACCCCAATGCCCGCTCAAAATGTCGCTATTGTCCCTGTCTCTCCTGACCGCTTGCCGCGAGCTGAGCTTTGAGCTTTGGAATGAGCTGTTTATTCACCAAGTTGACAGCGCCCTTGATGCCGTTCAACGCCGCCTGAGCTGATGAATTGCCATGGCATTTAATCACGACGCCTTCGACGCCGCAGACAATGGCGCCAGGGTACTCGGAATAACTGAAATAGCGCTTCAACTCCTGAAAAGCTTGATGTAAAGGACCTTGCGAAGTGTTTTGAAGAGCTTCTTGAATATACTCAAAAATGAAAGAAGAAACCCCTTCAGTGGTTTTCAAAAGAACATTGCCTGTGAATCCATCCGTAACTAAAACATCCACTTTTCCTTGAAAAACATCACGTCCTTCAACATTGCCTAGAAACTTTAATGCCGCATGCTCTTGGTTCTGACAATGATCCTTTAACGCCTGATAAGCCTGACGCACAGCGGATGTGCCTTTTTGAGGTTCCAGGCCGATATTCAATAAACCGACAGTCGGCGCCTCTATGCCCTCACTGCAACGCTGATAGGCGGCTCCCATTTGAGCGAATTGAACAAGATGAAAGGATTTGCATGCGACGCTTCCACCGACATCAAGAACCGCCACCGACCCTGTTACAGTCGGCAATACAGCCAGCAGCGCAGGCCGCTGCACGCCTGGCAGCTTGGGCAGATTAAGAGCGGCGCTTGCAATCAAAGCGCCTGTATTGCCCATCGAAACAAAGGCGTCCAGTCGATGTTTTTTTAGAAGACGGATGCCCACAACTAATGACGATTCTCTTTTTTGACGGACAGCCAAAAGCGGTTCATCAGCCATCGCAATCGTATCGTTAACAGGGTAAAATTCAATGGTTGCATTGTGCGGGAACGCAAGTAAAGAAAAAGCAAGCAATCGCTTGAGATCGCCAACAGTGGAATGAGTGGCGATGACGACTAGAGTGCAAGATGGATCCAGCTGTTGAGCGGCTTGTAAGACCGCATCAAAAAGAATTTGCGGAGAGCGTTCGCTCCCCATAAGATCAACGCCAATGCGCACGGCGCCGCTTATTGTTGCACTACAATGCGCATATTATAGGCGCCGCATGATGGGCAAAGCACGTGTGGCAGCTTAGGATTACTGCAATTGGGGCATGTAGACATGCTTTTTGGTTTTTTGGCATGATGCGCTCTTTTTGAATTTTTGCGCGCATTAGACATTCTATTGCGTGGTACAGCCATTGTAAAAACTCCTCAAATCTAAAATTATAGATCAGCAAAAGGCCGATAGCCTTCTTTCTGTTCTTTTGTATTTTGCTTTAAATATTTTTTAATCTCTTTACGCTTAGGGCACTTGCCCTCACACTCAGCAAAAACAGGCGTCTCTAGTAAAATCGCCTCTCGCATTATGTCGCGAAAGTTAAAAACACCCGTTTTAATTTCCGCCAATGGTTCAGCATGATAAAAATCAGAAATGCTTATTTCAACTTTCACCGGCTCATTGCAAATGGAACAAGGGATGATTCCATGCGCGGCGATCACAAAATGGAGAACAAGGGTGTCTCCAGCCAAATACGCCTCGCCTTCCACAGTCACTTTGTCTGTAAATGAAAGGTTTTCCTCTTGAATTTCAAGAAAATCAGGGGGAAACGCTTCATTAACTTCTCTGGAATGTCCATTGCGCAGCTGTTCTACATAAATTTTGAACGCCGTTGCATCTTCCATATAAAA
>JABDEO010000163.1 GCA_013287015.1 Chlamydiota bacterium
GTTGACGCCTAAAGGGACAACCGACAGCAGGATGAGCGCATGATGAATATCTTCGCTGTAGATTCCCAGCCATGCTGAGTCAATTGCGATCAATGCGAGCGTAAGAAGCGGCCAGGCGACAAATTTTGCCAAGAAAGAGAGTCCAATAAAAGTGAAATCCAGATTTAAATGTCGCATTCCGGCTAATCCTAATCCAATAATCATCATTCCCAATACAGCGTACGTGCCTTTAATGTGGCACATGAATTCATTAAAAACCGCTGGAATAGGAATTTGCAAATAGTTGACGAAGAGCGCGATAAAAAAAGCGTGTAGAATAGGCAATCTTGACAACTTTCGCAAACATTCGCCAGCGGAATGAGCGCCCTTGGCGAATATGTAAAAACCAACAGAATTTTCAAAGATCGTAACGCCCAGCAGCGCCATCATGTAAACGCCTTCACCCTGATCATTAAATAGAAGAAGCGCCAGGGGCAGGCCGAAATATCCCGTGTTGCCCGATCCTGCGCTGAATGCAAGGACGTTTGCAGTGGAATCGTTCCAAATGTTTTTCGAGAATCGATAAAAAAGCAAACAAAGACTGACGCTAATGCAAAAAACAAGAAGCGGCAACGAGAGCACGCTGCTGTCGAGGCGTGTATGTAGAATGCCATTAAACATAATTAATGGACTGATTATATAAAACATAAAACGCGCAATAGCGTCGCGCGGCATGTCGAGCAGCCTGCCGGCCAAAAATCCGAGCAGTATATTCAAATATAGCGGCGAAATTTTAAGCAGCAGCGCAGAAAATAAAGACATATAGGGCCTATTGGGTATTTACCATCCAGCTAGAAAATTTTTCAAGAAACACCCAAAAATTTTCTAAGTGATCCATTGGAAAGTTATATTTTTTATCGGCGTCGATGAGGGTTTTGCGAAAACATTCCAGCCACACTTGGCGCGCTTGTTCATCGATACGAAAAGGCAAATGTCGCTTGCGCATCATTGGCGCTCCATGTCTTTGTTGATAAAGCGGAGGCCCACCTAAGAGAAAGACGAAAAATTCGGCTGATTTGCGCGATGCAGCCGCCATGTCTGTAGGAAACATCGAACGTATGGAAGACCGCTCTAGCTCAAGGTAAAAATCTTTCAACAGACGAAAAATGTTTTCCTCTCCCATTATTGCATAGATTTCAGAGTTGCGTGGATCGGCTGGCGGAGGACCTTCTGGGGGAACGTAGATGCTGCGATCGTTGGACATTATCTTGCCTGTGCATTGACCAGTGTAACATAGTCCGTGCAATTTCGCACAATAAAATCGGAAGATATGACGAATGTTAAGGTCGATTCAACGCAAAGGTGCAAAGATGCAAAGGCGCGAAGAGGATTAAAGAGGGGTGAATAAAAAAATAATAGCAGGATAGGTAGGATAAGAAAAATGATCGGGTCGCCAAAATTCAGACGGAGTTGCAAAACTCGCAAAAAAACCCCTCTCTGCGCCTCTGTGTTAAATGCTCGTGGAGGCATTTTACGCAGAGACGCGATGGCGCAGAGAAGGATTTTTTTTGTGAGTTTTGCAACTCCCTCTGAATTTTGGCGACCCGATCATCTTTCTTATCCTACCTATCCTGATATTATTTTTTTTATCCAACTCTCTTCAAATTTCTTTGCGCCTTTGCATCTTTGCGTCTTTGCGTTGAATCGACCTTAACATTCGTCATATCCTTGCTCGCAAAGCAAATCTTTTTGCATTTACAGGATTTACCTTTCTTTGTATATTGGCTTCGCCATTCAGTGGTTTCTGATCATTTTTCTCTATTTTTAATGGTATAATCTATGCTCAATTTAAGTATTAATCGTCGCTATCACGATAATAACACAGCGTCTCCCTTACGTTTAGATGGTTGTAGAGATGTCGTCCATACAACAGATTTGATCAACACAAATCTTTCCTGCATTTTTAGTGCAAATATTAATCAATCCGAAAATAAATATTATATAGAACATCGTCCGCTTTCGAAAAGGATTTGCTTGCAGTCAAAAGAACAAAAAGACCTTCTCTATGGAATTTTAAAAAAAAGTTCGGCGGAATTTTTCATAACTTATGGCGAAGTGACAATTGAGGAATTGGGGTTTTTAAAATTACATGAATTTATTGACATTGCTTACACAACACTGCTTTCAGTGATCATTAAAGAAGCAAGAACGCCTTTGCAAAACATTCAACAAGATGTTATCGCTGCAATGGAAGTCATTACAAAGAAAAAATGGAAGCGGACTGCTTCTGAAAATAATGGAGCTCACAGCCCGCTTATTATGTCGCCGTTGACAGAACTCCCAGAAAAATTGGGCCTAAATCACGAAAAGCAAGAAGAATTTAAAAAATATTGCATTGCGTTTAACACACTCGCTGGGTTGGATGCATGCTATAATGATTTGATTAGTATAAATAAAAATCCAGCGTCGTTGCAGTCACGAATCAAGCCTTTGGATTTTATAGGAAAACTGATTAATGACTTATCCGAAGTCATTTTTCCAATCTGTCAGCAGAGTTGTCAACAACTTACAGAATTAATAAACGCGCTTACTGTACAGCCTTGCAATTTTAATCCTCTCGTACAGCGGTCACTGCAAGAAGAGAAGACAATGCAGCGCGAAGTAGAGAACGGAACCATCGTGATAGAGGGATTTATTCGGCAGATTAAGTTTATACGTTTATATACAAAACATCGCATGAGCGAATTTAAAAAAAAATGCTGTCTTTCATTTCAGGCTGTTGCAACTCCGCTTAGCCATGCTGACAACATTTTGAAAATTGGAAGAAAATATCACCAAGGAATCCAAAGAGGAATCAAGAACCTACATGATGATTTAGTTGGATTAGAAAGTATAAAAGCCACTTGGATAGGCATGAATAGAGAGATGTCTCCTGCCGCTAAATCCATTGCCGCTATGTACTTCAAGCAAGTGCGCATAGCAATGATTGAATTTTGCTTCAACGTCATAAATGATTTACAGACGTTTGAAAGCGATCAGATGCAAAAAGTGGAATTTTCTAAACTGAGTGGAAGGTCTGAGTCATTTTCATATCTTTCATTTTTACTCTGTTTATTAGCTAATGCTCTTAAAAATTCAAATAATAAGACATCTGAACAACAGAACGCGCAAGCCGAACTGCAACGCCTTGCATTACAGAAAAACGATGATGGAATACTTTCTAAAATTTTCAGCTATACGTTTTCTGCATGTGAGAACCGTTTCGCTATTCTTTTCCAACGGATGATGGAGCTCCACAAACAATCCTATAATCGATGTTCCCATATGGCCTTGCTATCTGATCCGGTAATATCAGTTGACTCTAACTATATCATTTTGATGCTTAATAAGATGGCAACTGATTGTCATAATCCCTTAATGCAAGAGACGCTGGATAAAACATCTAATGGAAGCAACCATGGCAGTCCAATATGGTT
>JABDEO010000164.1:0-1956 GCA_013287015.1 Chlamydiota bacterium
GTAAAGTATTTTTAATCAAAAGACCCTGCATTATTTGAAAAACTCTAATTTCTTAACGTTGTTAAATAAATTTGGTTTTTTAATGTATTTATTATTATAATGACTATGTATGACAATTATATTATAGGAGGTTAACTTATGAATACCGATTCATATCCAGACTATTCGGTAATAGGAACAAGTGCAGCCCTACATGAGTTTGATGACTTAATCACGGAACTTGAGACAAAATCAAGATCTCAACAGATGTCTCAGAAAGAGATCAATGAACGTGTAGGCGGCCTGGCAACAGCAGTTCTAAAATTAGCCCAAGCACTTGCCCCCAGTATTCCACTAGAGAAAATACAACTAAGAGCGTCGGCAAGACTTTGTGGGAGGCTGACCGAGCTCGCAGATAGTTATGGAAAAAAAACAATTAGCGTTCAAGTAGAAGCGATGTCAAGTCTTTTACAATCCATTAGTCAAACAGATATCCAGCGGAAGGAGCAGGAAGAGCGTGAAGAAAATTCAAAGCTCACACCCCCAAAATCAGTTGCTACTAGTATTAAAATAGAATCCAGACTGCCAAAAGAACAAAATGTTTATGAAGCGTTTGCAAAATATGATCTAGAGTCTTATGAAAAATTATTTAATATTCTTGAAAAGAAGGGAGCCTTAAATCCTGAATTTTTGGCTGTGCTGCTTTGCAACGCTGTTGCCAATGCAAAAAAAGAAATTATTCAATTCCTTCTTTCCAAAAAAGTAGATGTGAATTGCACTATCAATAATCCTTTACGTATGCCTCTATCAATAGCATTGCAATTATTACTCGATCTACAATATGAACACCTCAGACCTATCTCGAGTAGATTTTCTCGTCCAGCCCAGTACGATGTTGCGAAAGATGAAAGTAAACAAAAAAATTTAATAAGTATCATATATTTACTTTTATCCTCTGGATCAACTATTGATGATTCTATCTCAAATTCTTTATTTTCTAATATTTTTCTTAACGAATCTTCTGGCCATTCTCACGATTTCGAGATAAATACAAATTGTTTTATTTTCATAATGGAAGCGCTGGAGGCAGTTGATGATAAGTTTGTGAAAAAAATAATTAATTCTGTTAAAATTGGCGGAAAGCATCCACTTGAATTTTTTCTCCTTGCTCCATCTAGTTCATCACAAAAAAAAATTCTAGATTTCATTATTTCTCGGTTAGATAATCTTACAAAGAGAGATTCCATCAAATTATTCAAAGGAGAATATGCGCCAAAGAGAAGGCATGATACCACACGAGAAATAGACAAATTAAATAGAGAAATCCGAGAAGAGAGCGAAAATAAGATAGATAGAGAAAAAGAGGCAAATCTGAAGATACAAGAAAATCAGAAATTATTAAAGCAGCTGGAAACAGAAAATCGATTATTGAATCAACCTGTATTTTTGAGTGGTATTGATGCGCAAAGAGAGATTGAGAAGCTCAAAGAGGAGCAAAAGGAACTCCATTCACAGTTGGAGTCAAGCGAAAGGCGGCTGGATGATATTGAAGCCGAATTAATTTGTCGATTGGAATATGATTGGATTTCTCCAGATTTGAAAAAAATTCTAAAAGATCATCCTGATCTTTTGCAACAATTGGAGACAAAATTAAGAAACAGAATAACGACAAAATAAAAACCAGTAATTAATAATTAACTATATATTAGCATATACTAATTATTAATAGTTTTTAGTGATTTATAGTTTTTAAGTTTGTTTTAATTTTATGATATATTATAATGTAGTAGGATATTATTTGTGAAGTATACAGGGTCTTTTAATTAAAAATACTTTACAGTGCGAGTTTTGGATAAACGATGTGATACTTGTAAAAGCGCCAGGGTATTTTTGGGGTCAGGCCTGGGCTGAAACGAATGGTCGATTTTCGAAAAAAAATCAGTCATATTTTATCCCCCTAATTTTGGCGCCGTTTTT
>JABDEO010000164.1:1966-3366 GCA_013287015.1 Chlamydiota bacterium
TTTCAGGGGTGCAATATATAACATGACTACCCAGGGCAAGCGAAAGCGCAGCCCTGGGTAGTCATGTTATATATTGCACCCCTGAAAGGGGTGCGGGCCTACTTTTTGCCAGCGACACGCAAATCCATTCTACGTTCAATTTGAGCGCATTGAACATATTTAAGCATAGGCCCGCACCCCTTTCAGGGGTGCAATATATAACATGACTACCCAGGGCTGCGCTTTCGCTTGCCCTGGGCTACATGCCCTCACCCCCATCCGGGGGTGGTTGTATGATGCGTTTGAAAAAACGGCGCCAAAATTAGGGGGATAAAATATGGTTAATTTTTTTCGGAAATCGGTCATTCGTTTCAGCCCAGGTCAGGCCTGACCCCAAAATACGCGCCAAAGCGTCAATGTCAGGGCAATCGTTTATCCAAAACTCGCACTATAAAGTATTGTTAATCAAAAGACCCTGTGAAGTAGACCTTTGATGGAGAGTTTTTATGATGGAAATTCCTTTAACCATGCCCGTAGAAGCCAACCCTGATTTCAAGGTTGCTCCGCTTAGACACTGTAAAATTCTCCTATCGCCTGACTTCAGCGGCCGCCGGGTGAAGGCTCTTAAAGTTAAAGATACACAAGAATTCGAATGCACTCCTGCGCCGCAGTCAACTGACAAAATCTCATGGATTAAAACAGCGCTCAAAGTAGCTGTCTGGGTAGCGGCCTGGCTGACATTCATTCTTCCTGTTTTGGCTTGGATTGGCGCCAAGATCTTTCATGCATACAATAAATTAGAATGGAAAGCGGAAGAGAATGCATTGAATAATAATAGTAATGTAAATCCTTCGCTGGTGGTGAGTTTAAATAGCCCAGCTATTCCTCTGTCATCTGAGATGGAAAAATTCCAAAAGGAAAATGATGGCGTTCCCCCGTCAAATCCAGCGCCAAGCGCTGCAATGGAAGGAGTAGAACAAACAGACATGCCTTTCAAAGAAGTTATACCAGGCAATTTGAGTGACATAAACAATAGGGCAGCGTTAAAGCATGAGATACAAATAAAGGCGCCATCATCGGGGGATTCCTCTATTTTTGGCCTTTTTGTTAAAAATTCTAACTCTTTTGCTAATTCTGCCCTTTTTATTGATAAGGATTTCGACCTTCTTGCTGATAAGGGTGGAACATCGTTGCCCTCTCTTCCGGAGGAGGAATTCAATCCCGTTCCACCTCCAACGGATTCAAAGTTTGAGGCGTGGGTGAAAGATACACAAGAATGGTTTCAAAAAAAATTGGATTCTTTGGGCTCGACAGATAGTCGTGAAATACGTATTGAAAAAATACGTCTTCCTCTTCAACGCGACCAAATTATCGAATGGGCGCTGGAAGCAAGAAAAGAGGGCAAACCGATCTACAGGAAA
>JABDEO010000165.1 GCA_013287015.1 Chlamydiota bacterium
TGCGCCAAAGCCCCGCGGTTGAACGATCGAAAATGACCCTATATTATAATATTGGGGCATTTTCGAACGCTGGCAACATTACTGTTGTTGCGCCAAAGTAATGCAGATGTAGCGTAGACTTCAGTCTGCGCTTGTTTGCGCAGGTTTTAACCTGCGCTTGTTTTTGCGGGTTTTAACCCGCAAGTCATACTTGCGGTAACTTCCTCGCGGTAGCTTCAATGGTGGTTTTTATTCTACATTGTTTTGATGAGTACCTTGAGCATGTTGATGCAAGTGACCCCGCAGACTGGAATACAAACAAGATAAGTGAACTTTGTTTAGAAGTTTTTCCTCGCAAGATTACGGCTGAGCTAGCGCTGTTTATCCGATAATACTGAATATTTTTAATCTCTGACTTCAATTTATCTTCTATAACGAGAATCATAGAAATGAGGTCCTTATTCGATGAATTTTTCTTTATCGGAAAATTCTTCCATTAGATCATTGTTTCTTTTTTCTTACATGGTAAAATTAATTCCAATCATTTAAATTTCACAGCTCCATCATTACTTCAACATATCCTCCTGATGAATAAACCACTTCTTCTGAGAGCTTTCGGCGACCAAACCATCTTTTAGCGTAATACCATTTTTATCCCTCACAATCTCATCCAAATATACCAAACAGTCCCCATCACCATTTTCCATCCTGACCATCAAAGCCTCTCTCTTATCTTTAGAATTTAAATCAGAAACTTTCATTTCGCCATCTAGGAGTTGAAATGCGGTATGATCTTTCTCTTTCATGTAATACACCCACGTCTCGCAGATGAAAACAACACCGTATAAATTATGTTCATTTACAGCATTTTTCACCGCCACGTCTAATTGGTCGTGGTCGACATTCGGAGGAACCGGATTTACAGAAATAAGCCCACTCTCTTTGTTAAATAAAAATAGTAGGTTTGCATGCGTTCCATCTTTAGCCAGCAATCGTTTAGCTTCTTTGTGCAAATTTTTAGTCCAATTGCGAATACATTCAGATTCTGCATTAGGCATCCATTTAGGTTTGTCTATCATCTTTATTGTGGTCTCCTCTGTTGTCCAAAGTAGTTTTGCTCCTTTTTAAGAGCCTGGAATCTTTTGATGAGTATGTGAATATTTGTAAAAGGATCTTCTTTGGGATCATCATGTTGTTTGTAGGCCAAAGAGGAAGCACGCTTGCAGGCCATATCAATGAAATGAATGGTAGCGTTAAAGATTTGCACGCCATCTTTGTCATAATTTTCAAACCCAGGCATTTTTTTTAATGCTTTCAGCATTTGTTGAGGACTTCCAAAACCCGATTCACGTATTTGAAAATGGAGATAAGGCCACAATTCAAAACAAGGATTAGATATGATCGGAACAAATTTTCTGGATTTGCATAATTCAATAGCCTCTAGAAACGCAGAAAAGTCATTATCTCGATCGAACACACAAAATATTTTGTCGTATTTTACTCCATCTTCTTTAGATTTGCGTTTCGCTGTATTCACGATGCTTTTTGGATCTGTCCCATCCCCTTTGCATATATGGACATGAATGCGCAAGCTTCTTGCAAGCTCACAAAGATAATCTACCTCCGTTTCTCCTTCGCAAACAACCAGATCAAGCGGAGAATATAGGGTGTCAGGTTTCCGATAAGAACGTGTGGAAATTCTTTTAGTCATGAAAAACGAAATTTTCCTATAAATGGAAGAGCTCCATAGCGACCTTGTAGATAACCTTTCCCAATGGCTTCACCCTTGCGTGGTTTAAAATCTAAAAGGGAATAGAGACGTGATCCTTGCTGTTCATCTTTCTGTATAAACCAAACTTGATCCCTTCTAAATAAATCACTGTCAAGTAAGGAGGTGTCATGAGTAGTAAAAATAAGCTGAGCATTCTTTTGGTTGGTTTTTGGACTATGAAAAAGCTCTATCAAATATCGAACGATATTAGGATGGAGGTGAAGGTCAAGCTCATCAACGAAAAGCACTAAACCTTCACGTAGTGCCTTCAACCAACCTCCAGCTTGTGAAAAAAGTCTTTGTGTCCCATCAGACTCATCTAAGAATAAGTCAAAAAACACCTTTTGGTCAGAATCAAGCATTTTGTGCTGTATTCTAACAGCTACTTTTTTTATTGGAGGCGCTTCTTCCTCAATTAAATGAAAGTTTTCGATTCCAATATCTGCACACTCCATGAATTTGTGAATCCATGGTGCTGTTTTTGGGTCTTTTAGATACTGAAAAGTAAGATCGGGATTAAAATAAATTTCTTGTATAGGGCCATTTTTCAGCAAAATGACAAGTTGATCTCTAAACCAAAGAAAAATCGGTTTTAGCTGCTCGCTATTGAATTGCACTGCTGTGGAAAGATAGAGAGCATTGGCTCGCGTCATCTGTTCCCATACTTTATGTTCTCCCTTAAAGCTTGGCCCTTGGTACCACTCATATGTTTTTGAAGAGGGATTCCATTTTCTGGTAAACCACGTTTGACGATAGTTTTTAGGATATGCGTACAGCTCTTCACTTATGATCTGATCTTCGGTGAGAGCCACATGATAAGTGAAACGAACATCATTACAAACGAAGTCGATAGAAAACTCACTCGGTTCATTTTGAGATTTTGCATTGAGTCGAAACGGCTGCAGGGGGATTTTTTGTTTTTCTTGATATGCCGTTGAAGATGCGAGAACAAACTGCTGTAGAAAAAAAATCGCTCGGATCAAATTGCTTTTTCCGCCAGCATTTGGACCATAAATCACAACAGAGCGAACAAGCAGCTGATTTTGAGAAGATTCAAATGTGTTTGAATCGCGCAGTTCTGAGCCTTTTCCTGCAGATAGATTCAAGACTTCTTCTTTCTCAAAAGACCGAAAGTTTTTGACTGCAAATTGCAATAACAAGGGATTTTCTCCTATATATTTCTTGTGTTTCATTTATTTTTGCATACTTTCTGCAAAATGTCTAGACTTTTTCACGCTTTAGCAGTATTTTTTTGATAAAGCTATGTCCTATAGGGGCTTTTAGCCCTAAATAGACCGCTAACTTAAGTGTAAGAGACAAAAAATCAATTGTTTATGACTAATTGAGGAAAAATGACTAAACCAGAAACAATAAAATTAAATATAACATTATCAGAAAAAACTTATGTGCTTGGCATACTAAGTTTTAATACAAAAAAAGAAGAATTTTCTTATCATTTTACATACCCTTCAAATGCACCGATAAATCATTTTAATTGCGATACCGGCTTATATACTGCCCGATTTGACCACATAACTTGGCGCCAAAATAATGTGCATATAAAAAGAAGAGATGATGTGGCTTTCACTACCTTCTTAATGTT
>JABDEO010000166.1 GCA_013287015.1 Chlamydiota bacterium
TGCTGGAATTGGGCAACCAACTGCCTTCCGTGCTGTTGCTAATGCAAATGGTGCAAATCAATTTGCCCTTATTATCCCCTGTCACCGTGTCATAAATGCGAATGGAGAATTGGGTGGCTATGGCGGTGGTCTGACACGTAAAAAATGGCTAATTAATCACGAAAAACAAGGAATGTAAAATGATAACTCAGATAGAACGCGCCAATTTACTAAAAAAGCTACATGTTAAGGGCAATCCTTTGATCCTATTTAACATCTGGGATGCAGGAAGTGCAAAGGCCATACAAGAGATTGGAGCAAAAGTGATTGCAACGGGAAGTTGGTCAGTAGCGGCTGCGCATGGATATGATGACGGCGAAAAACTCCCATTCGATTTGGTACTAGCTAACATTCAACGAATTATTGCAAGCGTTGATATCCCTGTAACGGTTGATTTCGAGGGAGGATATGGAAAAAGTCCAACCGAAGTGAAAGACAATGTTATAAAAATTATTGAAACTGGAGCAGTTGGAATAAATTTCGAGGATCAGATTGTAGATGGAGAAGATTTGTATTCAATCGAAGATCAATGTGCTCGAATTAATGCCATTCATGAAGCAGCAAAGCATACAGAAATTCCTGTTTTCATCAATGCCAGAACTGATATTTTCTTTAAAACAGATGCTACTAACCATAATGATGAACTCGTAGAAAAAGCCTTAATCCGAGCCTTTGCTTATACAGAATCTGGTGCAACGGGTTTTTTTGTTCCTGGTCTGAAAGAGGCTAAGCATATTAAAAAATTGTGCGAACGTTCACCTATACCTGTTAATATAATGGTAATGTCTAATACTCCCCAGACAAGGGAACTTGCAGAATTGGGAGTTGCACGCATTAGTTATGGCCCTGGCCCATATTGTCAGGTCATGGATTTCTTGAAAGAGGTTGGCTGTAAAGCACTTTCAATGAGTTAGAAATGTGAAGGCAACGCTGTCAGGGTTAATTTTGCCAAACTATTGAATTCCCCTAGACAAGACCTGTTCTTTCGGTTTCCGCTTGTACTAAAAGGATTCGATGCGGCGATTGAATTCTTCCATCTTTAGCTATATTAAGAGAGAATATTTTCCCTGGACAGGGCTTAACGCTCCATCCATTAACACAGCGTTCTAGATCCTGTAATGATCGAAGGAAAACCCCAGCTCGCTGATCCATTTTATATGGGTTATCCATCGTTATTCCAATGACAGGCATTTTAGTCTCGCCATTTTTAAGACTGCTTCCCAAACGACAGAAATCGATAATTTCTCCATCGCATAGGTCTCCTTCTGCTTTTAACGGAGGAAATTTAAAAATCTCATTTACAATACCTTCTCTGTCCATGGCTTTAGGATAAAGCCTCAGCGCCTCATTTAAATCCAAATCTGGCGCATATTTTAGATAGGAGAAATATTGCATTTCACTCATACGGAAAAAGACAAGATCATGTCCTTCCAAATGAAGAGTGTGCCACAAGGCCATCAAGCTCTCATAGCACTTCTTCCTTTCTTCCCATTGGCTGTTTGACATCACCAAAGATTGAGAGGTTATAAATGCCCATGCGACTTCCCGCGATAACTGCTCCATATAATTATTCGATGAAACGCAAGTGCGATAGCGGAGAAAAGTATTATCAACTAAAGGCTTTGCTTCTCGACAAGTATGAGAAACTGCCTTATCAATGCTTTTCAAAAGAGCATCTTTTTGCAATGATGGCAGCGAAGCCGCCGCATTGACTACTGCATGGAATTGTTGATTTAAGGCTTCGTGAGGCGGAAAACGATCTAAAATTTTCTTATTTCCAATTGAATTTTTCCAAGCTAAGCTTTTTTTTATTCCGGCCATGATCTTTCCTAAATCGACGGCCTCAAGCAATTGCGCCCAGGTAAATATGACTGAAGAATCCAATAAACCAGGTTCTTCCTTGTCAAAAAACTCTTCAAATCGATCCCAATGTTCAAGTTTTCTTGTAATGGAACGGAATATATTGATATCAAAATAAATCGACTGTTTCATTTCCATAAAACCCATCCAAGGATTAAGTTAAACACCCCTGCTGTGAAATTGCAGCAGGGGTGTGCATTTTTTAGAGTCTGCGGTCGGCATACACTTCCATGGCTTGTGCCATGAATTCGGCTAATTTCGGATGAAACGGATCCAGCTGCTTCCGATATTCGGGATGTTCGTGATACAGCTGAGCCAATGCTTTATACACCTCTTTTGTGGCATTATGATGCTCTTCCGCAAACGCATGATGCTTTTTAATAATGCGCTGTACTTTATCTGAAGCAGGATCGTTTTCACTTTCGATGCAGTCAACGAGTTCCTTAAAGATGGCATGAGCCTTCTTAGTAATGTTATCGTAATAAGACTGCTCTCTTTTTTCTACATTGATGCTTTTTATGCTGGCTAAAACAAGCGCTTCCGAAACGAAATAAGATTCACTCTCTTTTGTCCTCTTGACCAGGCCCAAAGTAAATCCATCGAAAATTTCTTGATCTTTCATTTTTTTCTTTCCTTGCAAATGGTTGATTGTCCTATCGATGGTCTTCATCAACTGTCCTAATTTCTCCCATTCACGGCTAATGGATTTTCTATGAGAATGAAGAGCTGCTAGCTGGTCAAAATCGCTTTGCCCAAGCACCTTTTGGATCTGCTTTAAAGTAAAGCCAAGTTCTTTAAAGAACAGGATTTGCTGGAGCTGTAGAAGCTCTTTTTCTTCGTAATACCGATACCCGTTTGATCCGTGATATGCCGGTTTTAGAATCCCCAGCTCTTCATAGAAATGGAGCGTCCTAACGGTCACCCCAGAGAGTTCACTTAATTTTTTAACAGTATAAGCCATCGATTTCCTCACCTTTAATATCCCTTTGATTTTAAAGGATACTCTCATTATAAGGAATCACGTATGCGTGAGGGTCAATGACTTTGTTTTTCAGCAACGTCTATCAGCTCTCCAGCCCTAATTCTCCATAAAGAACCAGAAATCCCAAATTCTAAGTCCGCCATACCATTTTTGTTAGCAATCTTAATTTGCTGTCCTTGGAATGCGTCATTTAATCTTTTTACCAACTGGTCTAATGCATCATCGTTGGTAAACATGGATTTATCTATAAAGTTCACGAGAGTCAGATGTAATCCCGCGGAAATTGCTTTATCCTCAATGAAAATACGTTCGCGTCCATGAAATAGCAATTTTGCAACCAAACAAAAAGGACCCATTTCTCTATTTCCCAAGAGAACCTCTTCTATTTGGAATTTCCATTCCGGCTGGATAATGGCGCCATAAACATCAGCCACTTGTTCTATACTTGGTGGAGCAAAGGAAGACTGGAACA
>JABDEO010000167.1 GCA_013287015.1 Chlamydiota bacterium
CCTCTTTAGGAGAGCCAAAACGTCCAGCTAAATTAGGCAACATCTCTTGTATGACTTTTTTTTCTATCTCCTTCCAATCAGATCCCCAATTTTTTTCTAAAGCGATTTCTTCGCATAATTTTCTCACGCCCTCTGTTAAGATAGGGCCCGGAGAAATCGTGTTGACAGTAATGCCAGAACCGGCAAGATCTTTTGCTAAACTTATTGTCATGTTAATATTGGCGGCTTTTGTCGCCCCATATGCCGGCAAGCCTGGCGAGGGGCTGATGCCGGCCACGCTGGCGATTTGGATGATACGTCCCCATCCAAGCGTCTTCATTTGAGGAAGGAACGCCTGTATCATGCGCACCATAGCCACGACATTGACATCGAACAGATCGAGCCATTCCTGAGGAGAGCCCTGCAACCATTCCCTTTTAGGAAAGGCCCCTGCATTATTGATTAAAATATCCAATCGTTGAAAAGTCTGCAGCGTTTTCTCTGCAATGTGTTTTGCATCATCGTCATTTGTGAGATCTCCTTCTACATAATGCGCGACGCCGCCATCTGCGGTGATTTCCTGCACAACGCGTTTGAGTTCTTGTTTTCTCCTTCCCTGAACCATGACGTGCGCGCCTTCTCTCGCTAAACTTTTTGCAATCCCCTCGCCTATTCCGCTGCTGCCGCCAGTGACTAAGGCCTTCTTGTCTTTAAGATTGAGTTCCATAAAATTTCACCTCCATACTTAATCGTGGATTTGTTTATAGAAAAGACGCTAATTCCTCTTGAATATCTTGCCAAGCCTCTTGACGCTCAGGAAGATTTTGCACTGGTAGAGAAAGAAAATTATGAATCGCTCCTAAATACCTTTTGCTCTTCACTACAACATTAAATTCTTTAAGTCGCCGTGCATAAGCTTCGCCTTCTATATGAAGAGGGTCATGCTCAGCTGTTATAATAAAAGCGGGAGGAAGTTTTTCCAAGTTTTTTGCCTTTAAAGGGGAAGCATAGGGATTATCTCCATCTTCTGGATGTGCAAGGTATAAATTCCAAAACATCAACATCGCATCAAATGTGATAAAAGATTGATCAAGAGACTCTTTATAAGGCTTTTCATTTATTTCATTTGTGGTTACCGGATATAACAGTAATTGGAAATTTAATTTAAATTCCGCTCGATCTCTCGATATAAGCGCCACTGCCGCCGCTAAATTGGCGCCTGCGCTTTCTCCTCCAACGGCAATGCGTGAACTATCTCCATCGAATGCCTCGGCATTTTCATAAGCCCATTTCACAGCGGCGTAGCAGTCCTCAAGCCCTTTTGGAAATTGATTTTCCGGGGCAAGTCGATAATCCACTGCAATGACAATGCAGTTGCCGCGATTAGCGATTTGCCGGCAAAAGGAGTCAGAGCCTTCAATGCTTCCAAAAACCCAGCCGCCGCCATGGAAGAAAAGAAGAATAGGCAAATGATGTCCCTCTGGAGTGAATACGCGCAGAGGAATGGAATTTCCATCCCCTCCCAGAATAGTTGTGTCATTAATCTGATATACGGGCTCCTTCACGACATTTTGAGTGAAAAAATGAGTGGAAGCAGCCCTACATTCCGGCAAAGACATGCCTTGAGTTTGCACTAACAACAGAGAAAAGGCCTTTAAAAATTCTACATAAATTGAATTCATGTTCGCTCCCAACCATTTATGTCGTGAATAACATCTTTTAGAAAGGGCATTTTTGGCGGTGATTGTGAAAGCTGTTGCTTTGATAAATAATCAAAGTAAGAACTTATCTCTTTTTCACCCACCTTTTGGGCTTGATTCGTTTTATCAATATAAGGTCTTGATGTTAAAGACTTTCCATACTGAAAACATTGAAAAGCGATGTTGACTTCTATGTTCATTAAAGATTTTCCAAAGTCCAAACGCAGCATTTTTTCGATGTCTTTTGGAAAGTCTTGATAATACTTACCTTCATCATTCGGCAATATAAAAGCGATTTCTATTTTTTTTTGGCCTTTTAATAAACCTTTCTCTACCGATTCTCGAATCAAATAATATCCCTCAACATATTGCATAAGCGAATAGGCCGCGCAAACATCCAAGTCTTTAATACAATCAAAGAGAGAAGATTGGTTATCAAATAACGCCGCTATTTTAGTTCCATTTTTTCGATGATGTGCCGAAAGTTCAATGAGCCACTCTTTTTTTGGTAATTCTTCATTGATAAAATTATAAAGAGCGTTTTCTTTGGAAAACTGCATACAGTATCGAAAAAATGAAGAAGAATAGATGCACTCAATAGCCGCTCTATTGATGCGATTAATCGCCTCTCCCAGAGGAGTGAAAGTTGACA
The DNA here is from genome assembly GCA_013287015.1 of Chlamydiota bacterium. Lineage (GTDB taxonomy): Bacteria > Chlamydiota > Chlamydiia > Chlamydiales > Parachlamydiaceae > JABDEO01. Next base: position 2,332 of record JABDEO010000167.1, read on the forward strand.
TTTTCGTGACGCTTTTTTTTAAATCCCAGAATTTAAGCGAATAAAGACATAAATGCGCATCTTTTTTCAGTGCAAAAAGAGGCTCAAAAATGGATTCCTTCATAAAAGAGGCCCCGGATCTTGGCAGCCCTTGAGGACCCTCATACCAACAATAAACATCAACAGGCCCTTCAATAGACGCTAAGCTTTTGACAATTGCCTCTGGAGGACACGGATCAGAAGATAGTTGAATGCAAATCTGTTCACGAGTCTGTTGCTGTTGCATTTGCCATACAAGAGGCGTTGATGTTTCCGAAATTAGCGACGTTGACGACATAATTATCTCCAAAACTTTTTTCTAATATTTTATTTGTTACTATTTCTAATGGGTCGATTATTCGCTTATTGCATGACGATAGATGTTTCGTAAAAAGCGATAATTCTGTGCATCCCAAGATGATTGTATTTGCCGATTGAGCTTGCACAATTTGTAATAACTCCTGGATGATCGTTTGTTGATCAGTTCCCTTAAGAATCTGGTCAATGACTTTATCGACCTGCGATTGTGTCTGAGAGTCCGGATATACGCAAGGAAAAAACCGCTTATGGAGTCCAAATTGCATTGATGTTGAGGTGCAAAGAACCAGGGGCGTCTCAGTTTGTGGGATTTCCATTGCGAGCGCGCGTGGCAGATGGATTAAATCTGTTAAGTCTTCATTCTCATCTAAAAAAGCGTGCAAAGTGTTGCAGGCAATCGCCAATATAGCGGCGCCGTTTTTGCGTAATTGATTCAAGCATTCGTTCAGTTCTTTTTGCAATTGTCCGACATCCATTTCTGGAGACAGCATTTCCGAAAAAGGGAAACTAATAAGAAACACCTTAGGAAAATCGGCATCTCTATGGCAGCCATATACACTTCCTGAAACAGATAAAACACGCTCAAGAAGCGATACGCCCGCTAAAGGTCCTGCTCCGCCTACAATTCCTATAGATTTTGGTTTCATAAAAAAATCCTTAAATATTTTTACTCAATTGCG
>JABDEO010000168.1 GCA_013287015.1 Chlamydiota bacterium
AGCTGATGGTCATTAGACTCAAAAACACCATTTGTTTATCTGCCGGTACTTCTTTCATGATGCGTTTAGAAATTGTGCTAAAGCGCTTCATGTTTGCCATTTGAAATGCCGGATCGCTTGGTTGGATTAAAACCATATCTACGTCGAAAATGACTAATGTCTTCGAATCCGCATCGCTAAAGGCATCAAAAACTTCTTTCATATCGTTCACTTGTGTAATTTGTGCATGACACGAAAAAATGCTGAGTGTCATAAAAAATGTGAACAAAATTCTCTTCATACTCTTTCCATATTGTTGAAATTAAATTCATTAGAACGTCAGTTTATCCGAAGATTGGATTTAGCAAAAATTAATAACTATTATACTATGTATAAGTATTGCTTATACAGTGAGGAATCATGAAATTTGTCCAAAACCTTATCTTTCTGCGCTACTTTTCCAGCCAAGTCAGGAAAGTTTTACCCTCATCCGTGACAACGCCATAGATGCCGATTCTGGTGATTTTCTTTCATATTTCAGCATCATTTAAAGACTTTTTGAGATAGTGAAACGTCGTATTTTCTGCATATCCTGGCCTTGAAAATTCGATCGTGAAACCCATTTTTTGATAAAACTCGGGGGCTTGAAAGCTCATGGTTTCTACAAAGGTAAACTGGCATCCGCGTTTTTTTCCGTATTCCAATGCATGATTCATTAGCAGACGAGCGATTCCCTTACCGCGGTAGTTTTTTTCCACGAAAAGATATTTGATGTGTAATTGCTCCCAGAATGGTTGAACAACGATGGCGCCCACAAATTCCGTTCCATCAAAAATCTCAAATGAAATAGGATCTTCGCTAAGTCCATTTATGCCAGTAGATTCGATAGCTTGCTGACCAAATCCATTGAAAATTTTCTTTTTGATCTCATCAGTAAGCTTATTCTGGTTGATTTGAAGGATCATAGATTCTTCCCCATAGCAATATCTTGAGAGCTTGGTGGTTCACCACTTGGGTCTTCAAAAGGCATCTCGGTATAGCCATTTTTCCGATAAAAGCTTACGACGTTCGGTCTTGCTTCATCATGGATAGTCTTAATACCCTGCTTTTTCAACCATTGCTCGCACAGCTGTAAAAATTGGCTCCCCAAGCCATGCTGTCTGTAGTCGTCATCAATGACAATAATTCTTAAAGCCGCTCTTTGATCTGGCCAAAATTGGATATGAGCATATCCGATGATTTCAACTCCCTGATAAAGAATAAAGTGAACATGCTCTGGATGATCAAATGTCCATGTGTAGGGATCTGAAATGGAAAGAGGATCAAAAAAGTATTTATTTCTTAATCGCTTAGCTGTCTCCCACTCGACGTAGTGTATACACTTCATGATGCGAATGCGATTAAAATTGGCTGCTTTTAAGACTTTTCTTATAAATGCATCTTTACCTAGGTTATAGCCAGTAAACATCGAGTTCTTTTTCTCGAAAGAAGCGCTATCTTTTAAGAGATTTTCTTTTAAACTAGCGTACTCTTCTCGCATTTCAGGATGATCACGCAAATAATCTCTGAAAAGAAGATTAAGCTCGATTTCTGGATGGCTATCTTCATAAACATGAAGATTGGTATCGATGCCTTTGGACCTGTTAAAGTAAAGGCGCATCGGAATATTGTACTCGCCTTTAGACTTGAAACCCAAGCTTTCAAGTTGTTGAGTGACCTTTTCTGGATCTTTTATTACCAAAATCATATCAATGACCGGTTTCGCAGAAAGACCGGGTACAGACGTGGAACCAACGTGATGAACAGCTATACAATTGTCACCCAAGACATTTTTTATTTTCTGCGATTCTGCCTCAAATATCTTCGGCCAATCAGGATTATATGGCAGGACTACGATATGCTTACTCAATTTATTTGCTGACATAACGCTCCTTGATAGTATTGACGATCGTTTCCAATGAATCTTTACTGGTGTCGAATTCATGATCATAGATGACGTCTTTGTGAACCTGAAAATATTGGGCACGTGCTGAGCCATGCATGCGATTACCTCTCTTTTTCTCTCTTGTTTCTAAAATGTCCAATGAGGTTTTAAGGCCGATCCAAATGACCTTATAATCCTTCAAGGCATCTTTCCATATGTCTACTTGGCATTTTCCAAAAGAAACATCATCTATGATTATGTAATGTCCCATTTTTGCCATCGTTAAGACGATTTCCACTAACGTCTGAGCAATTTTTCTGGCAAATGGACCTGTCTGGATTTCATGAACAAGATGTCCAGTTTCATCAACAGATTCTTTCCAACTAAAACCTAGTGGGGCGGGCTCTCCTGCCCAATTGTTTAGTTTCTCCGGCATCATACCAATCACTCGGTCGATTCCAATATGTAGAAATGGCAAATCAAATTCTTTTTGGATAGCCTTTGCAAGAGTTGTCTTACCAGAGCTTGAAGCTCCGTTGATGTAAATAATTTGCATGGACTCTTTCATACAATCACATGGTTTAATGATAGTCGCTGTCTTTTATCTTATTCATGGCAAATCCTTCTTAAGCCAAATAACGAGGTCATCATCCGCTGGATAAGGGTCTCCAGGCACTACAGGCTGATATTTATATGTTACACCAAGACCATCTGGAGCATATCCAAGATGCACATACAATTTCTGAGCACGCCCATAGTCTTGATAAAGACCGACTCCAATCCCAATCTGCTTGTGATTTTCTTGTTGAGCTAGTTTCTCTAAATATTGGACCAATCTCTTGCCAATTCCATTTCCTCGATGTTCCTCCGAAACCCAGACATCATGGATTTCCGGAATGCCGTCATTCCTGAAATTTGGATACTCTGAAATGCTCAGTAAGCTACCATAGCCAACAAACTCATCTTGAATTTTTGCTACACAAACCGTGCGAGCATTTCTTTGCTGCTCCGCGTAATAACGCTCCCACTTTTCTTTGGTCGCTTGAAGCGATGTCCACGGAAAATTGAATGTGTTAATAATTTCTGATAGATCCTCCTCTCGGAGAATCTGCAAAATCAGTTTATTTTGATCATTCATTACGGATCTCATTCATGGGTTTCAGATTTGTTGGCTTAATCGTATGCTGATTGGATACATGCACGTTTCCGCCGAAAACTTACTCATTTTTTGTGGACTGGGAATTCTGAAACCGCCTCAGTTCTAGGATAGAAATCGCTATATCTGAGATTTTTAAATTTTGGTTTGCAAGTTTTCTAATTTCCGCTGCACGTTGATATAATGTCTCGATCTTACCCTCAATTAATTCAATAGATGATGACGTTCTTTCGTCAACTAAGTGTTTCCGAGCAATCTCCT
>JABDEO010000169.1 GCA_013287015.1 Chlamydiota bacterium
CAATAAAAATGGGTCCTAAAAATAGAGTTCCAGGATTTGTATGCTTAACAACAATTCCCCCAACCAAAATGTTATCCTTTAAAATCTTATAAAAACCTTTTAACGGATCAGTTATTCTTGTGAGAGTTTTGTCTATAGGCTCACAGGCAGGATTAATGCCATGATCTTTGTATTTCTCCAAAAGAGGTAAAAAACATTTGATTTGCAAAGCATGTAGCGCCTTAGCATCTTCTGACGTAGCTTTTTCTAAGGTAATGAGCATAAAATCATACATGGTTAAATAACCTTGCAGGATAGCATATCTTGCTAAGGCTTGAAAGCTGTAATTTAGCTGATTTAACGAAATCCACCACCTCCAATTGGTTGGATGTATCAATTATCCAACCATTTCAAAGATAGGGAGAAGCTTGTTATTTTCATTCCGGGCAAAAGGCATTTTTACTGATGTCATGTTGGCTAAACCTCGTTCTACTGAAATAATAACCATTTCCAAATGGGTATCACTGAGATTCGAAACTCTTCTATTTCAATTGTATCGCTTTCGTTCTCCGTAAGAATCATCCCTTCCGTTAAATCGTACACTCTCATTGCTTCGATCAATCCTTCGATCTCCCGTTTTTTTACTTCTGGACTTGAGAGACTTGTTGTCACTTGAATGGCTTGAATAATGCGATTCCCTTCTCTCAAAACAAAATCACATTCTTTCTTCTCCTTGTGGAAGTAGATTTCCTTCATCTTCATCCTAAGATGAAGAAATACTATATTCTCCAAGAGACGTCCGCGGTCTTCGCTCACTCGGAATCCGGTTGTTCGAATTAGAGCGGAATCAATCATGTAGCACTTCTTGTTGGATTGAATTTGTTTTTGCAAAGAATGGCTGTAGCGGCAGATGAAGAAGCAGAGATAACACTGCTCCAAGTGATCACAATAATTTGCAATGGTATGAGGACTGCTCACGCCAACAGTTTTAGCTAGATTTGTGTAACTAAACTCTTTTCCTATATTGCTTGCTAAATAATATACTGTTTCTCTCAACGCTTTTTCGTCCTGAATTTTATAGCGAACAATGATGTCTCGATAGAGAATCCCATCCAGTAAGTCTTTAAGATATTCTGTTTTTTCAAACTCTACGTATTCCGGAATTCCTCCATTTTTTAAATAATTAGAAAAATGGTGCAGGATCATACCAACATCAGTTGTCGATAGAGCTTTTTTAGAAAACACTTCGGGATACCAATGACGCACGATTTCGAAAAAAGAGAGTGGAAACACCTCCAATTGAATGTGCCTACCTGTCAAATGTGTCCCCAATTCCTTGCTCAAGAGCCTTGCATTCGACCCTGTTATATAGATCTTTTTTCCCTGCTCATACAACCTTCGAACAAAACGCTCCCAACCTTCAATATTTTGGATTTCATCAAAGTAAAATCTAGGCTGGTCTCCGAATAACTCGATGAATACCTCTAATAATGTTTGAAAGTCGCTCACTTGAAACTTCACAAGTCGTTCATCATCAAAGTTAAAGTAGTAATCTGAATAGTTGTTTATTTTGAGTAATTCAAGCTGCAACATGCGTTGTATGGTCGACTTTCCAGATCTTCGGATTCCAGTGAGGATGATGATATTGGGATCGTTTTCAAAACGTTGGATTGCTTCAGTTACTGTACGACGATAAAAATTTTTTGGAGATCGATACTTGAGTTGATCCATGATGATCTGTTTCAGAATTTCGCGATCCATGTTTTCCCCTCTTTTTCCTTGATTATACCATAAAACCGTGCATTGTCAACACACGGTTTCAGCGCTAACCGTGTACTACAAAAGAACAAAATCGTAACATGCTAACTATTAAATGGATGATTCAGCGAGAATTGCTGGAAAAAGCGAGGCCGCTGCCTAACCGAAAAGGTGAACAACCCCTAAATTTTTAACAAAATTACTCTTTCCCTTCAAAATATTCGCTCAAAAATCCTGCTATGCTATACAATGCCGTCAGCCCTTCTATATTTATCAAAATAACACAACCAAAATTAATTTTATGAATTCCCTTTTAATCAAAGCGAGTAAAAAAACTTTAACCAAATCACAGGAAACATTCAATCGTCATATCAAAAAAATTGAAAAACTTCAAATTAATATTAAAAAGACTGAGACCTTATTGAACCAAGGAGTGCGTTACTATCACTCAAATGTACGCCCAGCTGAAGAAAAAATGTTAGAGAAGCTTTCTGAATGCATACCTATATTCTATTCATACTATAAACATCCTCGCTCAAAGCTCTTAAAAGATGAAAGAGAAATATTGAAAGAATTGATTCAATCATTGCTTACACGTCTAGCTAGTTACGTTATGCCACAAGAAATAAGTGAGGAAATTACAGAAATCGTGAGGGATATTGAAGGAGTGGATATTAAAGAGATTATAGATAGTGAACTTGATTCTTTTAAAAAAAATGTCAGTAGTTATGCCGAACAACAAGGCCTCAACATCGATTTATCTGCTATTAATGTTACGGATTCTAAAGAAGAAATAATGGCTAAGTTTCAAAAAGCTATTTTGGAAGCTTCAGAAAATAAAAAAACAGAAGAGATCAATACAATAGACAATATTAAAGAGAAAGTCAAAAAAAAGACTAAACAACAATTAAAGAAAGAGCAACGTGAAAGAGAAATAGAAGAAATTCACAAAAAAGGTCTTTCAAGAATCTATAAGCAACTAGCCAGAACCCTACATCCTGATTTAGAACTAGATCCGTCATTAAAAGTAGAAAAAGAAACGTTAATGAAAAAATTAACTGTCGCCTATGACAATCAAGATTTGCATACCCTTCTTACGCTAGAAATTACATGGATGAATCGCAATGCATCAAATGGAAGTGAAAGTGGTGTTCAAGAAGTTGAAGAGCAGCTAAACGTCTACAACGCTCTATTGAAAGATCAAGTTAAATCTCTTCAGAAAGAACTAAATAATTTATTCTTGCATCCTAGATACTTTGATATGCAACATATCCTAAATGGGCATCATCAATCCTCTATTCTTGAGATGCTTGAAGATGAAGAAAGTCAACTTTTTAGCGATTTTGAGCGCTACTCTTTATCCATTATTGAACTAAAGGAAGGGTCCAATTTTAAAAGGATCAAACAGATTCTCAAGGAATTTTCGAGCATGCCAAACGTTTTTGAAATGATGGGGCTTTTCCTATAGAAAATCGAACGGGCTATTTCTTTCTCTCTAATTCCAAAATGCGCAAGGTCTATGATAGGGGCGGATGG
>JABDEO010000170.1 GCA_013287015.1 Chlamydiota bacterium
ATGATGTAGAACAGATTACGGCGGAACGCGATGCATTGCTCGCTAAAATTATGGAAGCTTCATTGCTTAAAACAGAAAAACAAGAATTGGAGCGAATGCTTAAGCCTTTACGCGATATTCTTGCAGATAAGCAGGAACAAGCCTTGCTTAATTTATCAGATGATGACAGACAGTCTCTTGATCAGCTGAGAGAACTCTTGAAACAGAAGCTAGAGAGGCGCCAAGAAGTTAAAGATCAACTAGAGATTTTACGCAAAGCCACCGGCGCGTCAGGTCTCGACATCTCCCGCGCGATGCAATACAATGTCCAGCTCAAGGAAGAGCGCGAACGTATGGTTAAGCTAAACCAAGGCATTCATGAGATCGAACAAAAAATTGCAGAACTTTCCAAAAAGTTGTAATTCTCAGCGGATCAGCTGTTTTGATCTTGATCATACTCTCCTTCGCGGAAATTGCTGTCGTTTCTTTGGCTCCCATCTCTATCGACACGGTTTCCTCTCCGTATTCAATATGTTGTATTCTCTAAGCTGTTATTGCTTGCATAAGCAGGGCGTCTTCTCTATTGCCGATTTGCAGCGTAAAATTTTTCAACGTTTCTTCTTAGGGCTTTCACAAACAGTTATCCAGGCGCAGGTTAAACAGTTTTTGGATATCCATCTAAATGAATTGATCTATCCGCCGGCTATGGAGCGACTGCGGCAAGCGCAGCGGGCAGGCCACTGCACTGTCATCTTGTCTAGTTCGCCGGGATTTCTGGTCGGCGCGTTGGCGGAAAGACTCGGTGTAGATGTTTGGGACGCCACCGAGTATGCTGTAGACAAAAATCACTGTTTTTGTTCCATTGAATATTTCATGTTGAGCGATGACAAAGCGGATTTTATTGAATCACTCACGCAACATCTAGGGGTAACTAAGCAGGTTGTAACCGCGTATTCCGACAGCATCCTCGACCTCTCCTTTTTACAGACTGCGGGGCAGGCCGTCGGAGTGAACCCAGATCGAGCGCTGCGGGCCCATTGCCTCCAAAACAACTGGCCAATAATATGAACAGGGGCTTATATGAGCGGTGAAAAGATAGGGATTTATGGAGGGACATTTGATCCTTTGCATATAGGCCATCTGAATCTAGCGATAGAAATTATGGAAAAACGCAATCTAGATGAGATCTGGTTTTGTCCGGTTTGGATAAATCCTCACAAATTAGATCAACAGCCCACTCCTGTGGAGCATCGCTTGGCCATGCTGCGATTGGCTCTTGCAGATGTGCCTCATTCCCGCCTTATAGACATAGAAACCAAACGCCATGCCCCTTCTTTCACAGTCAATACATTAAAAGAGTTGCAAAAAGAGGCGCCGGATAAACAATTTTGCCTGATTATGGGAGACGACGCCATTCCCGGATTTTTTCGATGGCATCAACCTGAAGTCATTGTTAAATTAGCGCCTGTTTTTATAGGAAGGCGTTTACCGGAGAGCCCTTCAATAGAGGCGCTGAATGGCGATCCACTCATTTGTGAAGCGATCAAACGCGGGATGACCGCGACACGAATGCTGGAGATTTCAGGTACTGAAATCCGTAAACGCCTAGCGGCTGGGCATTATTGCGGGCATCTCCTTCCTGCAAAAATCATAGACTACATATCGGAACATCATTTATACTCGAACCATCAATGAAATTTTTTGTAAGGAATTTAAAAGTTTAATATTTATGGAACAAACTTCTGCCCAAACGTTAAATGCGGTCGCGCAATCGATCTATGATAAGAAGGGATTCAACATCCTCTCTTTAGATGTACGTGGAATATCCACTTTGGCCGATTACGTGATCATTGCCGAAGGCAATATCGATCGGCATCTGCGAGCGATCTCCCGGAATGTTCAAGAATCTTTATCTCAAGTTGGACACACTCCTCTCTATGTTGAAGGAGAACGAACAGGCGACTGGATTGTCATCGATTATGGCGAGATCGTCGTTCACCTGCTTCTTCCTGATTTCCGTGAGAAATACGCTTTGGAACAGCTTTGGAATAAAGCTAAAATCGTCGACCTTATTATTAAGACGCATCCCCTTGAAAATGAAGGATGGGAGTAAAAAATCATGGCGAAAAAACGCATTGTTGTTACAGGTTTAGGCGTCGTCTCTTGTTTCGGCAACGACGTCGATGTTTTTTATAACAGCCTTTTAGCGGGCAAAAGCGGCGTTTCTACGATCTCTGAATTCCCCTGTGAGGATTTTCCTACACGTTTTGCCGGCGTAATCCGTGGGTTTGATCCCGAGGTTTATCTAGATAAAAAACAAGCGCGCCGCGTCGATAAATACATCGCCTACACAGTAGCGGCCGGAAAGCTGGCTCTTCAACATGGACGCCTTAATGCAGAACAAATAGCGCATTTGCGTAAAGAACGCTGCGGCGTTTTGATCGGATCCGGAATGGGCGGCATGGAAATGTTCACTGACGGCGTGGAAACCCTTTTAACAAAGGGACATCGGCGCGTTTCACCTTTCTTTGTTCCTTATATTCTCACAAATATGGGTGGAGCCTTTCTAGCGATGGAATACGGCTTTATGGGGCCAAATTATTCAATTTCAACAGCTTGCGCGACAGGAAACTATTCTATTATTGCAGCGGCGAACCATATTCGCAACGGCGACGCCGACCTGATGATATGCGGAGGCTCTGAAGCTCCTATCATTCCGATGGGGTTGGCTGGCTTCTGCGCTGTCAAGGCGTTGTCTCAGCGCAATGATTCGCCGGAACAAGCATCGCGTCCATGGGATAAAAACCGCGATGGATTCGTCATGGGCGAAGGGGCTGGGACGCTTATACTGGAAAGCTTAGAGCATGCGCTGGCGCGCAAAGCTCCAATCTATGCCGAATATCTGGGCGGCGGTTTATCGTGTGACGCTTGGCATATTACAGAGCCGCGCGGAGATGGCGAAGGAATTGCGATTTGCATTCGCAACGCCCTTCAAGACGCCGGCGTGCGACCTGAAGACATTAATTATATCAACGCCCATGCGACATCCACTCCTGCAGGCGACATGGCGGAAGTAAACGCCATGAAAAAGGTGTTCACGCATGGACGTTCCAACATTGTCATGAATGCAACCAAATCGATGATTGGACATTGCTTAGGAGCGGCAAGCGGCATCGAAGCTGTAGCGACCGTAAAAGCGATTATGGATGGCATGGTGCATCCAACAATTAACTTGGAAAAT
>JABDEO010000171.1 GCA_013287015.1 Chlamydiota bacterium
GACCTCGACAAGTCGAGGTCTTCCAAAGCGGCGACAAGTCGCACGCACTCCAAACGCTGCGCGAGAGAAGGGTTGAAAAAAGCCTAAGCCGAGAAAGAATATGCATATTGTTTTTTTCTTGTTGCTCTCTCTTATTTGCAATTTCTACTTTCCGCCTATTTTAGGAACTGATTCTCTTTATAAAATTTCTTCATCTTCCTATCCTAATATTCGTTCTAATCCATACCTTACAAAGAAGATGAAGAAAGCCATTAAGCCTTATCTTCTCCCTGTTAGTCATCCTTTTAAACCCGCTTTAGATTCCCTATGTTCGCACTTGCGCATTACGCGTGATGAAGCAACGCTTCAGCAAGCAGGATTCTCCATACTATCGTGCGTTCATTCCACATCTTTTGTGCGCGTTGCCTCTCATCCCGCCTTTCCTGGCTATTTATTTAAAATTTATCCAGATAATGAGACACGACGTAAAAAGGGAAAGCCTGGTTGGAAATGTTTGTTAAATCGATGTAAGAGCGCAGAAAATATCCGCAAACTTATTAAGACCAAAAAATTTCGTTATTTTTCAGTTCCAGATAAGTGGCTTTACCCTCTTCCGCCAGAGCCGTCGCCAGGAATTATTCGTCAACCTCTCCTGCTTGTGGTGACTGACATGGAGCTTACAAGCTTGGCGGAATGTGAAAGGGCTTGGGCCCAAGCGACCCCAGAAATTCTTGATGAACTTTATTGCATTTTGAGCCACGGCTATAGTTCAACCTGCCTCATACACAATATTCCATATACCAAAAGCGGAAAGTTTGCTTGCATTGATACGGAAAGCCCAAAACGAAAATTGGATTACCTTGCAATAAATTCTTTTTTATCTGAAGCTATGCGAATTTATTGGACTGAATTAGTCAGGCAAGGAGAAAATCCATAAGTTCCAAAAACAGATAACTTGCATCATTCAAGGTCGGGATGGCCTTGTTACCTTCAGGAATTAAACATGGTTACTGCAATTAATCGCTGCACTCCAATACATCATTCAAATAAACCAACCTGCAAGGTTGGACGTTATCTAGATAGCTTTTTTGAGTATCGTGGAAGAAGCTATAAAATCATTTCAATACAAAATAATCAGATCCAAGTTTCCAGAGATGACCATGCTTTGAGCTCATCGCAAATCGCTTGGAGGGTTTTCCTAACAGCTACCATAGTCGTTCTTCTTATTGCCGCCATCTATAAAATCGGTCGTTTGATCCAACTCTCAAAATACAACATCAGCCTTTATGAAGCGGGCAATGAAAATTTGAATATAATAGAGGACAATAACAGCTCTAAAAAGAAAAGAGGTCCGGAAACAATATGGACAACATCAACACTATGGACAACATCAACAGTTTTTCCACAAAAGATAGAGGATAAAAAAAGCAATGCATCTACTGAAATCCTGAGTTCAGTGGATGCGGATTCTCATTCTCATCATACAGTCGGGAATGCGTCCAGTTCTTCCATTACGTTAGATGTTGGTTCCATCATGGACTTCAGCAGTATGCGAGTTTTTGACGCCAACGCATTTAAAGGGCCTGCCGATTACGATAAATTTCAAGAATTATTAAAAATCTGGAAGAAGTTAGATTTGATTTTATTGCCGTCGTTGCATCAAATGGATGATGCTTTTCTCCGATGTCTTGCCGCCCATGCTTCACAAAATATTGCACTGGCTTGCATAATTTGTAAAACATTTGACGAACGATTCGACGAAATAAACCCTGGTGAATTGGACGAAATAATCAACGGAATAGGCGATAGTGAAGAGTCTAATTTTGCAGGAAGTCGAATTCTAGTAAAGCAATTTGCAGTTTTTCTACAAGCTTGGATATATTATAAGGGCTACATAAGCGATGTTTACCCCATTCTGAAAATGTCTGACGACAAGCGATGTGAATTACAAAATCTACTTTGGAAAACCGTCATAAAATATGATATGATTGGAGAAATTAACGACGAAAAATCTCAGGATGCGTTAATTCTATTTATGCTTGAGCAGAATGAAAATCCTGCGCAGCTGTTGGATTTAATTCATTGCGTGAGAGTATATAGAAACTATAATCGTGGACAATATGATATTATCATGCAAAATTTAACTGATAAACAGTTAGAAATTATTGCCAAAGGTTTTTGCATCAGACCTGAGAATTGCTATCACGATTCTATACTCGAAGACGATCTTTTACAAGACTTGTTGTCATGGCTGGATTATCATATCGTTTGCAAGGGCTTTGACAAATCACAAGATATTACAACCGAGCTGCAAATCTTTGAATATTTTAGAAAAGCAAAAAAAATGGTATCGTCCTTACCGATAAAAGACATTTTTTCATCGGATGGACTCTCCAAAAAGTGTTTTATTGTGGGGCATGAATCTAAGGAACGCCTTTGTCAATATTTTTCCAGATATGAGATGCTGCAACTGAGTAAACACGGCAAAATTGAACAAGCATTTAGCGTTTTCAAAGAATTTAAAAATCGATTTGACCAGTTGCCTCCCACTGAAAAGTTTCCTTCTGAAGCTTCAACATACATAAATTTAAAACAGCAATATGAAACCTTCCTAGCATCCTGGCTCGCTAATAACGGGTCTAAGTGGGAGATGTCTAGCGGTCAACGACAAGAATTGCAAGAACTCACTTGGCGAATTTTCCAAGAACATAATTGCCTAGTCAAAGAGGAATTTAAGACGGCTTTTTTCTCATTTATGCTTGAGCGGAGCGAAAACCCCGGACATTTGCAAGATCTATGCGCTTGGATTTTTGCGGTTCCCCACGCCAAGACTAGTGCAGGGATGGACTACATCAAAATTTTTATGCAAGATGCAACTGATAAACAGCTGGAAATTATTGCAAAAGAATATGTTGATCTTGATCTGTTGGATTCCAAAAGGCGTTTAATTGATTTTGTCTTTTTAATGGATTATTGCATCGTAAACGCAGAAAAACAAGGCATTGCAAAACCAAAAATTTTTGAATATTTTAAGAAAGTAAAGAGGATACTCCCATCCTTTGAAGTATCCAACATCTTTAGACCGAAGGGACAGTTTCAGGATTCTCTCGCAGTTTCTTTAAAAAATATATTTCCAAAGAAACTTCATGACTATCTTTGCGAATATGAGCTCTGCTAATAATTAGTGCGAATCTG
>JABDEO010000172.1:0-716 GCA_013287015.1 Chlamydiota bacterium
AAATCTTCAACGAAGTTGTCGCAAATGTGACTTGCGGGTTAAAACCCGCAAAAACAAGCGCAGGTTAAAACCTGCGCAAACAAGCGCAGACTGAAGTCTACGCTACAAGTGTAAATGCATAACCTTTTCTTTATTGACTTTATACCATATGAAACGACATATCTAAAATATAGCAATGACATTAAACTTATGAGTTTAAATAAGGTAGGTAGTCAATGATAAACAAACTAATGAGCCGCTTCACAATATTAACCGGTCTGGTTGCGCTGTTGGGTATTGTTAATCAAGTTCGGGCTCCGGGGCATTATGTCTGGCAAGACGCCGAATCTCGATAAGCTTTTTTTATAGATCGCTTCAAATTACAGAGCAATAAAATAATCGAAACCATCATATAATTTTTACTGAGCATTAAGATCGTATTTCATAACTTTAGCATGAAGCCCATTCTCATCCCTCTCTTCATCATACGCATCCCCGGACAGATTGCAAGTCCATGTATTGATTTCTTGCAAATCTTGCGCCTCTAACAGGGGAAGCTTCGCCAAACTCCGATTTTGCGCAGCAAAATTTTGAGGGCTAAGCCCGACAATAACAGCATCCGCTCGTCCCTCCTGAAGCAAAACAGCAATTGCAATATTCGCGATTTCACAGCGATATTTGGCCGCCAACTCACTTAAAATTGAGAGGCGTCGTTGAAATTCTTCCCATCCACAAGC
>JABDEO010000172.1:726-3123 GCA_013287015.1 Chlamydiota bacterium
CAATGAGAAGCTTGTACTTGATTAAAGAACGATTTGCTAATTGTTCTAACCGCGGTTCTCCTTTACTAAGCCATTTCTCATTTACAAAGCCTCCAAGCAAAGAGCCGTATGCAAATATTTTAATATTTTTTTTACGACACAATTCACCTACCCCTCGCTCAATTCTTCTATCGAAAAGAGAAACCTGGGCTTGTAAGGAAGCTACATCAAAGCGGTCTGAAAATTCCTCTAGATGCTTTCTATTCACATTGGTAAGACCAACCTCAGTTATTTTACCCTCAGCTTTTAGTTCCGAGAGAATTTCCATAACAGCCAAGTAGTTTTTAATCTCCCAATTCCACCAATGAAATTGCACGAGATCGATGCATTCCACCTGCAAACGTCTAAGGCTGCGATTGATGATATTTTCGATGTATTTGCGGTCAATCTTCTGCAGGCAATTAAGATCAGGCACAAACTTAGTATGGATGCGCAACTTCTTTCCTGCGACAGCTTTTGAAGCCTTCCCTAGCAGCTCTTCGACGCCAAGATAAATATCTGCGCAGTCGAAAGCGCTAAACCCAGACTCAATAGCGTCTAGGATAGGTTGTATGTCCGCATTCCGCTGAGAGTGACCAGCGGCAAGCTGCCAACAGCCCCTAATGATGTTTGATGTTTTTATCTCTTTATCCATGAATCCTCGTCGCTGTTATTTGGTGATGGTAAAAGGTCCTTTTTCCGATCCGCGATATTTTAAAAACACCTCCGCAATTAACATCAGGACAAGCCACCTCGTGATCTGTACTGATCCAGTCGTTAGGAGCCGTCATTCTTTGCTTTACGGTAATGATTGGAATCAAGGCGGCAAGGCAGTAGATAGGGAAGCTCTGACCATCCGGCAGGGAAAAGTTCTCGCCTGAAAGCAAAAAACAGTCTCCCTCTTTGTGATTGCAGGCCATGGGCTTGACGCCATTGTTGACTACTTCAACTTTTATGTCGTAGAGTTCAAAAGAATCATCTTTTTGCATAAATCCTCCTTTTTAAGAATAAAGATAGCCGCTAGCGCAACCAACATAAATGGCGCGCAAATGGCAAAGTTTGTATGAAATAAAGCGATGCTAATGTGGCAAATCATGGGCGCTAAAGCAGCCGTAAAGGAAGCGCCCAAAGAATAGCTGGTCGAGATTGCGGTGTTGCGCGCTTGCCCAGCAAAAAGATCTCCGAAAAAACGGGGCGTGCAAAGGCAGAAGATCATGTGGAAAAGATGCATGAGAAGCTGCGCGGCTAAGACAGCTGGATAGAAAGAAAGGGCTAAAGCCAGGCCTAAAAAGGGCGCGCTTAAGAACACTCCCAGGGCGCCGAATCTCATCATTTTGCGATAAGGAACAGCAAACCTATCTGCAACATAACCAAAACAGGGGGGCAGCACGATCCAAAGACCAAGCAAAAACGAATTGGCTTTGAATATTTGAGATCGAGGAATTCCCAAATCCTGATGAACAAGCTCATTGAGATAGATCAAGGATCCGTAAAAAACCAAGACTAGCATAGAAGCAACGATCAAAGCCTCCAAAATGGCTTTCTTGTCTTTTACAGACTCGATTGCTATTTCGGAGATTTTTTTCGCAGTAGTCACATGATATTCTTTCATGAAGGAACGAAACAATAAAAGAAAAAATCCGACCAATCCTCCGATTAGAAACGTCATACGAAAATTTTCCACGTACTGACTGGCTAGAAAACTTGCAAATAATCCACCTACATGTGTCGATGAAATAACGCAAGCTCCATAAAAAGTTCGAAAATGAGGGTTGAGTTCGAAAGCATAAGTCATTGCGGTTCCATATTCTCCCCCAACAGCAAGTCCCTGAGCAATGCGACAAAGAAAAAAAAGAACGGTTGAGGTCAATCCCAACGCTTGTACGCCTGGAATAAAAGCCAATGCTAAGGTTGCCGCCGACATCAAGACCATAGAGCTAATCAATGAGGTTTTACGTCCGCATAGATCACCTATACAGCCAAAGCAAAATGCGCCCAAAGGCCGAAATAAGAAAGCGATTGCATATCCTATGTAGGCATAAAGCAATTTGACGGCAGGGTTGCCGTCGCCAATAAATTCCTCAACAATAGAACTCGCCAGCAAGCTAACAAGCATCATGTCAAGATGCTCAAAAGCCACACCCAAGGTGATTACAAGAAAGCTTTGCTTTGCCTTGTTAGGTTTCATTTTGCCCCTCCTCTTTCAAAACCAATTCACTTCCTTTGTTTGAAATTTGTTCTTTGTTAAAGACGCTGAGACAAAGTTTTTTAACTTCCCGTGATTTTTTAATCCATCTTGAACCATAAGCTTCTGAAAATACTTTAAAAATATTATGCATATTATGTGATTGCCGTTCACGGTCGTCTAAAAGCTGTTTG
>JABDEO010000173.1 GCA_013287015.1 Chlamydiota bacterium
AACAACGCATTTGTTGATAGAACGCTTTATCAGTGTAGGAAACACTGAAGAGGCTTTCAAGCTTTGGGTTTCGGAACAATCCTTGCATCCAATGACTCTTAAAGATGACCAATACACATGTCGCCTATATCTTGCCATTAAGCTCTTTTATCTTTTGGATGGACAGAAATTACGTGAAAAACAAAAGCAGATGCTAGATGTTTTAAAAAGTTTTTACAAAGAATCCGGCCCAGTTTCCAATCAGTCAAAATATAAAGAAGCGATGGAGGCTTCGCAATCTTTGCTTAAAAATGTGCAGACTGCAGGAGAATACGAACTCATTCTATATATACTAAGCAATACATTTCCGAATTGGGATGATGAAACGATCGATTTATTGAACGAAGCCATAAATAACCTTCCTAAACATCATCCTCAAATAGCGGATGTGTTGTTGAATTTAATTGAAGGGGGAGCCAATGCAATTAATAAATTTTCGAACAAAAGTCGCGAAAATCTTTTGATTGTCTTGTTAAAAAAAGAATATGAGAAATGCTTTGATCTTATATGGGAAAAATCAAACCTACTGCCTAGAGGTGGAGAAGAAATATGTCTCAGATTATGCGAAAGCAAAAACCCTAAATGGATTTCTTTAGTCATTACTTCATATATGAAATTAAAAGAGCTCCTGACGTCCGAATTATGTTTAGCGGTTGTTCGAGGTCTGATGCATTTAGATCCATTGAGATCAAGACAAGCGTTTCCTATAATTAACACTTATTTTACTGAAATGCAGCTTTGGAAAAACCATGAATTTACAAATTGGAAAAATATTTTCTTCCATTTAGTAAATTATACTGAAAAAATATGTATGGATAAAAAAAATGCAAAGCAAGTTGAAAATTATGCATTATTTATTATGGCAATTTTTGAAGGAGTTTCAGTAAAAAAATCTGAATCATTTAAAATAAATGGCAGTTGGGAAGAGTGCAATTTTAGAACGGCTCGCATTTTCTCTAAAGTTTCTAAACCTATTGTTTTAATACAGACTTGCTCCGTTTTTAGAAATAATCGACTCGAAAGTGAGGAAGGATTTTTAAATATGTTAGATAACGCAAGCTCATTAGACGCAGAAAAACATATTCCGGAATTGGGCCAAGAGTTGTGTCGTCTTACAAAATATGCATTTGAGGAGATGAATGGCGGAACACACTTCAATATTCAAAACAAGCTGTCTTTTTTAAATATTCTTCGAACAAATTATTTTAATAAGAAGCTGACATTCGAGAGGTTGGATCTGGCCTATGATCTTTTTGAAATATTTATAAATAAGGAAATAACTACTGTTACAAAATCAAACGAACTAATAAAAGAAATACTTAATTATTATGCTTGTTTATTAAATAATATTAAACTTATAAATGCTAAAGATGTTTTGGTATTTTACCGATTAATAAAAATTTGTAAACTAGCAGCTGAGTGGTGTAAAACAGATCAGATGCGTTATGAACAATTTATAAAACATCCTATGATTTTTTTGGAAAAACTGGTAAAGAAAAATAATCAAAACTTTAAATTTTTCAAAGATTACATAGCAGTATTGTCACAAAATGAGATATTGTCGCCGCTGTATTCTAAATATGCGCTTAAGGAGGTGTATTCTATTCTCAGTGAACTATATAGAACGCTGGGAGGGGAGATAAAGAATGGGAAGGTGCAAGCGAGTGAGGCATTTCTTATTTATGACCAGTGGATTGCTTTATTAGATAAAGCGGATTGTTTGTTTCCCCATTTAATAAATTCAGAACAAGATGAGGTTCTTAAACTCCAGATGGATGAATCGACGTTCGTTCAGACGGCAGCGTGGCGAATCGCAATGGAAATAAGTAATATCGAAATAATGCACAAAGCATCAAAAAATGATCTTATGAAAAAAAGGCTTAAAACACTTAATTTTTTGATAAAAAAAATGGTTAACAATCAAACGGCGCCTCGTCATTTAAATCTCCATATTAATGGTATTAAAAGGTACAGCTTTGATGTTTTAACACAACATGATGAATATTCTTGTTTTATTGAGGTGTTTAAATTATTTATTTATAATTCACGAGGGTGCGATTTTGAGGAGGCTCTAAACGTTCAATTTATTTATTTAATCATGGATTTTTTATCATATCAACTAGTTATTGAGTGCATCGAGGAAATTACAGCGACAACTTCTCCTGCTTCAATAATTAAGCGCTATCAAGAAGAATGGAAAAACAATGAAAATGCATTTTTAAATTTATTTAAAAATAAAATCAACGAAATTACTGATAAATGCATACCTTCTGGTAATTTTGCTGAATGGAAAGCGATCTGTATGATTTATAGCACAGGTTATGGTTCGACGACTAACTTTTTTCATAATTTGCTTGATTACACCGAAGAGAACTTTATTCAAGCAAAGTCGGAACAAGCGTTATCGAGAATAATTGAGAGAATGATGACTCTTATGACAACCTATACTGTAGACGCCCTCTATCGCAAAGATGAGATTGTGCCGCAAAAAAACGTTACAAAAATGACTGAATGTTATAGTTTTGTTATGCGAATGGCAAATGAAATTTTCTCTGAATCTGTGATTTCACGGCTTATTGCTACGATGAAATCTCAGCAAGAGGAGTGGGAAAAGCGTTCCACTTTGCTTTACCATGAAGCCACCCTATATGATTCAGCGCCTCCGGACGCTCCTTATGAACTGTATACTTATGGAGAAGTGAAAGATACGGGCAATTCAATATTTATTGAAATGCCTACGGATGGGTCGCAAGTTTCGCAATATATTGATTCAGATCAATTCGATCAATCGTGCAATATAATGGGCGAAAAATTGAAAGAGGATAAGTCACCATAAACAAAAATCAAGCTAGTGCATTGTAAAGTTATTATTGACCGTTTATGGCTGTGTGAAAGCTCCCGCAGTTCAATGTGAAAAATTTAATCAAAAACTTACAAAATCAACATTTTAATTCAATATAAAAATATTTAATATCGTCAACTCCACATTCTAATTGAGGTGAAAATGAATCCACTTTTCTGTCGCGCAGATAACTTTTCTTGTTTACATCCCTCTCTCTCCTGCAATGA
>JABDEO010000174.1 GCA_013287015.1 Chlamydiota bacterium
CTCCAAACGCTGCGCGAAAGAAAGGTTAAATAGTTTTTCCGACTTAATGACATCGGGCTCCATTCCCTGACCCCCATCCGGAGGTGTTGCAAAGAATTGTTAAAGCATTTGAGCGAGCTGAAGCATATTGCCGTCATTATCCATAAATGTCTGCAATTTGACATGTCCAGCCACTTCTAAAATATTCCCTAAAAGGCGCACTCCCTTTTTCAAAAACATTTCTCTAGTAGCGACAATATCTTCCACTGTAATAGTCACAACAGCATTGGTTCCAGCTTTTGTTTGCTGCTCTTGACTTTCTTGAGCCAAGCCAAGGGTCATTCCTTCAGGCCCCGAAAGCTCCGCCCACCCGAAATCCTTATGAAATTCCCTGAGCTGCAGTCCCGCGACTTCTGTATAAAATTTAATAGCCGCCTCAATATCGTTTACAACGATCCAGCTAAGATAAACACCCTTCGTACTCATAACGCCTCATCGGTTTCAAAGTTAATTATTTCAGAAAGCTTATCACATATGGTATATTTATTGAAAAAAAATCGATTGAAAAAGGAGAGATTTTCATATGAGCAATACATCAATTAGACCATTGCTGGTTTTTGCATGCTTTTTATTTGCCGCCAATGCTTTTTGCGCCGCTCAGGAACTGCAGAAGGGGCTTTCTTACTCTTTCCGCTCTTCATATGACGGCGACTACATGTCCATTTATATTCTTGAGGTGGATCCTCAATACTTTGATGTTGTTTCCGGAAAATCGGAAGGAAATGAACTCGAGACGGTGGCTGCGATCGCTCAGCGTCACCAAGCGGTTGCGGCTGTGAATGGCGGCTTTTTCAAAAAAGAGGGGCAATTTGCGGATCTGCCTATGGGGATTTTAAAAATCGATCAAGAGTGGTGCGCATCGCCTCACAAGAGTCGCGGCGCGATCGGCTGGTCAAAGGCCGATCAGAAAGTTTTATTTGATCAAGTGTTGACTTCAGTGACGGCCGAGATCGATGGTCAAGCCTTTAAGATCGATGGAATCAATCGCATTCGCCAAGACGACAAAATCATTTTGTATAATAAGCTGTTTCATCCAACGACATGCACCAAAACCGCTGGCGTCGAACTGCTCATTAAGGACCAACAGGTGTGTGAAATCGGTCAAGAAAACATGGCTATTCCGTCTGATGGAGTCGTTTTGTCTGTAGGTCCTCTGAGAGTTTCAGAGTTGCCCCCTGTATGGAAGGGCAGCCCTTTTGCCTGGAATGTTCAAATTATTCCGCAATCAGAACCTCCCTATACGGCTTCTGAAGAATGGGATAACGCCGCAAACATCGTAGGAGGAGCCCCTATACTGGTTCGAGCAGGTCAAGTATTAACGGATTTTTCTTTGGAACAAACGCTTGATGGCTTCCTTTATAATAAATTCGCCAGAACCGCTATCGGCCTGTTGCCTAATGGGCATTGGATCTTTGTGGTAGTGGAAGGCAAAAAACATTTTATATTGGAAAATGCCGGCATCACGATCCCGAGTCTTGCAGCGTTTATGTCAGGACTGGGATGCGTCGAAGCGCTTAACTTGTGCGGCGGGGGAACTTCCACCATGGTCATCAACGGTCAAGTTCTAAATAAGTCCAGGGGAGAAGGCAACGAACTGGAAAAGCAGGAGCGAAAAGTTTCAGACGCTATTCTAATTATAAAGAAGTAAGTAAAAAAAAATAATGTCAGGATGGGCAGGATAGGTAGGATAATAGGATTATCAAAATCTATTATATTTTTATCTTTCGCATCCTACCTATCCTGCCCATCCTGACATTATTTTTTTACCTAGCTCTCTTCAATTCCTCTGCGTTAAATCGCCTTCACACGTTTTATCTTTAATCATTCTATTTATCGCTATCTATTTATTATTTATTTGCTTTTTATTTAATTAAAACATATACTCCTGTTTGTTAATAAATTAAACAGGTGGTTTATGTTAAAAATATTATTTAGTTTATCTTTCTCGTTTCTTTTAATCCTTCAAATGTCATTAGCGGCAGCGACTACTGCTGCAAATAATGCACAGCTAGCGCCAATAAATTGCGCTCCTCAATTACAAAAAAGTTTGGTTAAAATTTTAAATATTGCTGAAGCGCGATCACTTATTACCGCCATTCAACAAGAAGGTCCTATTCAGATTGAAGTCAGCAACGAAAGCCTATCAAAACAATTCGGAGCTTTTTGGGATGAAACTGAACGCACGATCTGCGTGAATATTGGGTCGCATTCCTCCGAAGGCGAGGTGATTGGATCGATCTTATTTGAACTGCATAATGCCGCTGTTAATTCCAAGCTGGAGTATTATGATAATTTAGCAGTCGCCGGAAAAATTGATCGCGAAAGTTATATTCAATCCATTGAATATCTAGAGTATGAAAACTCTAAAAAAGCTGCAAAGATAGCCGAAAAAGGCATCGCTATGGGAATTTTTTCCCCAAGCGCGCGATTGCCGACGTATCGGAATTTCGAAGAACATTACCGCTTCCAAAAAATAGGCGGACACTCCGCTTATATTGGATCCACTTATGATCAATTGGCGCCGCGGACATAAAAAAGCTTTGAAGCATGCATTAATTTAGCCTTTTGGAAACACGTTCAGGCGATTATATTCTTTCAAAGTCGCAACAAGAGAATTGAAAGCATCATGAGCAACGATATCCGTTTGCCATCCAGTCGCAGTTACTGCGTGCCTTTGCCGCTCTGCCCGCTCTGCTAGAAATAGAGCTCTCTTTGGGGCTGGCAGCTTTGCGAGTACAGCGGCCAATTGAGGAGAAACTGGCATAGCAGGGTTTGAATAATGGATGACGGGAGAAGGACGAGATGGGGGAGAAGATTGCTCAGTTGGAGGAGGAGTGGGTGTGGAACTTGATGTTGACGACGTTAATGCACTATAATCACGCTGAATGTTTCCCCAAACCTCTGAATGATCACCTTGTGGAGGGCCGCCTGTTGGTGTCATAAAAACTCCTTTTTTAATAAAAAACACTAAGTAATGAATAAAATAATTTAATAATTCACTTAACTGCATAAAAACTAGTTATGCTGAAATACTTATATAATTTA
>JABDEO010000175.1 GCA_013287015.1 Chlamydiota bacterium
TAAAGGGAGTTATATGAAAATTTTAATCACAGGCGCTGCAGGTTTTATCGGGTCCCACCTTGTCAAGAATCACTTAGCTAAGGGGGATGAAGTCTGGGGCGTGGATAATCTCACTTCGGGGCGAAAAGAAAACATTGAAAAAGAGATTGGATCGCCCAAGTTTCGCTTTGATGTAGAAGACATTTGTAAATGGAATAAGCTTCGTGAAGCTGTAGAGTGGTCTGACCGCATCTACCACATGGCGGCGATTGTAGGGATGCGACTCGTTCTTTCGGATCCAATCAACACTTTGCACGTTAATATGCGATGTTGCGAGCGCATTCTGGAGACAATGACTGAAGTGAATAAAGACGTGCAGCTTTTAATTGCATCCTCTTCATCAGTTTATGGGCATGACGCGAAGACAACTTACCGTGAAGATGCGGAATTGAAGGTGATGTCGGGAGAATGCATTCAACAATCTTATTCTTTAAGCAAAATCATGAATGAGGAAATGGGCCTGGTTTACGTTTATCAAAAAGGGCAAAATTGCACGATCGCCCGCCTGTTCAATGTAGTTGGACTGCATCAAACCGGCAGATATGGCATGGTCATTCCAAATTTTGTGGAACAAGCTTTAAAAGGGCTTCCTTTGACGGTATATGGAGATGGAAAGCAGACTCGTTCTTTTTGCAATGTATACGATGCAATCACTGCAATGGACCTTCTCTTATCGACTCCTAAGTCAAGGGGCGAGATTGTCAACATAGGATCTGATCGGGAGATCTCTATTTATGATTTAGCCCTTCTTGTACGTGAAAAAACGGAGAGCCAATCAGAGATTCGCTTTGTTCCCTATAGAGAAGCTTTCGGCATGGATTTTAAAGAGATTCTCAGGCGTCAGCCTAAGCTTGAAAAGCTTAATCGTTTAACTGGCTTCCGATCAAAATACACCCTTGAGCAAACCATCGATGAGGTCATTGCGAATTTTAAAGCGGTGAATTCGAAGCTGGTGTAATAAAAAAAGGTAATCAGGCCGTCTCGGCCTGATTATCTTTTCACTATTCATTGTTAAATATCTTATCCAGTTCGTCAGCGCTTATAGACGTAGTCTTTCCTTCTTGCATTGGGGTCAGGCCTGGGCTGAAACGAATGGTCGATTTTCGAAGAAAATCACCTTGGTTTTATCCCCCTAATTTTGGCGCCGTTTTTTCAAATACATCGTACAACCACCCCCGGATGGGGGTGAGGGCATGTAGCCCAGGGCAAGCGAAAGCGCAGCCCTGGGTAGCTGCATTAAATGATGCACCCCTGAAAGGGGTGCGGGCCTACTTTTTGCCAGCGACATGCAAATCCATTCGACGTTCAATTTGGGTGCATTGAACACAGTTAAGCCTGGGCCCGCACCCCTTTCAGGGGTGCATCCTTCAATGCAGCTACCCAGGGCTGCGCTTTCGCTTGCCCTGGGCTACATGCCCTCACCCCCATCCGGGGGTGGTTGATGCGTTTGAAAAACGGCGCCAAAATTAGGGGGTAAACCACAAGCTGATTTTCTTCGAAAATCGGTCATTCGTTTCAGCCCAGGCCTGACCCCAATGCCACGCGTCGTCGCGTCAAATTTTATAAGGTGAGTTATGAATGGCAGTGAAGTCAATTTTGATGGAATCGTTGGACTAACGCATAACTACAGCGGACTGGCATATGGAAATGTCGCTTCTTTGAAAAATAAGCGGTCGCCTTCCAACCCACGCCAAGCGGCCCTGCAGGGTCTAGCCAAGATGAAATATTTGATGGATCTTGGAATCAGGCAAGCTGTGTTGCCGCCACAAGAACGTCCTGATGTCAATACGCTGCGCCTGCTCGGCTTTTGCGGTTCAGATTCCAATATTTTGCTTTCAGCGTTTCAACAGGCTCCTGAACTTTTTTTTGCATGCTGTTCCGCTTCCAGCATGTGGGCGGCCAATGCAGCGACGGTCTCCCCTTCTTGCGACAGCGCAGACAACCGCGTGCATATCACACCCGCCAATTTAATGAACAAATTCCATCGCTCGATCGAACCGGCGACAACCGGCGCGGCGTTGCAAGCGATTTTTTCCGACCCGAATTTTTTCACTCTTCACTCCCCTTTGCCTGCAAGTCAGGCTCTTGCCGATGAGGGCGCCGCCAATCATACGCGTTTCTGCAAAGAATTCGCTTCTCCAGGAGTGCAATTGTTTGTTTACGGAAGATCCGCTTTTGGAGAAACCGCGCAAGCTCCGATAAAGTACCCTGCGCGTCAAACCCTGGAGGCCTCGCAAGCCAACGCGCGCATTCATCAGCTGCCTCCGGAACGCATTGTTTTGGCTCAGCAAAATCCCCTAGCGATCGATGCCGGAGTGTTCCATAACGACGTGATTTCGGTGGGTCATCAGAATGTTTTTTTATACCATGAATATGCTTTTGTAGAATGCGGGCAAGTGATTGAAGAGCTCCAACGCAAAGTATTGACAGCATGCAAAACCGAGTTAATTGCGATAAAAGTCACACAGGAACAGGTTCCCATTGAAGATGCGGTGGCGTCCTATTTGTTTAATTCTCAACTTGTCACCTTGCCGGATGGATCGATCCATCTGATCGCCCCGGTGGAATGCCAAGGGATTCCATGCGTGAGAAATTTTCTTGAGAATCTTGAGAGTCGTGAGAGTTTAGATAAAACTCTTATCAAAAAGGTTCACTATCTTGATGTGCGGGAGAGCATGCGCAACGGAGGCGGACCGGCGTGCTTGCGTTTGCGCATTGTGTTGACGGATAATGAAATTTCCGCTGTAAATCCTCATGTTTTTCTTACAGAGGGTCTTTATAATCAGTTAACGGCGTGGGTGCAGCGTCATTACCGCGACCGCCTGCTGCCTGAAGAACTCGCCGACCCTGCTCTGCTTGCCGAAAATCGTCAAGCGCTGGATGAATTGTCCCGTCTTTTACGCCTTGGATGCATCTATCCATTCCAAAAATAATCAAAACAGTTCAGATACCCCTCCTTCGTCAAGGTATCTGAATGAAGGTAATCAGGCCGTCTCGGCCTGATGCTAATGAAAGTCTACTCTGAGCAGGTAGAACAACA
>JABDEO010000176.1 GCA_013287015.1 Chlamydiota bacterium
TCCGGAGGGTCCTGTACAGATCGTCAACTTTCCCCGCGGGATGCTAAGATCGAGATTTTTTAAGTTGTTTTGCTCGGCGTTGATGATGGTGATTTCACGGATCTCTTCCGCAGCGCGATTTTTTTTCATGCTGCGGTTGGCTGCGCTTATGGATAACGCCAGCTCTTTTTTCGCTTTATAATTCTGATGGAGAATCTCTTTAAGAGCATGGCCGGTTGGCGTGTCCAGCGCCGCTGTTTGCTCGGGTGTTCCTGTCGAGACGATTTCTCCGCCGGCATATCCTCCTTCTGGACCGATATCGATAATCCAGTCGGCGGTTTTGACCACATCCATATTATGTTCAATGACCAGGACTGAGTTGCCCCGATCGACGAGTTCATGCAGAACTTCTAAGAGGTGTTTGATGTCGTGAAAGTGAAGGCCGGTCGTGGGTTCATCCAAAATATACAGTGTTTTGCCGGTTGCAGGTCGGACTAACTCCTTTGCCAGTTTGATGCGCTGCGCTTCGCCTCCGGAAAGAGTCGTGGAAAATTGTCCAAGCTTAATATATTCCATTCCCACTTTTTGCAGGGTTTCCAGCTTGTGTTTGATCGAGGGGATGTTGGCGAAAAATTCCAACGCTTCAACGACCTCCATTTCCAAGATGTCATAAATATTTTTGCCTTTATAGAGAACTGAAAGGGTTTCACTGTCAAAGCGTTTGGTTTTGCAGAGTGGGCAGTCAACCCATGCGTCCTCCATAAAGTCCATATCGACTTTAACCATGCCCATGCCTTCGCATTGAGGACAGGAACCTTCTTTCACATTAAAACTAAAGCGTCCCGGCTTATACCCTCTGGCCCGACTCTCCGGCAGCTGACTGAAAAGATCGCGGATCTCATCAAAGAGTTTGATATAAGTGGCTGGGTTGGAGCGCGGATTACGTCCAATAGGGGTCTGATCGATGGCGATGACTTTGTCCAAATGATCAATGCCTTGGAGCTCTTTGTGTGCGCCGACAGGGTGTTCGCCTCCGTGGAGAAAATTGGAAAGGGCGGGGTAGAGGATATCCGTAATCAATGAGGATTTGCCTGAGCCCGAGACTCCTGTGACAGCGCAGAAAATCCCTAGGGGAATCTTAACGGATGCATTTTTTAGGTTATGGTGCGTCGCTCCTTTAATCTGCAACGCCGCCTTAGAGGGCTTTTTACGTTTTTTTGGAACGGGAATGGTCAGTAAGCCGCTAAGATAGGCTCCGGTGATCGATTGCGGGCATTCCAGCAGGGCGGCGATATCTCCGTTGACAACCACTTCTCCGCCGCGACTGCCGGGACCAGGGCCGAAATCAACCACCTGATCAGCTTCCCAAATTGTCTCTTCATCATGTTCTACAACGACGACGGTATTGCCCAAGTCGCGTAGATGTTTAAGCGTCTGGATTAGTTTTTTATTGTCGCGAGGGTGCAGTCCAATCGAGGGTTCATCGAGAATATACGTGATTCCAACGAGGCCGCAACCGATTTGAGAAGCCAGCCTCACGCGCTGCGCTTCGCCTCCGGAAAGGGTCGGAGCGGTGCGGTTCAGCGTCAAGTAGTGCAACCCTACTTCCAGCAGGAAGCTTAGGCGTTGGCGGATCTCTTTAAGAAGGTCGGCGGCGATGATGAGTTCATTTGGATCCAAGGTCAGCGTTTCAAAAAACAGCAAACATTCGGCGACTGTCATTGCCGTCACTTCATGAATGCGCTTGCCGCTCAACTGCGTCGCAGCAGGATAAGCTTTCAATCGATTTCCATGGCATTCAGGGCATACCTGTTCATGCATTAATTTCTGTATTTTTTTGCGATGGCTTTCGCTGGAGGCTTCCATATAGCGATTATGGGCCTCGTGCAATACTCCGCGCCACATGATATGGTCCGACCAAGAGGCTCCCGTCACGGGATGGACAAACCGCATGCTCGTCCACTTCTTTTCCGTGCCGTATAGGAACACCTGTTTGGCGCTTTCAGATAACTGTTTCCAAGGGGTATTGACGTCAAAGTGATATAGACGGGCGAGGTTGTCATAGATGTTGCCGTAGCGGACAGTATGATAGGAGCTTGCGACGGCGCAGCAATCCTCAGCGATGCTGAGCTCCGGATTAATGACAAGATTCAAATCGAACTCATTGCAAACGCCTAAGCCATTGCATTTTGGACACATGCCTGATGGGCTGTTAAACGAAAAATCATGCGGTTCAAGGGAGGAATATGAAAGGCCGGATTTCGGAGAATACGCATGCATTGAGAAAAGCCGCTCTTCTCCGTTATCGACATGAAGGACGCTGCAAACGCCATTCCCTAAGTTCAATGCAGCCGTGACCGATTCCGCAATCCTAGAATGGTTGCCATTTTCAACTGTCAGACGATCAATGACAACATCCACATCATGCGCAACGCCGCCATCCAGCGTGATCTCATCGCTAAGATTAATAATCTTGCCGTCAACCCTGGCGCGTGTGAATCCCTTGCGAAGAAGTTCTTGGAAGTCTTCTCTGAACTCAGCCTTTTTTCCTTTTGCATAAGGCGCAAAAATAATCAATTTGGCGCCCGCCGGCGAATTTTGCACAACTTTAATGATGCGTTCGCGGCTTTGTGGAGAAACAGGTTCTCCGCTGACTGGGCAATAGGGTTTGCCGACGCGGGCGTAAAGCACGCGGAGATAGTCGTAAATCTCCGTTAGCGTTCCCACGGTCGAGCGCGGATTGCGCCCCGCGCTCTTTTGTTCGATTGCAATGGTTGGCGAAATGCCGGATGCATGTTCCAGGTCCGGTTTCGCCATTTCGCCAAGCTGACGCTTAGCAAAGGTTGAAAGCGACTCGATGTAGCGGCGCTGTCCTTCCACATATAAGGTGTCGAAAGCTAACGACGATTTGCCTGATCCCGACACTCCTGTGAAAACGATGAGTTCATTTGCATTCAGGGTTAAGTCGATCGACTTGAGGTTATGAACGTTGACCTTTTTTAAAATAATTTGTTTCAAGTTTCACGACCCCAATAACGCCATGCAAGGCGTGAAGATATGGAAGCTAAAAATTCAACGCAGAGACCGGAGGA
>JABDEO010000177.1 GCA_013287015.1 Chlamydiota bacterium
CAAAAATTGTAGGGACGATAGGGACTCAAGCGACCTTAGAGACATTGGGGACACAATCAGATTGTTTGTCCCTGTCTCCAATGTCCCTAAGGTCGCTTGAGTCCCTATAGTCCCTACAATTTTTGATGCAGTCAAACCTGATCCCAATTTTTGAAAGAAGTCTATTTTTGCAACTCCCTCTTGGGTGTAAACATGCTTGAAAAAATGATTGAATTGGGCAAAAAAAAGAAGCTGTCAGGGCTCTTATTCTGCTTTGAGATCTCATGCATTATCTCCTGTATCCTCGATTCTTAATTGCATATTATAGAGGTTGGCGTAGGCGCCGTCTAAGGCGATTAATTCCTCATGGGTTCCTTGTTCTTCAATCCAGTTATCTGTTAGGACAAGGATTCTCTTGGCATTTCTGACAGTTGACAGACGGTGAGCAATGACAAGAGTAGTGCGATTTTTGATCAATCTTTCAAGAGAATTTTGTACAGCCCTTTCGCTTTCGTTATCCAGCGCACTTGTAGCCTCATCAAAGATAATGATGGGTGGATTCTTTAGGAAAACGCGCGCGATGCTGAGCCGCTGCTTTTGGCCTCCAGATAATTTGACTCCACGTTGTCCAATATCTGTAGAGTATCCATTCGGAAGCGCTATGATGAAATCGTGAGCATTGGCTTGTTTAGCCGCCATGATAATCTCTTCTTCTGTTGCATCAGGTTTTCCGTAGCGAATATTTTCTAAAACCGTTCCGGAAAAAAGGTAAACATCTTGCTGGACAAGGCCGATATTTTTCCTCAATGATTTAGCTTTAAGTTCTTTAATATCTCGACCATCAATCGATATTTGTCCTTCACTCACCTCATAAAATCTGGGAATCAAAGAACAAAGAGTGGTCTTTCCAGCGCCTGAAGGACCCACCAAAGCAACATATTCTCCAACATTGATTTTCAGAGAAATGTTTTTTAAAACGTGGTCGTAGTCCTCTTTGTATTTAAAACTAACGTTCTTAAATTCTATTTCCCCTTGGACATGAGGCAGCTCACTGGCATTTGGAGCATCTTGAATGTCTGGTTTAACTTCCAAAACTTCCATAAATCGATTAAAGCCGGTGACCCCTTCTTGATATAGCCGGATAAAGTTTCCCAACCTTTGAATCGGTTCGATAAGAATCACTATATAAAGTAGAAAAGTGAGCAAGTCGGCCAAATCTAGAGAGCCTTTAACAATACTCACTGCTCCAAAGATGACAACTGTAATCGTCATGAGTTGGGTAAATGCAATCAAGCCATCATAGAAATACGCCTCAGCTTTATAACCTTTCTGTCTGCTCTCGACAAAACGATCGTTTTCATGGGTGAATTTTTTCTTTTCGACTTCTTCATTGGTAAAAGATTTGACCACTCTGATTCCTGCAAGAGTGTCCTCCACTTGGGCATTAATATCTCCGATCTTGTCGCTGCTTTTCCTTAATGCGGCGTACATTTTTTTGGCTGTATAAAACCCGTAGATTCCCATGATGGGGAGGAAGGGAAGGGCGATGAAAGCCAATTTGGCATTGATATTGATTAGGATGACAAAGGCGCCAATAAAGTTTAATAGGGAAATGACGATGTCTTCCGGACCATGATGGTATAGTTCGGCAAGATCAAACGTATCGTTTGAAATCCTGGTCATGAGCTGACCTGTTTTATGCTCATCATAAAATTTGAAAGAAAGTTTTTGGTAATGCTCGAATAGCTCATTGCGCATATCCCTTTCCATCAAAGCTCCCATCATGTGCCCTTGATAGTCAATAAACGCATGGCATGCCGTGTAAATGGCAACTAAAGCAAGCATGAGGCCGCCCATCATGTAGATTTGATGAAGAGCATCATCTGAACCAACCTCTAGCAAATTTGTCGTGATGTATCGAATGCATAATGGAATAGCTAGCGTGGCTGCAGACGCAATTACTGCGCACACCATATCTGCACTGAGAAGTCCTAAGTAGGGCTTGTAATAAGAAAAAAACTTTCTAACTCGAGAATTCACGTTGTAATCCTTTGCTTTATAGCTGTCCTTTCAAGGCATCTCTAATTTTAAATAGTGTCGATGCATTAAGAACAAAGGAGCGATCATAAGGCGCATAATTTTGACCCCAACGTGTGTCTTTAAAGGTCACTCCGTCGAATTCTCGCGTTTCTTTATAACGAGGAATGATATGCATGTGAATGACAGGAGATGTGTTGCTTAAAGCGGCATAGTTCATCTTATCCGGTTTAAATAAGGTTTTAAGAACCTCCTTGACGTTTTGACCAATCTGAAAAAATTCTTCCCTCACTTCTCCTTGAATATCTAGAAAGTCTTCGTCCCCTTTTTCATCCTTAAGCTGAACAAAGACCCTGCCGAGATAACATTGATTTTCATGCAAGTAGAGGTCCCAATATTTATACGATTTTATTTTTAGCTGCTCATAATCCATGCTTCTCTCTGTCCTTGTCATGGTTTGAAATTACTTTCTTTTTCACATGCAATGCCATCAAAATGTCATCAATATAGTGGTTTGCATCTATTTTGATTCTATTTTTGAGCCATCCCTCTTCTATTTTGTTTGCTCAATTCACTGGGTTGAGAGCAGAAATAGCCTGTGTATCTCTTGAAGGAATGGATAGCGGGGGTTCCAGAGAAAAACTCGTGTACGTCCTTCCAGAAAGCTGACAAGAAGATCACCCTCTTCCAGTTTTTTTAATGTCTTTTGTATAGGATCAAGCGAGGTTGCAAAAGCACGTTTGAGCTCGGTAGCATTAGCTTTATTATGCAGAGAGAGATACATAAGGATTTTCTCTACATTCTTATTTGAAAAGAGGTGTTCAAGCATGTTAAACCTATCTAATCGGTTATATAACCGATTAGATAGGTCTATGTCAAGATCTTTTAGTTAGATCTTTTAGTTAGGTAATTGGGCTATTGGTTTAATTTCGTCCAGTTCTGAAAATCAGTTATTTAATAGGAGTAGGCAAAAATTTTTCT
>JABDEO010000178.1 GCA_013287015.1 Chlamydiota bacterium
CCTGAAATCAGACAAGATCGATCGGAAAAAATAAGTAATCTTTGTTTATGGGGATTATACAAAACATTTAAAATTACAAAAATCACTGGTTTTTATCCGCCCACTGTAGAAAAAATAAATTGCTTGGCAAGATTTTTATTCGGATTAATGACATTCACCATCCTTTTGCCTCTTACCATTATTGGCCTTATCACGCATCGTTGCTCACAATCTCGGAAAAAACGTCGCGCAGAGTATGTGAAATACCTAACTCTTCAAAGTTTGAATATTAATAAACCCCAATCACCAAAGGATACTCCGCCGATAACGATTCCAGCTCCGACGCCTATCTCCCAAAATCTTGCCAATGCCACTCTTAATCCGCCAGATACTGCGCCTGAAAAAACATATCAAATTGATGAAATACTCTCTGGCATCGCCCTTGAAGAAATTCAACAAGACAAATTAAAAATTACGGAAGAAAACACACAAAAAGTCATCGATAAATTAAAAGATATAAACTGTATTCAGAAAAATTTTATAACGCCTACATTGTCTCTAACGCACCTATTCAACAATGATGACGCTATTCCAATAGAAAAGATTCTCGCGGGACTAGAGGAGATCCTGCCGAAATTAAAGGAATTAACAGGGATATATTTTCCTACGCCGATTCCTGACAATAGGAAAAGGGCTCCTTCCAAATATACATATAACCACTATTTTCAAATAATAAGCAAAATACTCGATATGTTAACACAACTCAATCCCCTGGAAAAAGAGCCGGTATTCTCCCTGAAATTTTGCGAAGATAGCGATATATTGTCGTTCAAGTGTTTTTTACAATATCTAACTCCTGAACGCTTTCAGACCTTGATCGGCTTCATTTCTCCTTTACCGAATTGGTGGCATTCAACACTCAATGCTTGCTTATTACGCATCAGCGGCGCCTGGTTATGTGCGGAGGTCAATGAAAAAGAGGGTGAGTGGATGCATGCAAATTGTAAATCCGCCATTAAGAAGCTTACAGACCAAGACATTATCAATTGTATGTTTTATGATAAATGTCAAAATCATGCAGGGGATCGCAGTCAGCAAATGATTTCCAGCTGGGTGGTTTGGCTCAGCGCAAATGCCCCTGAAAGAATAGAATCAATCATTAAGAGCCTGCTCTCCAATGAAAATAGAAAAGAATTTTTTGAAAAAATCCAAACATCGATAATTTCACTGTTTGGAGTAAATCAAAGAACATCAGGCCGCGTCTCTTGTTTTTTTAAGGAGGCAATGCCTTTGATTGGCGCCGATCATATTATTTTGTCTGCATTGATTCCGATCTCTACCGAAAATTCTTCATATTTGTTCATCCTTTTTGAGCTGATGTCTAAAGATCAATTTGATTATTATGTGCAGAATTTTGCAATCGAATACTTCGATCATTGGCAAGCAGCTTGTTTGCTTGGATTGGCGAGTCCTCGTACACAGGCCGAACATCTTACCTGCATTCTCGACGCCCTTGCGATTCTACTGGGAAGCGAGATACACGAAAAGCCAGGAAAAGACTGGTTTATAAAGGCTGTCGTTAGTCTGCAAGAATTTACGAAGAGTGAAGAAGACTCTGTTAATACAGCTCTTTCTGATGCGATTGTATTTGATATTGAGGAGAAGGATGATGCATCAATCTTGCGTTTAGCTGTAATTGCAAAAAAACTGAATAGAAGCCGCCTCCTGTTTAACAGTTTGAATGATAAACAATTCCGATCTGTTTTAGATGATCTGCACAACACATGCCTGGCGGCGGAGGGATCTGCATCGTTATCACCTGTAAAAGAAACTTATGAAGCTTGCTTGGATCTAGTTCAGCAATTGGCTTATTCAACAGAGCTTTCAGCGGAAGAGTTCGCCTCTTTGATGTCAAAGTTTCAAGCGCTTCTTGATTTTCTTCAAGACCTTTTATTGAAAATTTCTGAAGAAGGCGATTCTGCAAATCATTCTTCTTCTTTCATACTGTTCAAAAAAATTATAAAGCACTTGGATGTAGCTTTGTGTCGTGATTTTGCGTCTATATGTTTAAAAGAAAACTTTGGTTCGGAAGTCAATCCTTTAGGAAGAATGCGACTCTCTTTGGATTGGAAAAATTCTCAAGTTGGCGAATATATAACGTTTATAAGAAACGGTTTTGCAACTATATTTAAGGAATGTCAGACAGCAGCCAAGCATTCTCCTTCTCTAAAGCGAGCTCTATACTCTAATATTCCCATCTTTTTTGGTCCGATAGCCTTAAAAAGCCTCTACGCGCAATGCCATACGCCAACAGAATTGTTTGAGATATTGAAAGAAGATGCGCTAGCGAAATTTAAGGTGGACAATACATCCAAGGATGGGGTCATGATGATACTTAATTTTGCTAATTCAATTGGTGGAGAGATGAGCGTCTCTGCATTTGATAGGATGAGTGAGTTTCTAAAAATGACCGGCATTGCAATAGAGAATATAAAATCATTTTTTGATGATCAAGACGATGCATCTGAATATAAAAACTACCGTCCATACCTAATAGAACCAATTTGCGTCTACTATGTAAATTACATATTGACTAGTTCATTAGGTGAATCAGAAAAAATGCAGCAATTAGTCGATTTCATTAACCGTCCTTTTTTATGCTCTGAAAAAGAATGGCGCATACGTGACTGCAAGGAGCCGATAGAGGTAATCGAGAATTTTGGATATTTTATAGGGCAACTAAATCTTCCTTCCAATATTATTCTTGCCGCCTGCGCGCGGGTTGATTCATCTGAAAGGCACAAGGACTTCGTTACAGGATACGTTCAAGGTTTATTAAAAAAAGGGGATGTAAAAGAAATTAATTCTGTATTAGAAAAAATTGTTAATCTTTTTAAGGGCAACAATGAGTTTTTAATTAAGATAAATAAAAAATTAACACTATTTAAAAAACACAGAAAAAATTAA
>JABDEO010000179.1 GCA_013287015.1 Chlamydiota bacterium
CTTTTAAGTATTTTAGATTCACGCTTCGACCTCGACAAGTCGAGGTCTACCAAAGCGGCGACAAGTCGCACGCACTCCATACGCTGCGCGCAAGAAGAGTTAAAAAAAGTTAAGGATAAGTGACGTTAACTATTTTTTAGCGAGGCAAGCAGACTCACTGACTGCGGATTGCCCTTTTTTTGCAAGGCGGCGATCAACTTGATGTGGGCGGAATCAGGCAATGCTTTAATCCATGATTTCAAAGCGTTGCGTTCCGTCACGGTAAAGTTGTTGCAGCCCATCAGCAATCTGGCGATCGCGCATTGTCGGACCAGTTGATCATCCCACTTGACGCTTCCTTGTTCCACGCTGAGCAGCCCCAAGGGTTGACCCGCGTCAATTACAGGTTCTGTATTAATTGCATAAACAGCCGCATCTGTTAATCCGTCTTTTTTAGCTTGTTGGAACGCAATGTGATAATCCAATTTTCCGATTAAGCAAACGCAATGCTTCTTTTGACCTTTAAGTTTAATGATCGCTAGGCGCGCCAGAGGCTCTCCAGTGGCGCGAGGCATATGCCGGTAAAGCTCCGAAACTTCTCGGGTGATGTGCAATCCCTCTTCTTCCAGGCCGCACTCTGCAAAGGGAAGCCCTTCTGCAACGTTTAACACATTGCCGTCAAGCTCAACAGCCAGTTCCATAAATCTTGGACGTTGATATTCATGCGATTCGTCTGACGGCGGAGGGCCGCTTTCCACGGATTGAATCTGTTGTTGCTGTTGCTGCTGTTGCTGCATCTGCACAAGAGCGTTTTTTTGCGATGAGGCGCCGCTGGATACTTTGTCAGGCAAATTTTTTCGCAATTCCTCTTTTTTATTTTTAAACGTTTGGCGAGCCTTTGTTAATTCTTCGCTGATGGTTGTAATGACTTTATCCGCCTCTTCAAGCCGTTCCAGATAGTGTTTGACCGCTTGTTCTCCAAGGCCTTCAATTCTTTTGATTCCCTCCGCGCTTTTTATCATGCGCAGTTTGCCCCGAATTTGGCCTAAAAGCACAAGGTTTTCTCCATAACTCTTTTCAATTTTATCCAGCGCGTTTTCCTGTTTGGTCGCTTTTAGATCGCCTTCAAAATCAACCGCGCGCGATTGAATCATAAAGCCTCGTGAGATCCCAAATAAACAATTATCCGCCATGATATCGGCAGTCAAAATCTTTTGATTTTCTTTGTTGGACATATCCCAATATTCTTTTCCTTTGGGGATATCGGCAAACGCCATGTTTCGCAATCCGGTGAACATAATCCCTTGGACATGCTTCATGGCCGCTTTATAGTTAAGCATGGCTTGTTCTTCGAGCGTTTTGCGCTTGATGTCATCGAGAACATGACCTAGTTGAATATCTTCAATATTTACGCCTTGCGTGGATTTAATGCGATCGGCGACCGATTCGAGGATCCAACATTGCACGCGCTGATTGGGACCCAAAGCTCGCAAGCGGAAGGCGGCCTGCGCGTAATCGGGTTGTAAAGTGGTCGCGCCGCTAATGAGAACATTATTTCCATATGGAATTTTAAAATCTGTTCCTCGTGTATCAGCGGGGTTGAAGAAGAAGAGGCATTTTTTCGGATCGACTAATTTTTCATCAAAAGGGATGGGATTTTTTTCTTTCGGATTCCATATAAAGGCAGTGCGCAACAAAGGGTCAATAAAAATAAATTGTCGATCAGAGCCCTCTGGGGACGTTCTAAGCCGCACGATGGCGTCGAGCGTGCTGCCCTCCATGGCGACGCCTTGATTGATAATGCTTCGCAATTCCGGGTCCGTCAAGGCTTGCTGCATGTTTTCCAACATCTGATCGTCAGGTATGCGCTTAACTCCCAAACCGCCTTGTGCAATGCGTAGATAAGTCTCGGCCTCCACCAAACGAGCGCCTTCCTGGCAAAGATCCGCATTGAATCCGTCCGGCAAGCTTGCGGGATTTACAGTGCCTGAGGTGACTCCGCATTTGCGGCCGCGAATGACATCATGCACGCTTAGAGTGATCTGCTCTTCAGAAAGCTTTAAATATCCCGCATCGTTGACAAAGCGTTTATGCAAGGCTAAGCGCTGGTCCCAAGCCTCCGGAGATTTCAAATATTCTTTTATTTGCAATCCAAGCGTTTGCGCCTCGAGTTCAATTTGATGATGGAGATCTGGATCCTGTGTAAGCAGCCTTTTAAGGCAATAGTCTAAAAATTGATCGCTGGGAGCTTGGGCGGCGTACATGACATTATGGCAGGCGACTAATTCATATTCGTCGCCGAATTGCGTGTTGGGTTTTTCAACTTTGTTTTGGCAGGGAACGACAACGCAGCCCGTTTTTTCGCTAAAGCCCATGTCAATGCCCAGATTTTTCGCTAATACTTGCGATAGCGTTCCTGATAAAATCCTTTTGATCGCGCTGATTCTATTTCGGATTTCAGGATCCATCGGCATATTATCCAATTTGGCCTTGTCGACTCCGGTCACAAAGGCGATCCATTGATCTAAGTCAATGTTATTGATCCCTTTTTCTTTAACAAGAAACTCATGAAAGGTCATTTTAGCGATTGCACGCATGGCGTCTTTTAAAAATTCTTTTGTTAATGCGGCTTGTTTATTGTGTTTTAGCGCTTGCTGCAGTGTGATGAGGATTTGATGTTCATCATCTGATAGAGCTGTTTTCGTCGCATCGCTATTGTCTGTTTCCTTTCTACGCATGACAAAGCAGATGAGCTTGTAAATGACTTCATTGATGCGATAATCTGGGTCGCGCATGCCTAAGGCGTTATTAATTTCACGCAAGATATTAAAGATTTCATCGCCTTCATCTGCAAAAAATTGCGTTTCAAAACCGCGTTTTTTGACTTTTTCCGGACTATGGTCGAATAACGATTTAATCTTGATCAGCCAATATTTTTGCTTTTGCAGCTGTAAAATTTCC
>JABDEO010000180.1:0-2380 GCA_013287015.1 Chlamydiota bacterium
TTCTCCACGTTCATTATGAGCGTTTCCAATAAAAAATAGTAGAACTTAATTGATTAAATAAGTAAAAAAACTTATAATAGTACTCGTGGGTGTTCTTTATTATAAATATGGAGTAACAAATGTCGCTAAAAATCTCAGAAAATAGTCCTTCTCTTCCTCCTGACCCTAGCCATCAAGAAGATAATAACCCGGTGATGGAGAAGAAAGAAGCCCTCATTCAACGAACGGCAATTGAGTCTTTTCAGAGGTTGAGTGATGAACGCTCTGCAGAAAAAAAAGAGATTACCATCACTACAAGTTCGACCTCTTCCTCTATAAGTGTTAATAGATCGATCCCTACGGTCATTAAGGCGTTTAAACTCGATAAAAATGGAAAAAAAACAGGAGGGGAAATTGAATTAAAAGTGTCAAAAGGGGAGAGAGAAGACAACGGCCATAAGGGGTATATCTATAGGGTTATGGCGCCAGATGGCCAGACAGTTCTCGGTTCTATAGAATTTTATGAGGGTGGAAACCCGCAGCAAAGACCTAACCTTGCAGCGATGTTAAAAAAGTACGCTCTCCACACAAAACTGATATTTATTAAAGATCTGGGTGGAGGAACAGACAAGGGATGGCATGGGATAGGATTTGCTTTGATTCAAATTGCTCAGGCCCATGCCAGCATGATAACAGACTGTCCAGGTATATATACACAAGCTAGCTATAACTCCCCGGGCTTTTACCGTAAATGCGGATTCACAACAAAACACTTTTCTACAATAGATAGCAAGACTGACGCCAAATTAGATAATATATTAGCAGAAGCGGATAAGCAAGGAACGATCCCTGATACCAGTATGTACGGTGGGTATATGTATCTTTTTCTTGCAGGAAAACCCCCAGAACCACCATCTTAGGTTCGTTGCTCTACAAACCCCAAGATTATGGATATGCGTTTTCCGATTGTCATGCATAAAACCTTTCGAAGAAGTCGTATCTTATATCTTAGCCTCTCACTCTAGTACATTCGACACACGTTATTTTCAGATAAACAGGCGAAGCATTGGGAAACTACGCTACAGCATTAACCATGCGCTAGGCGTCGGCGCAATGAATGTTTGCAACTCGTCTGTAATGGGGTGTGGGATTTGAAGGCGATGATGATGCAGCGCGATGGCGCCGTTATGGTAGGGAATGCGGCCGCCATACCTGGCGTCGCCCAAGATGGGATGCCCTATCGCAGCCAACTGAACGCGAATTTGATGGTAACGCCCTGTGTCCAAGGTCACTTCCAACAAGGTGCGATTATCTTGCCGTTTTAACACGCGATAGTGCAGACGCGCCAATACAGCGTTCGGATGCGAAGCTTGCGCAACATGGGCCTGATGATCGCCATGTATAAGAAAATGTTCCAACCAATTCTGATCGTTGGAAAGATTCCCCTCAACCATGGCAAGATACTGTTTTTGCGAGCGCTTATCGCGCATGGATGCATTGAGGCGGGAAAGAGCTTTGCTTGTCCGCGCAAACAACACAATCCCGCTAACAGGTTTGTCCAATCGATGCGCCGCATGCAGATAAACATTGCCGGGCTTTTGATGATTCACCTTAATCCACTGCTTGGCGCGCTCCTCCAAGCTATCCTGTTCCGTCCCGCCGGGTTGCGTCAATAATCCAGTCGGCTTATTGACAACGAGTTGATGGTTGTCTTCAAAAATAATCTCAAGCATAAAATCATTCACGCATTCGTCGTTGGCGCAATGCTTCATACAGCAGCAGCGTAACGGCCATCGCGACATTCAAGGAATCAGCGACTCCGCACATCGGAATGCGCGCTTGGATGTCCGCCTGGTCCATCCACAGGTCCGACAAGCCGAGTTGTTCCGTGCCGACAACAATAGCCAAAGGCCCCGTCATATTAATATCGGTGAACTCACGTTGCGCGTGAGGCGTCGCCGCCAAAATCGCTATCCGCTGCGCTTTCATCCATTTCAAGGCGGAAAGACCGTCCGCTTCGATCACGGGAACAGTAAACAGCGTGCCCACGCTGGCGCGCACCACATTTGGATTGTGAATATCCGTGCAGCGATCGCAAACAATCAACCCATCCACTCCCACAGCGTCTGAAGAACGCAAAATAGTGCCAAGGTTGCCGGGTTTTTCGATCGCTTCCGCCACAACAAGAAACGGCGCCGGCCTATCCGCTAATTGCATTTTAAGGTCTGATAACGAACGCCGTTGCTGAGGCGCAACAGCTAGAAGGCCGTCGGGCCGATCGCGATAGGAAATTTTCCGAAATACAGTTTCCGTGCATGAGAATACGCTGACGTTTTGCGCTTTAAGCCGTGCGATCAAAACCTCTTCATTGCCGCCTAAAAAAAGTTCCCGACAGATAAAC
>JABDEO010000180.1:2390-2907 GCA_013287015.1 Chlamydiota bacterium
TTTTGCATCGACGGCTCGCAACAGTTCACGGTATCCCTCAATTAAGAATAAGCCTTCTTTGTCGCGCGTTTGGCGTTCGCGCAAACGCACCACCTCTTTGATGCGCGGATTCTGCACACTGGCGAGCGGCATCTCTTCCGGTTTCATACTTGCTCCAAACCGGCGACAAGAGGCGCACGCCAGCGCGCATACGTTCCACTTGGCACGGATAAAACGTCTTTGCTCCCTGTAAGCAGCATCTCTCCATAGTCGATCTGTCCGGAAACGCCGTTCATCATTTGCGAAAGGAGGTGGCGCATGACCAGAGGGGTAAATCCGGGAGTGTGGCATGAAAACAATACAAAGAG
Source organism: Chlamydiota bacterium (assembly GCA_013287015.1). Lineage (GTDB taxonomy): Bacteria > Chlamydiota > Chlamydiia > Chlamydiales > Parachlamydiaceae > JABDEO01. The sequence goes on from JABDEO010000180.1 coordinate 2,738, forward strand.
CGGGGTCTCGCTTAATAGGGCTCGGCAATGCGTCAGGAGCTCTACAAGGTGTTCTTCTATCTTGAAAATTTCGCCTTTTCCTCCGCGTCCAAAGCTGGGCGGATCTAAAATAATGGCGTCATAACGTTTTCCACGGCGCAGCTCGCGTTGCACAAATTTGCCGACATCTT
>JABDEO010000181.1 GCA_013287015.1 Chlamydiota bacterium
CACCCACTACTCAAAATGCGTCAAACTAAGTGTACAACTTTTATAATTCTTTTTATTCCTATTTAATTACACTATTTTTGGCTTTTTTTTGTTTTTGCGCAAGTCTTTTTGAACTCGGCAAGCCGATAACTACTACCTTCTATAACAATTTGGATTCCTTTATGTATCAGCCTATCTAAAGCAGCTGAACCCAATAGAGGGTTTGTAAAAACGCTCGGCCACTCATCAAAATCTCGATTGCTCGTGATTACCGTTGAATTTTTTTCATATCTTTCTGCGATCAACTGATAGAGATCTGTTTGTTGCGCTTCGTTGAGGGTCTGCAGAGCAAAATCATCCAATATTAAAAGGGGTGTTTTGATCACTTGTGCAAGCCTTCTTTTATGTGTTCCATCACCTCGTCCTGCATAAATCCACTCAAACAATTGATATGTACAATAAAACAGTGTGTCATGCTCTCTACGGCATGCCTCATGGCCAATTGCTTGGGCAAGATGGCTTTTCCCTACGCCGCTGGGTCCTAAGATAAAAATATTTTCCTTTCTTTCCATAAACCCACATTGCGAGAGCTCTCTGATGAGTGGCGCTTGAACTTTGGGATTAAATGTAAAGTCGAAGGTCTCCATTGTTTTATTTTGATCCAAACGACTTTTTGCTAATCTTAATGTCAGTTGTTTATGATTTCTTCGTTCAATTTCATCTGTCAGCATCATTTCAAAGAATGTTGAGTATGACCATTTTTCCTTCATTGCTTCAGAAAGTCTTTGTTCAAGCGTCTCTGTTATTCCAGGCATTTTTAGCCTTCTCAGTTTTTTGATAATAAGGGCATTGTCCATAAATTACTCCTACGGGTTAAGGCGTCCGGCGCTTGCCGGACGCTCAATTTTTTTGTTCAAAAAAATGTGTTTAATTTCTACAATCCTAATTGGCAGAATAAAGTAGCCGTGCTCCTTTCTATGCGAAGGGACACGGTGAAATTATCTATGTCTCTCTTCAACGTCTTCGTAGCTGGCAGAATAAAGTAGCCGTGCCCCTCTCTATGCTCAGCTAACCCAATAAAATTAAATTCCTTTTCATGTTTGATCACTTTTCTGCCTCTGAAACTGTCTTTCTTCTTCCATTATCTGATCAGCCAGCAACCCCTCAAAAACCCCCATCATGCCATTGCCATGCTTTGATATCGGATGCTGCCTTTCCAATCTTTCTTCAAATGTTTCTTTGGCCGAATAACTGCTCTTGTAATCTGCAGGGTCTCTTGCAAACCGTGGACGCAGTAGAGGAATGATTTTGGCTGTGATAGGAGCCTCAAGAGATTGTGATTCTAGATTGTTTTCCAGAATGTTTTTTACACTTGCATAAGAATATATTTTGAAATTAGATGCGCGTTTACACGCTATTTCAAGTCGTTCTCTGGAATACTTTTCAGCTAATTTGAGCATGTACCGAACGGGCTTTAGTTTATCTACTGATGGATGAGATAGAATATTATGCGCTACCTGGTGAGTAAACGCTCCGATGTCACTTGCAAGCGCAAGCAGACCATCACGAGAACATTGCAAAACAGCCTCTTGGAACGGAGGCGCATGCTGGGCGTTTCTTTTGTATTCCCATTTTTTTGTTGCTTTTTCATGCAATGCGATCTCTTTATGCTTATGAAAAATGCGCACTAATGAATACGTTATGCATACTTCAACCGTTTCCCCGATTAATTGAAAAGGCACTGAATAATAAGCGCTATTAACCATGATTCTCCATTCTCTTCGAACGCTACATTGAATCCATGAAGTGGGCTCCCAACGCTCTTTTGGAAGGGGCTGTAAGGCCTGTTTCTCCTCAGACGTAAATAGTTCTATAGGAGATCTCCCTACTCCATGAACGATGTGAATATCCGCAACATCCCTATCCCATTTTTCCATAGCTTCCCGAAGGTCGCAAATCTTAGGCGCTGCAGCGCCTATTTCTTTTTGCTTTGCCAAAAAATAGGGGAGAAAATTTCTTTTGGTATATTTTACATCCCCTTCGACCCCTCCTTTATGTTGTGGTGTTCTTGGTAGACAGGGAGATATAAGAAATCCATAATGTTCCGCCAGCTCTTGGTAAGAACGATTAATCATATCATTGTCGATCGTGGATCGGATAACCGCAGCCTTAAGGTTGTCCACTACGCAGTTTTTAGGAACTCCGTTAAAATATTCAAATGCATGTACATGTCCCATAAGGAACGTATGGAGCGTTTGATCAAGAACAATCTCTCGGTAAACCTTCCTTGAGTGGCGCAGCCTCAAAGAAAACAGCCAAACTCTTTTTTCTGCCTGATCGTTATCAAGAAACCGGCCAAGCTCTCCGAAATCCAGTTCCATATCATTGCCGGGAACTGTAGACCGAACCATAACAGGCTCTACAGCCTTTGGAAAATGCTTATTTCGATAGCGACGAATGGCCTGAACATCACAAGAGCACTTGTCTTTCAATAATTGATGAATGACAATGGAAGTAAGGCCTTCTTCATTCCACACCGCAAGTTGCTCTTTGTAAACATCAAGTGGATGAAATTGGGTTTTTATCTTCTTCAGATTCCATAGCTTTGCGATTTCTTCATCGCTCGGCATAGGCAACTCAGTATTTAGCCATTGATGGATGACGGCTAAGCGGTTCAATTCTCTAATTGTAGAACGATGTACTCGTAAGTCCCTGTGAATCTGTCTATTAGTCTGGCCCATCCTCAACCGATGGATAATATTGCGAATCTCTGTCATGCTTTTCACTTTTCCTTTCATGAATATCTCCCTATTTTCTTTAGGATCTGTACTCGATTGCCGAGTGATGCCCGAAGAATACAGAAAGTAAAAAAGTTGTATGTGAAATAGTAAGACGTTAATTTAAAGAACTAGGTGGG
>JABDEO010000182.1:0-1245 GCA_013287015.1 Chlamydiota bacterium
CCCCATGACGACGCGTCCTGGCATCCACCCATCATCCCTCCACGCCCGCGTTTTTAAAGAAATAAATCCGCCGATTTGGCATTCTCCAACTCGCTATCATACGCTAGCCGCCTTTAGCGATAATTGCCCTAAAGATGAACTATGGGGGTTGTATCGAACAGAAAATTATATGTCGGACATCACCCAAATTTTCTGCTCGGCAAAACAATTTGGCGGAGAATTAATTTCCAGCTTGCAATTCATTGATAAAATCATTAAGATGTTTGGTTTAAAGCGCCATTGGCGCCTCACCGGCGGCGCATCCCCAAAAGGCCAAATAGGGGAACGCTGGAGGGGCGCTGTAGATTGCTTAAAAAAAGCCCTGGAGGCATGCAAGCTGGATTATGACCTTGACAAAGATCAAGACAGCCCTTATGGTCCAAGAGTCGAGGTGCGAATCCCTGACGCTTTTGACCATCATTGGACGATATCTTCTTTAACGGTCGATCTGATCCATCCCATGCAAATGGCTCTGAGTTGCCAAGGGGAAGAGGGAGATTGCGAGCCGCCAGTGATGATTACCCAGTCGGTTTTTGGCTCATTTGAGAGATTTATCGCCCTGCTCATTGAACATTACGCAGGCGCCTTTCCTCTGTGGCTCGCGCCGGAACAAGTGCGTGTAATCCCGGTTGGAAAACAGCATGGGGCTTATGCAAACGAAGTGTTGGCGACGCTAAACCAAGCAGGGTGTCGCTGCAGCGTCGATTATCACCTCAATCCTTTAGGAATGAAGGTGCGCGCCGCCGAATTAGAGCATACCCCTTACATCCTCGTTGTAGGAGACAAGGAACAAAAAAATAATTTAGTGACTGTCCGCTCTTCAAAAAGAGCGGCAAATGGGAATAGCTTGACAGTAGCGGCGTTCCTGCAAGAAATAACAGCAACCATAGGGAGTCGGGTTGAAAGTTAATAGGGAAATACGCGCTCCGCGAGTGCGCGTGATTAGTCATAAGGGAGAACAAATCGGAGTTCTTCCACTACATGAAGCATTAGCGTTAGCCGAACAAGAAGGTCTTGACCTTGTTGAGATCTCCTCAGGATCTAATCCACCGGTCTGTAAAATCATCAACTACGGGAAATTCCGGTATGATCAGACCAAAAGGGAAAAAGAGAGCAAAAAAGCTCAACATCAAGTCAAGATAAAGGAACTAAAACTAAAGCCAAATATCAGCTTGCATGACCTAGAAACAAAACTGAATCATGCGC
>JABDEO010000182.1:1258-2845 GCA_013287015.1 Chlamydiota bacterium
GAAATAAAGTCAAAGTGACCTGCGTATTCCGTGGAAGGGAAATGGCCCATCCTGAAATTGGAGAAAAAGTAATGCAGAAGCTATGCGAAGATCTCGAGGATGTCGCCACCCTTGAAGCTCCTCTCAAGATGTTTGGAAGAAGCTTGATCGCAGTGCTGGCTCCTGGCGCTAAAAAAAAGCGGGAACCGGGAAAGGAACCTTCTAAAGAGGTCCAAGAAGCCGAAAATTCATAGTTTATTGAGGAGAATGACCGTGCCAAAAATGAAAACAAAAAAGGCCGTTGCGGCCAGGTTCAGAGTAACAGCCACAGGAAAGCTAAAGAGAAGTCGAGCTGGAAAGAGGCATATTTTAACAAAAAAAACAGCCAAACGCAAACGTCAGTTGTCCACCCCGGCTTTAGTAAGCAAAGGACAACTTAAAACATATAAGCGTTTAATGTGCGTATAATTGAATAATTGGAGATAAGTTATGGTTAGAGCAACTAATGCCGTCGCGTCGCATCGTCGCAAGAAACGGCTGTATAAAAGAGCAAAAGGCTTCGTAGGAGACCGCAAGAACCACTTGCGTTTAACCAGCGGCGCCGTTATGCGCGCATTGGCGTACAACTATCGCCACCGCAAAGAGAAAAAGCGTGATTTTCGCAGCTTATGGATCATGCGCATCGGAGCGGCCGCCAAAATTAATGGAATATCTTACAGCAAATTTATCCATGGTTTGCAAAAAGCTCAATGTGGACTTGATAGAAAGATGCTGTCCGATATGGCTATGCGCGATCCGGCAAGTTTCGCCGTTGTCGTGAATCAAGCCAAAAAAGCCCTTGCAGTTTAATCATTTTAAGGCTCTTTGGCTACCACAGAGCCCACAGAGAGCACAGAGAGGAGTAACGCTCATCTTTGCCCTTGGCAATACCCCGGAGCATTTGTTGCCCCGGCAATACCCCCGGAGTAAAGGTGAGCGCTTACCCCTCTCTGTGCTCTCTGTGGGCTCTGTGGTAGATATAAAGCCTTAAATTGAATCATTTTTAAGGCTCTTTAGCTACCAAAGAGAGGGGTAAGCGCCACCTTTGGGGAGCTCCGTGTTAAACATATAATGGTTTTTTTATGCAGCAGATTGAAGCCCTTCGCCAACAGTATGCGCATGAGCTCCAGAAAGTTGTTTCAACAACTGATCTAGAAGCCCTTAAGGTGCACTATCTCGGAAAAAAAGGGCCGTTGCAGCAATTAATGAAAGAGCTCAGAGACACGCCGGCGGATCAACGGCCGGAATTCGGAAAACGAATCAACGATCTAAAAGAAGAGATCACCGCGCAAGCTGAAGCTAAACGTCATTTGCTTATCGCCCAAGAACTCGAAGAACAGCTCGCAAAAGAGAAAATCGATATCACATTGCCCGGCCGGCGCCGTTTCGCCGGACGAAAACATCTGATTACCCAAACGTTAGATGAGATGATCGAAATTCTTAGTGAAATGGGTTTTACGGTTCAATATGGTCCCGATATTGATACCGATTACTACAACTTCGAAGCGCTGAATTTCCCTCCGGATCACCCTGCGCGCGAAATGCAGGATACATTTTACATTTCGCCAA
>JABDEO010000183.1 GCA_013287015.1 Chlamydiota bacterium
GCCATTCATGCGGAATTTCATGATTACGAATAGCAATATCAATTTCCATGCCAGGCGCCATATGATCGATTGGTTGAAATGCGAATACATGATGGACAAAGTGGGGGAAGAATACGACGCTGTGATTTCTAGTGTCACGAGCTTTGGGTTTTTTGTGGAATTAGCAGAGATTTTCGTCGAAGGCCTCGTGCATATCAGCGCATTGCGTAATGATTATTATCAATTCGATCCGATTCGACATGCATTGTTAGGTGAACGAACGGGGAAAAGTTTTCGCATTGGGGATTCAGTGCGAGTCAAATTAACTCGAGTCGATTTAGATAAGCGCGAAATGGATTTCATGTTAGCGGAAACATTTACAATCGATAAAAAACCAAAGAAGAAAAAGAAAAATTTATTATGACCGACCAAAATATTTTATTCGGTATTCATACCGCGAATGCCGTTTTGCAAACGCAACCAGAACGCGTCATTCGTATTGTCGTTTTAAAAGATCGGGTGGATCAACAACTACTTGATATCGCCGCTCGTCACGGTATTCCAGTCGAAAAACGTACGCGTCAGGAACTCGATAAATTATCGGGAAATGCCAATCATCAAGGGATTTTGCTGGTTTGCCATCCCCCGAAAAATTTGGGGGAGAGCGACCTCGCCAAAATTTTAGAAAACTTAACTGTACCTGCTTTATTACTGATTTTAGATGGGGTGCAAGATCCGCATAATTTGGGCGCATGTTTGCGAAGTGCCGAGGCACTCGGTGCGCATGCGGTCATTGCCCCGAAAGATAAATCCGTCGGGCTCACGCCAACTGTCCAGAAAGTCGCCAGCGGCGCCCTCGAAACCATTCCCTTCATTCAGGTCACCAATCTTGCACGTACGATGCAGTTCTTGAAAGATCAGAACATTTGGCTGTATGGCGCGGACGCAGAGGCAAGCACGCTATTATTCCAGGCTGACTTAAAAGGGTCCATCGGTCTTGTCCTGGGTGCCGAAGGCAGCGGCCTTCGTCGTTTGACTAAGGAAAACTGTGATGTATTGCTGAAAATCCCTATGCAGGGTAGCGTTTCGAGCTTAAATGTCTCAGTCGCGACGGGGATTTTCTTATGTGAGGCGTTGCGGCAGCGGTTGGGGTAAAGCTTGTCATGCCAGCATGCTTTCCGCTTCCATCCAGTGGGCATATAGCGAAGCCCCTTGGATGGAGCGGAAAGCATGCTGGCATGACAAATCTATTTTTGATCATATTTTAATCAACTGATAAAAAAATCCATTAATTTCCCTATTTCTGACCACTTTTCTTTCAAAAACACTATGATTTGTTGAAAAAAATTGTTATATTTTGTAAATATTAAATAGAAAAGATACAAAGCGAGAGGTGGTTATTATGCTTCATCACAATCCAACAATTCCGGATTCCTCGGAGCCTGTAGCTGTAGCACCTACGGTTGATGAAAGTTCTATTGATGAGACTTTAGAGCTAGTCGTTGATTCTCTAGTTGATTCTCTAACTGACGAAGAACTTGAGGCCGAAAGTGGATTAAATAGAGAAGTTTCGGATCTAGAGCTTCGTCCTTTAACAAAACTAGCCCCATTAACACAAACCGCCTATGATCATTGTGCAGATCTCATCGTGGGAGATGCGGTGCAAATGATGAGGGATGCAGGGGCAACAGGCCCGGAAATCACCTATCCGGTGGGGTCTTTTTATACTATTGTGATTCCATTTATTTTATCTGAACTAAAAATTGCATTTTCATTACCCCAACATGCGCTTGTTGGACCAATTTGGAATTACATTGATTCCCTTTTCGCTTTTATGTTGACCACTGCAATGTTTGCGCAAGCTTCAGAAAATGCTCGTCCTAATGCAGAGATCATGAAAGGGATCCTCAATTTATTAGGGGGCATACAGTTAACCACGCTTACCACTTTAGGTTTCTTCATTGGAGGAGCCGCAGCCATGAGTGGATTGGGTTTTGCGGCAGCGGGTGCTGCAGGTTTTATCATTTCAATGGATGAAACAGTCCGCTCATATCGTCGAATGACTGATATGGCATATTGGATGAAGGATAGTAAGGCTCAATTATTGAAATGGGAAGAGCAGGTAACTCAATTAGAGAAAGATCTAGAACAATTAAAAGCATTGCATAAAACTATATCTTTGTCCGATGCCAAAAAGCTCGAATGGTCTACGTGGGTAATTAATAGAAAAAAAGAGCGTTTAGATACACTTGTAGAGGATATTAAAGAATTAAAGCTTGATATTCGAGTCCGTGAGAAGGTGATAGTTTTAAGTTTGAACCAAGAAACGGGTGTAGAATCACGTGTAACTCAGGATCAACTTTTAACTGATGAAGAACAGATAAGAGAAAATCGTATTCAGAAAGATTGTAAAGTACAATTCGAATTAAACCGCAAAGAATCAACAGTGCTATTTTTGGCTTTTGCAGGAATGCTTTTAATGTGTTTCCCACCCACCGAAATTGTTGGGATTGCATGTGTTGCCATAGCTTCCGCATATTTTTTGAAGAAAAATGCACCGAAAATTGCGGCAGGTGTTAAATCAATTGTTAAATCAATTTTCCGATTCTTCTGCTGCCCTTCGGAGAAAGAAGAAAAGCCTTCTGCGGTTGAAAAAGATTTAGTAGTCCTAAGATCCCCTAGCATGAGCATGGCTTAAAGCTCGGTGGTCAGTAGGGTGGATAGAATTTATCAATATTAGGGAATTAAGGGCTCGGGTTCTAATGGATAGGTATCTGAATAATAATGTATAAATAATGATCTAAAAAAATGCGTAAAATGTAAAATATTGTATGATTATAGACAAGGCAGGTTAATAATT
>JABDEO010000184.1:0-2065 GCA_013287015.1 Chlamydiota bacterium
TTAAGAAATGCGTGGCGGGATATTCGAAATCCAAGGCCTGCTGCGGATGTTTGCGCGATTTAATGCACCGCATTTGGAATGCCCTTAAACATCTATTTTGCTGCGGCGGCTCCGATTGGGATATCGCCTTAAAAGCATGCGCTCAGGAAGATAGAAGAGAGTTTCCGCAGGGAAGACCAGGATTTATAACGAATAGAACGCAGGAAGAGGTTTTTTTAGATGGAGCCAGGTCGACGCTTGAGATGTATATCAAAGAAAATAATGAAGATCGCCCAATTCCTTCAGCGGAACAACAAGCGCGGTGGATGAAAATACTGAATAGGAGACATGCGCCCCCAGAACAATTGAACAATATAGATGACGCCAGACGAGTGTTATGGGAAAAACGACCTATTTAGTAGGCATTGATCATCATTTGATGTCCTATGTTCTTCCTATCCCTATCCTGCCTATCCTGCCCATCCTGATCTATCCTGCCTATCCTGACATTAATTTTTTAGGCGTTGTGTTATTCTAGGACAGGCTTGCCGTTGTTGTATGTGATGCGGTGCAGCAGGTTGCCGACGCTATCGAACAGCGTCGCAGTTCCCTTGCCATTCATCACTTCGCTGATTGGGATCTTTTCGCCGCGCATAAAGTATTCTCCCTTTACAAGCTTATCATGGTCGTAGGATTCGATCAGCATCACGCTCATGTCTTCATACCAGGCTGTCAGCAACCCATTTTTAACGTTGTTGCTCATCTCACGCTGGCTTTCTTGGACTCCATTCGTGTACCATGTTTTGACCACTCCCTGGATTCTGCCCTCCACCCAATCGATCGACAGCTGTCGCTGACGCTGTTTTCCCTTCACCTCATTAGGGGAATAAAAATGAAGCTCCTCGCCATGTTTCATATTCCGCTTCATATGATAGATCTGAGCGATAAACCCCTTAGGCCCAAATACTTGAACCTCTCCTTCTAGAATCCCGTCCGAATATTCCTGCAACTCGCTTACGGCATCTTTGCTGAACACCGCGCGAAATCCATTGCCGCCATTAATGGAGGCGATGATTTCTCCTTGCGGATCATAATAAGTCCCCGTGATCAGAAGCCCGTCTTCATAACATTCTTCAGAGGCGATCCTTTCACAATCCCAAAAGCGCTGCGAGAGGCCGTTTTTAATTCCGCCTACGTACGCGGTTGTTTGCAGACGGGTTCCATTTTCTGTAAAAATTTCAGACGCCCCTTCGAGCTGTCCTTTACGAAAAGGCATCTGTTTCCAGATGGAACCGTTCGCATGATAATATGTGGAGAGTCCCTCTAAAAAGCCGCTGACGTAGCGAATTTGCGCGATAAGGGAGCCGTCTTCATTCCATACTTCGCTGCAGCCGTCGAAAAGCCAACTTTTTTCGGAGGCCGTATTGATGTCGGCTTCGCCGCCAATGATGTACGTTTCTAATTTAAGCGTTCCATTTTCATGCCATTCGCGATAGGCGCCAAAAGCGCGATTGTTAACGACATCGAGATACTGTTTGACCTGTCCATTGGGATGATAACTTGTGATGCAGGCATTGATATTTCCGCAAACATCGCGACTGTAGACGCGCAATACCTTCTGATAAGGCTGTTCGCAGAGAAAATCAACATTTTCGTATTGCTTAAGCCGTTCGCAACTGCTGATTGTTTCGGAAAGGCCGTTGCGATCGATGATATTGATGCTCATTAACGCGGGCTCTTTGGAGTAAGTGATCGCTGAGCGTTTGCAGCCGCCGGAGACAGCCACAGCGGTCAGCAGCAATAATAATGGATAACGATAACGAAAAAAATTCACGGAAATTCCCGCTTTAATAATTTAAGGTTGAGGACAAACACTTCATTTCTTTCAGTCACATTTTTTTTATCAAGCTTGAAATCTAAAATAATTAATTGCGGCCGATGAGGCCCTGGAGCATAGGGACCGATTTCAACGCCTTCGATCCTTGATAAAATCTTTTGGAGATCCGTTCCATTGATCTCGACGGGATGCACAAGCGTTTCCGTTGTTTCTTGCAGAAGCGGAGAAGATTGCACCACGCCTTCAGAA
>JABDEO010000184.1:2075-2832 GCA_013287015.1 Chlamydiota bacterium
CCATGCCATTGGACAATCCTGTCAGAAATTCGAGGCGCTTTCTTATCGCTTCATCATCCGCCAAATTTTTATTGGTCAGCAACTTCTGCAGCCCTTCAATTTCAGGTTCTAAAAAAGTCAGCGTTTCCAGGTGCTTGTCGATGTAGAAATGATCGGCGTCGCGATAATGGTTGCGCACCGCCAAATTAGACGCTTGCTTTCTTTCACGCGTTAGGGCCATTTGCTGCATCTCTTCAATGGAAGAACGGAGTTCGGTGACGCCGCTCTGTTCATTCCACAGATTGACCAGAGCCAATAATATAGGAACCAGCCCGATCAGCAGCAAATAGAGCAAAAGACGAGTTTTTGGAATATTGCTGAACATCTCCATCTCATCCTCCAGGATAGGCTGTTTTATCTTTCAGGAAAAAAGAGGCGCGATATTTGCCTTTATTGGAGTTCCATTTAACTTCTCCCTTTGGATCCACAAGGTCATTCGGAGCAATTAAAGCGTCATGAAATTCCCGCGCTAATTTTGGGGTTGGGCTGCTGAATTCCATTTCGACTTTTACTTGGTATTTCTCTTGAGGTTTTTTGAGTTCCGGCCGTTTGACCATGTTGTAGTTGAAACTTTCAATTTGTAAAGGCGAAAGGGGGTCGCCGGAGCTGTCCTTTTCTTTTCCAACGACATTAGGATGGGTTCCCAGCCACGCCAAAACATCGCTGACCCGTGGAACATTGGGCTGCAGAGGAAATGTATTAGGCGTATCTTTGATCT
>JABDEO010000185.1 GCA_013287015.1 Chlamydiota bacterium
GCGTTATTCTAAGAGAAAGGGAATTGCATGCCGAGATTAGCCGGTTCTATGGAATTGTGATTAAAATGTTTGCTGACGAGCATAATCCACCTCCTTACATTAAAGGGCAGACCTGACCACACTGTAGCGCAGACTGAAGTCTACGCTACAAGCGAAGGCCTAACAGGAATTCATATTGCATAAAATCATCCAATCGTTAGACTGTCTCAACAAGGAAAATCTTAGCGATAAAACACAAACTATTTTTTATATTAAAACAAAGGAAATCAAGATGAGCTCAGTCGTCATGAAGAACATTTCTTCACTATATCATACTTATCCTCAAACAATCGTGGATCCTGATAGGCACGTGATTCGAGTTGGAGAAGCAATTCCCAATGTTGATTTTACAGAATTAGATGAACACAATAACCCTCAAACAAGATCTTTATATGAAGTGTTTAATGGTAAATCCTGTGTCTTGATTGGCGTTCATGCAGCATTTGACACCGTTTCAACAAACTATCTTTGTAAAGCCATACAAGATGCAAAAGCAATGAAATCTAAGTATAGCTTGTGTTGTTTTGCACCCAGCGCCTTCGATGAAATGAAAAAATGGAAAAAAAAAGTCGATCCCGAATCCATGGTCGCTATGATTCCTGATGTCCATAGAAATCTTGCATCTTATTTGGGACTCTGTGGCCACGAGAAAGTAACAAACGTTGTTGCCCCTTGCCTCTCTATGGTGAGTGTTGAACCCAAACAAAACAGGACACGAATAGAATATAGAGCAACATACATAACGATATATAGTAGAAGTAATTTTTCGCACATAGAAATGAACACCTTGCCGCCCATGCCTTTTCCGAATAAATTATGGTACGAAAATTTAATACAAGAAGTCATCAGGCAGAGTCCAGAAAAAACGCCAACCGATTTGATGGATACGGAATTTACTGAACAAGATGAAAAAGAAAAAGTGAAATCCTTTCATTTGATGGAACGACTAACTCAAAAACATGTGATATTGCTCACTATGCCGGGCGCCCACACCCCTACTTGTGGCGAAAAACATGCTCCTCCTTATATAAAAAACTATGCTGAGTTCGAAAAACTGGGCATACAAATCGTTGGCTATGTCACAAATCATTTCCGATCCATGATGGCTTGGGCTAATGAAATAGATCCTGATAAGAAGATCACATGGATCAGCGATCCTACAGGAAAGCTTATTGTCGCCCTTCGTCTTCAAATGCCACAAAACCATCCTCGATTAGGATTTCTAGTTCCCAAGCGGAGCGCCCACTTCATGCAACGGCATGATTACAACACAGGCAATGACAAAGACCCAAGCAAGATTAGATATGATATACTGTACTCTCAGATCGACGAAAACGCTGCGATGTGCGTAAAAAGCGGCGCTGACAACATGCTTAACAAAGCAAAAGAAATAATCACTAAAAGCACGTTCAAAGAGGAAAAACAAGAGGTGGGGAACAAGAGGCTTTCTCCTTCCAATGATGATCCGAAGAAAAAGCAGAAACTCAATACTGTGAGCAACTTGTAAACCTCTTGATCAAACATATGTAAAAAAATGCCCGACAGGATTACAGTTTTCCTCTTGGCAAGTAGGAACTTGCCAAGAGGAACTTTAAACAATAGGGAGTTCAATAATGTTCAAAACGCCAGCTGTAATATTTTCATCCATTCTTTTCAGCATCGCCAGTCTAATGCTGACTGCAACCGAGCCTAGAATAGAAAAATTGGTTCCGCCTTCAATCACGCGGAATACGATATCGCAGGAATTAGTCTGCACAAGGCCTATGCGGGAAGGCTTTTTCAATATCTCTTTAGAACAGTTTTCAGGAAAAACAACGCCTAAAATAATTATGAATTGCTACGGACACGGCGGTTCAGGTTGGACAACGCTTTTCGGCTCAGTGAAAAAAGCGATCGACCTTTATGTAAAAACTCAGCCAGACAAAAACACTCCGATTCGCGTTATTGGATCGGGCTGCATGGGCTTCACAACCGCCATTGAATTAACACGTCTAGGTTATAACGTTGTCGGCATCACCACAAAAAACCTGTATGATATACCCTCATGGCGGGCGGCTGGTTATTTCGCCTTGGTTTCCGTGAAAACCTCTCCGGAAAATGAGGCTAGCCTTAATGAAATCGGAGCAATGACCTTTCAAACCTATCAGCAAATTGATCGAGGGAATCATCCTTACATCACCAAAGACGCCGTGCGCTATATGCCCGTTTATTGCAGCAAAGACACTCATAACGGACTGGAAGACATGGAAGCTCAAGGGGTGATACCTCCGCATGAAGGTGTAACGCTGGATTTTGGCAATGGCGTTCTCCATCCCAACTACAATAAATATCTCACTTATTTTATGAACACGACAACATTGATGAAACAATTAACGGCTGAAGTGCAACGTTTGGGAATCCCTATGGAATTCCGTGAAATTCAATCTTTTGATGATGTCCAGGAATCCGTTGTATTTAACTGCAGTGGATTTGGAGGACAGGCGCTTAATCAAGATGATGCAATGATTCCAGTAAGAGGACATTTAGTGACTCTTAACGCCTCTTCAGGAAGCGAACACATGGATTATATGATTTATACGACAGTGATGCAAGATGGTGGAACTGAATACATCTACTTGTTCCCAAAAGATGTCTCGGTGACTCCGAACAACATCCAGGGAATTCCATGTCGAGGAGTTATAGGCGGAACATTTATTCCTAATGTGGATAAACTGTCGCCTGAAGAGCAAGAAAATCTTGATGCAAAGGAATTTCAACGCATGTTGGACCGCGCGTCTATTTTTTTC
>JABDEO010000186.1 GCA_013287015.1 Chlamydiota bacterium
AAAACCAATTTCAAGAACATCGCCTTGAGGCTTTAACGCTTCAATGCATGCTTCCATATAAGGGCGTTCCCACTCCATCATGACCGCAAGCCCATCATCCGCCAGGAGAATCTCCTTTCCAAATTCATCTTTACTATACGACATGGCTTTGACAGCTTCGCTTGATTTTGGCATATATTGGCTCCCTATGTACTGTTCTTTCTATTGTCAAAATGCAATTAACATTCTTTTTTTGCAAATAAAATTGTCGCAATGCCCCCAGACAATGACTGACGGACTATCCGTGTAAAACCGGCTTTAATCAGCGCTTTCTCTAATATTACAGGCTGCACAAAAGCGTGGATGCTATTGCACAAATATTGATAAGCGTCTTGATTCGCGCTCATGCAGCGCCCGATGATGGGCAAAAAAACGCGCAAGTACACAGAATGGCCAAATCGCAGAACGGGGTTGGTCGGCTCGGTGAGCTCCAAGATTCCAAATGTTCCTCCAGGCTTTAACACGCGAAAGACTTCTCGAATGCATTTGGATGGATCTTTAACATTGCGGATTCCGTAAGCGATCGTTGCGCAGTCAACGCTGGCGTCGGGCAGGGGAATCGCTTGCGCGTCAGCTTGAGTGAAGACAAGTTGATGCGGTGGATGGATATTCAATCGAATAGCCTTTTCTTTGGCGCATGTAAGCATTTCTTGGGAGAAATCAAGAAAATGGGTTTGGCAGGGAACATCCGTTTGCGTAAGGTGCGTATAAGCGATTTCACCCGTCCCGCAACAAAGATCAAGAAAAACCGCCGGAGATT
Organism: Chlamydiota bacterium; assembly: GCA_013287015.1. Classification (GTDB taxonomy): domain Bacteria; phylum Chlamydiota; class Chlamydiia; order Chlamydiales; family Parachlamydiaceae; genus JABDEO01. Next base: position 800 of record JABDEO010000186.1, read on the forward strand.
GCGGGGTCACAACTAAGCGCACTAATTCCCGATTCCAGCGTTTATGCAGTTGAAAGGAAAGCACGGCATTGGTTCTGTCGTAACTTTTAGCAATGCTGTTGAACATGGCCTGAATCGTAGATGGATCTTGTTTATTATATTGCGTCATAATGGCTTGTCATCATCTTTTTTGCAGACGCCGCAAGTTGAATCAGTCCCGCAACTTTTGTCGTCTTGTTTTTTTGTAGGATCGCGTCCGCAAGCTCCGGGACGAAGAATGGATTTACCTTTCAGCAGCCATCCGATAGCAAGGCATCCAAGCGCGATCATGACAATGATAAACGCTGCGCCTAAAGTAAGGAGCAACTGAGACATAACCAACCTCCTATGTAGCGTAGACTTCAGTCTGCGCTTGTTTGCGCAGGTTTTAACCTGCGCTTGTTTTTGCGGGTTTTAACCCGCAAATCACACTTGCGGCGACTTCATGTGTAGCGTAGACTTCAGTCTGCGCTACAAAGAGCGCTAGCGGTGGCGCACCTCTATAACGCATTTTTTACTCGAGAGTTCATCAATCAACGCTGAAAGGCGCTCACGGTTGTCGCTGTCTAGATTAGCGTCCCATTCATCCAAGAGCAAGACATCCGCCTCCACTTTTTCCAAGATTTCCATCAAACGATTACGCAACGATTCGCCTGTCGAATACTTATTCGTTTCGGAAGAGAAGCTGAGGTGGTTATGAGTCGGCAAGATGAAAGCGCGCTTAGCAAGCGCGTTCTTAACCAGCATCAACGCCGTCGATTTACCGCTCCCATTTTCGCCTCGCAAAGTCAAGCGTCCATTCCGAGAAGTTTGCTTTAGCAAATCATCGCATGATTCCATTGGCCGCGGAACCGCCAATGATACGTGATCGTCCGAGACTGCAGTTGAAGACGCCGCCATGATTTTCGGCCATTTTATCTTTTTTTCCATATGCGTTGGAGCTGTTTCAGTTGGTTGGATCGTACGATAAATCGTCGTAAGCTTACTGCGGTGCATCGCCCAACGGAATCCCAGAGACAGCGTCTGGTAAGTATAAGACAAAATTTGGAACAACAGGGGCAAAATAACGACAAAGGAGGTTAAACGCACCATGTCGCCTTGATATTTGATCATGAAATAAACGACGACCAGCAGTGAAGGAATCGAGGTGATCAATGAAACGCTAATCGCTAAGATTTGGTCAAATCGTTCTAGATCGACATTGCGCTGAAGACAGCGTTTTAGACGTTGCCCAGTGCGCTCATTCCACAAAGTGAAGTTGTATTCATTGCCAAGTAATACGTTGTCCCAGGCGGCCAGCAGAGACTGGCTAAGGTCCACCCGTGCGATCAAAGCTTTTTGAGTGAGTTGGAGCTGAGTCCTACGGCGCATTTTCATGACGAAAATAACGCAAACCAGGCTGACGGCGTAAGTGACGGCGAATAGTGGTTCGACAACTATCGACAAAGCCATGATATTAAAAAAAACGCTCAGGCTGTAAGTGTAAACGTCCCAAGTGTAATCGATAAAGGTGTGAAGCGTGTTAGGCCCTTCTGAAGTCAAAATGGAGAGCTTCTCTTCTTTTAAGCCTTTGTTGCTCCATTCTCCGATATTATCGCGATTCGCGGCGACAAAAGCGTTAATGAAAGAGCGCTGCGCCTCTTGTTTCCAGCTGGTTTTTAAAATCAACCCAATGCAGTTGGGGATATAGGCCAATAATAACGAGCCAAGAAAGGTTAATAGATAGGGAAAATAATTTTCTCCGCTGGTGATGCTGGTGGTTACTTTCACCAACCAAAAGGTCGCGGAGGATTCTATCATTTGCTGGAGGGCCATAAGAGAAAAACACCCTATGGCCCAGGGAGTGGTTAAAAGTCCTATGACGAGCTTGCGCACATTTGGAGGCATGATTTTAGACATAAGGGCTGTTTATCACTCCATGCGATGCTTTACAGGATAGTCGCAGACCCATAGCTTCGCCTATGACTAACGATCGTAACAACTAAAGTCCACTTTTGTGATCCCCT
>JABDEO010000187.1 GCA_013287015.1 Chlamydiota bacterium
TGGTGAGGGTTGCCGCATAGATCATACCCCTAGGCCTGACCCCAATGCTACGCGCCATCGCGTCAAATCTTAGACCAATTCAGGAATTCACTGCCGAGAAAGTGGTGGAGGCCGGTTTTGCATAAGTGCATAACGTTTAAGATTTTTTCGTTTAGGCTTGAATAACACACTCGAGACCAGGAGTAAACTTATCTAGTTTATGCAGATGGCCCTTTGCTACAAGAGCGTCAACAATGCGGCGCACCCAGAATTTTTTTTCATCTGCTTTGCTTAGACAGCCTTGGCCGCGAGGTATGCCGCAGCGAAGATATTCGTTAAAGAGGAACTGTTTGTCAGTAATTGGGGTAAAGTCGAGCTGTTTGACACCAATTTTGACAGGAGGCGACTCCTCTGCTCGCTCCAACTTAACATACCGTTTTTCTTTTAAGGATCCCTTTTCCGATGATTTTTGTATAAGAGCGTTGATCTTTTTAATGGTCGCCTTCGCCACCTGTCTTAGCGTAACCACTCTTTTCTCAAAACCTTCTTCTAGTTTACTATTTCGAGTTACTACCATTTCTGTTTCATTTAAGTCTAATTCTAAAGTTTCTATAACAGCGAGATCAATTTTTTCGCGGCCGGTTACTATTCCATTCTTTACATAAAGTCCGCTTAGCTGACGGTCAGATTCAAGTTCCTCTAATCGCTTAGCCTTTGTCTTCTCCGCATAGTCTTGAAAAGTTTTTATGCGACGATTCGCTGCAGCTTTTTTATCCCTTTTGGCGAAATATGTCTTCATTGCGTCACAAGTCATCTTCGTATAATCGGGTTGCTCCACTGGCTGTGCATCTTCTTTAGCAATTCTTTCTTTCGCCGCCTGATAGTCTTCATTAAATATTCGATTAAATATCTCTTTGATCACGATATCGGTCTGTTCTTTGGATACACATCGTATTAAACCGCGACTATTGCCTACTGCTGAACAATCTTCAAAAAGAGCTTTATAAACGTCTGTCATCACCTCAAGATCAATCAAACCAATTCGCCGCGGACCTGTAAAGTCAGGAACTTCATTTAAAACAGGAATATTGCGCCACGTAATATCATCTAGTCCTGTTTCCTCAATAAGAATTGCTAATTGACGAACAGCTTCATCAAGATTTTTTGAGTAAGTTTGATAATGATTCTCTTGTATGCTTCCATCCTCATCAAAACTAAGAATTTCTTCTGCGATAAAACTTTCTCCGTCCACCTCAATTTTTTTCGCATGAGGGATCACTAAAAGATCCAGCGAGTGCGCCAAGCAAACCTGCTTTGCTTTTATCATATTTGCAAAACGCTTAGCAGTCGTAATCTCAACCGAACCTATATTTTTACTTGATTTAAAAATAAGGTTAGGGACTCCTACTAACTTAAAAACGGAGCTAGTCACCCAGATCAACTGATCGTCTTTTTGTGTAGTGGATATTTTATCTTTTAACTGTTTAATTGTGTTTCTGATCTCATCAGAAATCTCGATTCCCTTTTCCAACTCTTCTCGAGCGGCGGCAAGAGAAACGCCCAAGAGATCGTTTGGAATGACAACATCAGGCGCTGGAGCTTCACTCTTCTTTGGAGAAGGGCTAAAAACCTCTTTTGTCGGCTGCAGGATCTCAGTTTGAAACGACACATTAGGAGCTTCCCCTACATCACTCATGTCGATCGGAAAATTATCATTATCAGGAATGATGGGTTCCATTTGCGGCGCTTGCGGTGAGTCATAACCTATTTTTGTTGGATCTTTGACAATGTGTTTATTTATTGGAGAATGATGAGGAAGTGGAGGTGCGTTTGCATCGGAATTTTTCCACAGATTTTCATTATTTTCAAATTTAATAATTCCACAAAATACAATTATGTTTCCTACAACTGGAATTAATAAAATAAAACATTTTATAAAACTTTTATTTTGCAAATGGGTATAATAATGACTTTTTGCAATGCTTTCTTTGGACATCAATGGTAAGACCACGCATTTAAGAAAAATATCCACGAAGTTAGTGAGAGAGCTACCGCCAGGAAGAGCGTCAGCGATGTGATCTATTTTTATTAACACTGAGAAACAAGTATTAACTTGCATATTGAAACTCCAAATGTAAAATAATAATATTAAGTGTAAGGAAAATTGAATAAAAAAACAATAGTAAAAGATAATATACAATTTGATTTTTTTGAGTCCTGTAAGGACGACATAAAAACGTTACTCGTTTTTGCTTATTCGTTGATTCAGCAAATGAACATATTTACAAGAAAACTCCCCTTTAATCCCGACACTAACTTCTGGACTTAGAGAAACACCCTGTAATCTATCCCAAAGATTTTGGCCAGCCTATGAGCCATATTTTTGCCGATAGGGCGTTTCCCATGTTCCATTTCTGAAATGTGGTGAGGTTTTACTCCAATCTGATCAGCAAGGGCTTTTTGAGTAAGACCAGCTTTATGGCGCCCTCCTTTCAGCATGAGACCGATCTCTGAAAACTGCTCAATACCCTCTTGAAACGCTTCTCTCCAAGAGACACTCTTTTCTTCATCAACCTGTCTGGAAATATGGCAAGAAGCAGCCTTAGTAGGGCGCTTTCTCATGTGTGCCGACATAATAGATCTCCACTATTTTAACTTTTTTATCTTCTATGCACCAACAAGCTACATAGGTTGGCTTGCCGCTCTTTACATGGCAGTGGTAGGAGTCGTTTGGAATGCCTTTTCTCTTACCAAGCGCACTAAAGTGAGGCCAGTTTTTTCGATATGGCCCGAGTATTTCAATCTCTTTGGCTAATGTGGCAAA
>JABDEO010000188.1 GCA_013287015.1 Chlamydiota bacterium
TCTTTCCGCTCCTGCTGGAGAGAGGAAGCCGCCGTCGCCAAACCCTGCTGTATGTCCGGCATGCCCTTGTCCCATATGCGCTGTAGATGGATTTTGCATTTGCGCCATATTGCCATTGCCCTGCTGCTGCTCTTGTCCGGCCGGCCTTCCAAAAGGAGGGAAACGCAAGAATTCCACACGCATTTTCATGCGAACGCGCGCACGGCCTTCCTTATCCGTATAGATCTCTGGACGCTGCATTTCGCCGAATGCAATGATTCCGCTGCCCTTTTTAAAGTATGGCATCATCTTATCAAATGTATCGCCCCAGAGAGTCAGCTCCCACCAGATCGGCTCTTCCTCAACGCCTCCGCGCCGAACATTATCGGCGACACGTAAAGTCGTCACTTTTTGTCCGCTTGGAGTGAAACGCACTTCTGGATCAGCCCCTAAATTGCCTAATATTTCTAGAATGTTCATGAAAAATCCCTTAATGTTTGAAGATGCTCTAATGTTTGTGTTGAATTAAACTCATGAGTTGATTCTAAATCGTAATCGGAGCAAAAAGCAAGGCAAATTTGGGCGGGAGAGGTTTATGAAAACAAAAAAGCAAGCGAAAATTCCGATGCGTAAGGAGAGCGACAGCATGGGAGCCATAGAAGTGCCGAATCACTACTATTATGGAGCTCAGACAGCGCGCTCACTAGTCCACTTTGACATCGGTTTTGATAAAATGCCACGGGCTATGATCCGCGCTTTTGGAATTTTAAAATACGCCGCTGCGCAAACAAATATGAAATTAGGAAAGCTGCCCGCCGATAAGGCTAAACTGATCATGCAAGCCGCCAACGAAGTGATTTCAGGCGACCTTGATGTGCATTTTCCACTGCGCAATTGGCAGACAGGCAGCGGCACGCAAACCAATATGAATGTCAATGAAGTCCTTTCCAACCGAGCCATCGAGATCGCCGGAGGAGTCTTGGGCAGCAAAATTCCGATTCACCCCAACGATCATGTCAATATGTCGCAATCATCTAATGACGCTTTTCCCACCGCCATGCACATTGCGGCCGCTGAAGAGATCAATCACCATTTGCTGCCCGCTCTGAAAAAGTTGAGAAACGCTTTGGCCGTTAAAATGGATGAATTCAGCGAAATCGTCAAAATTGGGCGAACCCACCTTATGGATGCCGTTCCACTTACATTAGGACAGGAGTTCTCAGGCTATGTCGCGCAGCTTGATCAATGCATGGAATACATTCAGTTGACTCTGCCCAGCTTGTATCAGCTAGCCATTGGCGGCACCGCAGTGGGCACCGGACTTAACGCGCATCCGGACTTTGCAAAAAAAGTCGCAGCCGCAGTCGCCAAAATGACCGGCCTTCCATTTGTTTCGGCTCCCAACAAATTCGCCCTGCTCGCCGCTCACGACGCTTTTGTTTTTGCAAGCGGAGCTCTGCGTACATTAGCCGGCGCTTTAATGAAGATCGCCAATGATATCCGCTGGATGGGTTCTGGGCCTCGCTGTGGATTGTCTGAGCTATTTCTTCCTGAAAATGAGCCGGGTTCATCGATCATGCCCGGAAAAGTTAATCCGACGCAATGCGAGGCCCTCACAATGGTGTGCGTACAAGTCATTGGAAACGACGCCGCCATTGCGATGGCTGGGTCGCAAGGCAATTTTGAGTTGAATGTCTTTAAGCCGTTGATTATCAATAATTTTCTACATTCGGTTACTCTGCTGGGAGACGCCTCGCGTTCCTTCACAGGCCACCTTGTAGTCGGGTTAAAGGCCAATAAAAAGAAAATCCAATATTACGTTGAGCAATCATTAATGCTTGTGACTGCGCTCAACCCTAAAATCGGATATGATAAATCGGCTGAAATCGCTAAAAAAGCCTATAATGAGCATCTGACGCTGAAAGAAGCGGCGTTGGCGCTTGGCTATCTTACAGCGCGTGAATTTGACGAGCTGATCCAACCCTGCAAAATGACAGGCAGAAACGTAAAAAAAATAATGTCAGGATAGGCAGGATAGGAAAGATAGAAAAAAATTAATATCAGGATGAGTAGAATAGGAACGATAAGCCAGATTCAATTATCCTTCCTATCCTGCCTATCCTGAAATTATTTTTTTTGCCTTCACAAGCTTCCACCAGAGCTATCACGTGACCACAAATCGCTTTCAGGTTCAGTCTGCTCAGCCAATCGCTCATCATTCCTCTTTTGCAAAGCCTTTAAAGCTTCTAATCGTTCTCCAAATTGTATATTTGGAAGATTAAGGTCTGATAATTGTTTTTTGGCTTTTGCGCATTCCTCCATGGCCAGGCGTAACTGTTTAAGTTGCGGCTCGTACTTAAGAATCATGTCATTTTCCAGCCCTTTCCTCACCTCCTCTCTCCACTGCTCTCTTAATTCTTCACTTGCATCCTGGAGACCTTTACCTTTGTCGATGAGTCCTCTCAAAATTTGTACAGCAAAAGGATCACTGCCTTCCCCGATGTGGAGCCATTTCAAAACTGGATCGGCAAGGCATGTTGTACGTAACTGAGTTAATTGCGCCTCAGCCAGCTGCAACTTTTGCTCCGCCTCTGTTGCTTTACTTGATTTTTTTTGAACCGCTTGCTGGAAAACCGCTTCAATTTTTGGAAGCTCTTTCAATAAAATTTCTTGTAATTCTTTGAGTCTATCCAGAAGGATGCCAAGTTGTTTATGCTGTTCTAAATGAACTGCGTCCAGCTTTTTGTCCGTCCCACTATTGCTTTTCAACGTCGCTTCTAGCTTATGCAACGTCTCATAGTCTCCAGCAATCACTTTATTTTT
>JABDEO010000189.1 GCA_013287015.1 Chlamydiota bacterium
GCCTGACCCCAATGCGGCGCGTCATCGCATCAAACTTGAGCTCAGATTTGCGCTAATTATTGGTTGTTCATCCCAGAGGAGGAAGAAAGGGGTTCGCGATTGGATCTAAGCGATCAGCGATATCTTTGGACTGATGCAGAAGCAGCTGCGCTGTACTAACATTAAGAATTTTTGTCTTTTCCAACATCCACAAGAATGTAGTCTGGGCGTGGTGGATGGAATCACGCACGTCGCTCGGCAATCTGTCAGAGTGCAGCTTGACATCAGTGAATATTTGTTGAACGACTTTGATTGTGTTAATGATATTCTTTTTTTCAGATGCTGTTATCTCCGGCTTAACTTCTTTAGAATATATGTAATGAGGAATAAGGTCACGACGCATTTTACCCAATTGCATGTACGGCTCACTTTCTGTGAAATATCGTTTGCTCACCTCGTGGTAAATTGAACTGTCTAATAATTTGTAGAATCCGTTCATGTTAGTGCGTAGATTACGTAGTTTTCCTGCTAATTCAGGGTTGTTTTCGTTTATATCGGGAAGCGTCGGATTATTGTTGGCTATCAAAGGAATCATATTTTACCTCTATTTTATTACATAATTCGTACATTATCAATTAAACGGATTTCATAAGCAAGCGGAAACAAACAGCGGGGCTAAGGAAGGCGGCCAGGGCGTCCCGCCCTGATCGCGTATTATCCTTCAATGTTTTTGCCTACAAAGCAGGGCGGGACGCCCTGGCTGCCTTCCTTAGCCCAGGATGATCATGGTCTTTAAATCAGAAAATTTCATCATTATTGCACTGTTGGCGCCATGCGACAAAGCGCGCAAGACCTTCTTTGAGAGATATTTTGGGTGCAAACTGCAACTTTTCCGCGCTGTGGGTGATCTCGGCGTAGGTTTTTATCACATCGCCAGCCTGCATAGGTCTGTACCTCATGATGGCCTTTCGACCCAGCGTTTCCTCCAGCGTTGCGATAAAATCGAGGAGTTTCACAGGTTGATGATGACCAAGGTTGAATATCTCGCATTTAGCTCCAAGTTCAATGGCCGCCGCCGTTCCGTCGATGATGTCATCGATATAGGTGAAATCGCGCAATAGTTCGCCTTCATTGAAAACGTCGATCGGTTTGCCGGCTAAAATGGCTTGAGTGAAGGAAAAATACGCCATATCGGGTCTGCCCCAAGGGCCATACACCGTAAAAAACCGGAGACCCGTCACGGGGATGCCATAAAGATGGTGATAAACGCCCGCCAACAACTCATTTGTCTTTTTTGTCGCGCCATAAAGGCTTGCCTGATGGTCTGTACGATCACTTTCTGCAAACGGGACTTTTTCATTGAGTCCGTAAACGGAGGAGGAGGAGGCGTAGATCAGCTTCATATCGACATTTCGGCGACACGACTCCAAAATATTGACGAAACCCTCTAAATTGGCTTTGACATATGCCTGTGGGTTATCTATGGAATAGCGCACGCCGGCCTGTGCGGCAAGGTGAATAAGGTGAGTTGTCTGATGCTTTTCAATGCATTGTTGCAATAGGGGCATGTCGCAGATGTCGCCTTCTACGATTTTTATCCCTTCCGCCTCCAGCATCAGAGCTCTTCTGCGTTTTAACGCCGGATTATAGTACGCATTAAAGTTATCGTATCCTATCACATGATGACCAATGGCCTGCAATCTGCTTGCAAGGTGGAATCCGATAAAACCTGCAGCGCCTGTGATGAAAATGTTTTTGCGATTCACGCTTCCCATTGGGCTAAATGGACTTAGGATGAGCGAAAAAATAACTCGCACATTTTGGCTATGCCAAAGTCCCGCGGGAGCTTTCGCATCGCCAAAATGCACGAGTTATTATTTCGCTCATCCTTAGTCCTTTAAAAATAAAGGCCCAAACCGCCGCCCAATCTAATGCCGCCGGCATTGAGGTCATGTCTTTCCACTTCGGAGGTGTCATGGAAGTGAAATTTCTGGTAGTAGTAGTCGGCGAAAAAGTCCAAGAAAACGCGGCAGCTGACGGCATAACGCAGTCCTGTTTTTAAGACGCCGCCCCATGCCCCTCGATGCGTATGGTGAATGACAAACGGAGAGTAGTCTTTGGTTCTAAGCAGCGTATAGCACGCGCCTAAACCTAAATAAACGCTTGCCCGTTCAGTTAGACAATAGCGATACTTTAAACCAAAACTGATGGGGATGAGGCGTATGCGGGTGTGGTCTTCCAGTCCAAGGGAGCGGCCATGTTTTGAATACCAGCCCACATTGCCCCATGCATGAATATTATTCCAAACTTGTTTGGAAGCTTCAAGTTCATATTCAGGAGCCCAGTGCGTATAAATTCTTCGAAATAGTTTTGAGGTTGGGCGAAAAGCTCCCACGCGGGCTTCGAGATCCCAGCCGCACCTCCACCACTGAGGTTGGAGGCAATTCATTTGATGAGCTTGAAGGCAGTTCATTTCAGGTTCGCAACAGCTCGTTCCTAGCCAGTCGCCATCATTGCCGCCGTCGCCATCCCATTGGAAGGCGCATAAGTGCATTGGCAAAATGAGCGCAAAAAACATCGTCAAAAATTTTTTCATATTTTTACTCGCAGTTATGTTGCATGTTAAGTCTTATATCAAGCGTAATGTATGAATTTTTCCTGATTTTATGCAAACTTTTTATTCGCATCAAAAATTGTAGGGACGATAGGGACTCAAGCGACCTTAGAGACATTGGAGACAGAGACAATCAGATTTTGAAACATTTGTTCTTGAAGCGCTATAGCTTGTCAGGTATAAAAGATG
>JABDEO010000190.1 GCA_013287015.1 Chlamydiota bacterium
AGCTTGTTTTATGGTGAATCCAAATTTATCCGTAAATACTTCTCCTGCAACTTCACCAAAATGCCCATTAGTAACTGTTTCAGAGTCTTGCAAAAATGATACAACAGGGTCATGATCACTAAGAATGACAATACGTGCAAGTTGCACAAGATCAGATGGTAATAACATTTCCTGAATTTTTGAATTGACAATTTTGTAAGAAGATAATTCATTAGGATTAAGCCAAGATGCAGCAATAACTATATCCCACTTTTCTAATGGATCCGTTCGTAGAAAAAGCGCGAAAACTAAGATAGGCCCGTACTCCTTCTCTAATGCCGATAACACTGCTTTAAGTTTATCTAAAATAGCTTTCATAAATTTTTCAGTAAAGTTTCCGATGATGTTAACATTAGCTGGACAGCTTCTGCTATCTGCTTTTGCGATGAGTATCGTATCTCAGGATCCCACGAAATAACGACCGACCACTGAGGGAAGAAGTTTTCCTTTATTTGAGTCTCAACACCTGATAAGTGAAGCAATATCTCGAGATTATGAGTTTTGAACGATGAAAAGCTCTCGAATTCCTTCTTGGTTTTTGGGTAGCCGTGCCAACCCAGCGTGCGGCAGATTCGCATTTTCAATCCCATTTCAACAACGTAACCGCAGAGATAAAAAGCACCCTCATATCGTCCTGCATTAAAAAGTGTTCTAGCATCTTCCAATCGATCTGTACAGAGATTTTTTAATTCTTCGGCGGAAATCATAGCTTCTCAACTCTAAATGCTTATGGGGTAAAGAGTAAATATTGGCTAATATTGGTCACGACTGACAGGATGATGCTACTTTACATCATTTTGCGCCAGTCTTTTTCAATAGATGGGTACAATTGAAAGTGAGAGGGTAAGGAAGGTAAACAGGGCGTCCCGCCCTGGTCGCGTGTATTATCTTCAATGTTTTTTTGCCTACAAAGCAGGGCGGGACGCCCTGGCTACCTTCCTTAGCCCCTCACTTTTAATTGCACCAATCGAAAAAAGTCTATTGAAAAACAACTGAAAAATATGCTATCCTGCTGATTTTAATTAATTCAGTTTTGAGGAATTCATGAAAAAACTACTCTTGTCGACAATTTTCTTATTTCTTGCCACACAGCTGTCCGCTGTGATTTATTTGGAGCCAAGGCCTCAATTTAAGCCACGAGTGGAAATTTCCGCCGTTTATATTGAACATAACAATAACATTCTGCTCCTACATCGTCAGAATAATAAATTCCAAGGCAATAAGTGGGGCATTCCAGGAGGAAAAGTTGAAAAAAATGAAACCCCATTGCAGGCAGCCATTCGCGAAGTTAAAGAGGAAACTGGTTATGATATCTCAAAACAACCGATAGAAGATGTGGGCACAGTTTATATCGAGTATAGTGAAACAGACCATTTTATCTACCATATGTTCCGCACTCAACTGTCAGACAACCCTGAAGCTGTGAAGATAAACTTTAAAGAACACAAAGGATTTACGTGGGTCACACCTGCCGAGGGCTTAAAAATGGATCTATTGCAGGATGAAGATCCTTGCTTCAGGCTTGTCTATTTCCCTGAAAAGCCAATTTATACGTCTTGTGGGTCAAATTAACCGCTCTTTAACCTTTCTTTCGCGCAGCGTTCAGATCAACATCACTTAACAATGATGAGCGCACACAAACCTCTTGTATACCAGTAGGAGCTAATTCTTTCTGCGCCTCGCATCTTTGCTTCTTTAACGAGCTCATGCATCTTCTGAAAATCCCCCGCATGTTCAGAGTGCAATTGTATGGCTGCAACAGTAGTATTGGGCTTCTGAACTGCTGATAAAGAATAGCTTAAAGCTAAAAACAGCAGGATTATCCGTAAGTAAAAACATTGGTATAATTTCATTAAAATCGACCCGGCTATGAATATTTTTTATGTATGTCGGTAAAATAGACGCCTTGCCTGTAGATAGTTTCTCCGACTTCAACATCTATTGATTTTTTAAACATAGGCCCAGCGATTGCAAAGCTGTGAAATTCTCCATTTTCACCGCATAAATCCACTTTTTTGGGTAAATCATCCAAAAAAGACTGATTATATTCTCTACCCGAAAACTCCTGTTGCAGATACTTTGAGTCCACACAAGTAATGATGGCTCTCAATCCACTGGAAACCATTTGTGAAGACAGCGATTGCGTTGATATCCCCCAAATAGGGAATAGAGGTTTAATACCTGTACCCGCTAATAATTTTTCTCGATATTCACGAACGTTCTGCAAAAATAGATCTCCAAATGCAATGTATTCAACTCCCAAGCCTGCAGCTTCATTAATGAAAGCCTTCATCGCATTTTCGTAGGCTTCATTGCTACAAGGATAAGGAATACGTACTTGATACAAAGGAAGATCTAAATTTTGAGCCTGCAATTCCAGCAGCTCTTTTCTAATACCATGTATGGCAACTCGATCAAATTCTTGATTCACTGTGCAAACTAAGCCCGCAACATCTATGTTCGGATCTTGCCGCAAAACATGTAAAGCCCATGCACTATCCTTTCCACAGCTCCACGAAAGAAGTGTTTTTTTCTTCACACTGACTCCATACAATATTTGCGTTAACTTCGCGCTTGCCTGAAGAATTCTACTTTTATGTTAGCCGCCTTTAAATAGGGCACATCTTTCTCAGAGATTTTTGAAAATCCTACCCAAAAAAACAATAAAAATACAGGAGTAT
>JABDEO010000191.1 GCA_013287015.1 Chlamydiota bacterium
AGCCTAATCTTTCTAAAACAACGCTGGCTGAAAGCGCAAGAACCTGAGGAATATTGCCAACTGCAGCCGTTAAAATGCGTTCAAAAAAACAAAAAGAGGCATAAATATTCTGATTAGCAGGTGAAAGCCAGACTCTCTTAAAACGACCACGGCCTGCGGTCTGTTCATCAGCAGTGACCAGAGTGATCTTATCGCGTGCAAAACCGGATGCATGCCGCTTGGCCCAAGTATTCGTCGAGTCAATAGTTGCAAAATGCAATCTTTCAACTTCCATGGAGATCTCTTTTTAAACAAACAACAGTCTCTATATGCGCCGTTTGCGGAAACATATCAAAAGCTTGACAACTGGATAATCGATACCGCTCCGCACATAGAGCTTGCAGGTCTCGCGCCAGCGTAGAAGGCATGCATGATATATAAATGATTTCCGCAGGCCCATTTTCCAATAACGCTTTGACGACAGCGTTGGACAGCCCAATGCGCGGAGGATTCACAATGGCAAGATCCGGCGCGCGCCGCTGCAATCGTTCTTTAATGACTTGTTCCACGTCAGCTTGTAAAAAGCGGACATTGGAAACAGTGTTGTTTTCCGCGTTGACTTTGGCCAACCTCACGGATTCAGCGTTGCTTTCCACTCCAAGGACATCAGCGCCCTGTTTAGCCAACAAAACACTGGAAACGCCGATGCCGCAATAAAGGTCTAAAATAAACTTCGAATCCTTCGCCAATCGACAGATTGTTTGATAAATATTCATGCTTTGCTCCGGGTGATTTTGCACAAAAACCTGAGGCGAAAATAAAAATGTCAAGTCATCAACTTTCAAAGTGAGCGTGGTTTCGCCAAATGAAAACTGTTTTCCCGGAGAATTGACTACGATCCCAGCTATACTGCCCGCGGCCATAAATTGAGGCTTTGACTGCGCCAAAGCCCCGGGGTTGGATCGATCGGAAGGACCCCCATATTGATAATATTGGGGTCCTTCCGATCGTCCAACCGCGGGAGCTTTCGCGCAAGTCAAAACCTCAATTTGTGGCCGCGGGCAGTATGATTGTGAATGGCGCGCCAATGTATTTTCGCAAGCCTCAACATAATTTGTCGGCAGTCTATTAAAATGCACATTCAGCAGGCAATGTCCTTCAACATGTTTAATGATCGCGACCTTGCCGGCGTCGCCTGGATGGCTCTGCAGCATTTGTGCAAAGCTCTGCACATGTTGAATCACGTTATCTTTTTCAGAGGTGAAAATTGGGCAGGAGCTCACTTTAACCAATGAGTGGTTATCCACAGCGATATATCCCGCTATAAAGGCTCCGTTTTCCGGTTTAAGCGAGAGCGTGATGTGACGCCGATATCCCCATCGCATCGTTGCAGGAACCACCGGAGGCAACACTTGCATTGGCAATTTGCCAATGCGCTTGAGTGACTCTTCCACCCAAAGTTTTTTATATTCAAGCTGCGCTTCATCATTCAGATGCTGCAGTTGACATCCCCCGCAACGCCCATAATACGGGCACGGAGGAGTTGCACGGAGAACGCTAGGATGATGAATTTCGATCAATTCAGCATCGGCGTAATTTTTCTTTTTCTTTACAATCCGGCAAGAGATCAGATCGCCTGGCGCGGTGAAAGGAACGAAAATGACGAAGCCTGCATGGCGGATAATGCCTTGGCCGCCGGAGGCCAAGCCGACTATCTCGCCACGAAGCTCATCTCCTAAAGAAAAATTGAATGAACTTGGAAAATTCGGGTTCATCAATGACTTTCTGGGATTTTTGCAACTGGCTGAATTGGATAGTGAAGACTAATGGTCTTCATCCACTCTTGGATTGTCTTCACCTGATCGTTTGGATTAAATTGAGAGGTGATTTTATACATGCCATAGCGACCCTGTTGAGGCACAGTTATCGTTGTTGGAATCACGGATATATTCTGTATAGTTATGTGTCTCATTGATAGAACTAACGGAGACGTCTTGCGTTCATGTTCATTAGAGTTGCGCACAAGGTAGTCTCCAGGATTTTTCAATATTTTCCCCACCGATTCTGATGAAATATCTCCATGGTAATAGTCGATATCAAGAGGCGCAAGTGGAGAGAATGGTTGAGTGGCGTTGGAAGATTCCAAAAGGGCTGCGACTGTTTTGTGTATCTGATCTGTCCATTGGTCTTTAATTCCTTCCTTATGAGGAGTAATAAAGTACTGGCGAATGGACGATTCCGACGACCCTTCTTTTTTGCAATAAAGGATAAAGTTATTTCCTTCCAGACCGTTAGGGGTCACTTTATTTCCGCCATAATTGGGCTTTGTAATAAAGTAACTGCCCGGAGGCGTATTCGGCAATCTACCTAGTAAATTTTTCCACCATGGGTATTCACAAAAACCTGGATCCTTTTCGAGTTTTTTTTTGAAGGACTTAGCTGCTTTTTGATCAGCTTCCTTTAGTTGTCTTTCTGTTTCATATTGATTATTGCTGATATTTTGGTATTGCAATCCTACGCTTGTCATAATGATCTCCTTTTAATAAATTAGGCGCGAGTAAGGTCAAGACATGATGTACGTTCTTAAAAAGTCATGGCAGCACAAGGAGAAAGTAGTCAGGGCGTCCCGCCCTGACTCAGGCCGAGACGGCCCGGTTACCTTTTCAGACTTCGCCTTGCCATGACTTTTTAAGGACGTACGTATTAATCATTTTCGCTTATTTTTTCTCTCTTTTTAA
>JABDEO010000192.1 GCA_013287015.1 Chlamydiota bacterium
GTGTGCTCTGTGATCTCTGTGGTTGATAAAAAAGCTTGAAACTTTTTTATCAACCACAGAGATCACAGAGCACACAGAGAGGGGATTCTAGTGACCGAAAAGATGAACACGGCCCTATCCATCCTGTTCTTTTCCCGTATTTATGGAATGAGGATATTGCCGTTTTATGTAGCGCAAGGCGAAAGGATAGAGCAACCGATGGAACGGCGAGAAGCGATACAACAGCCGAAAATTCGTCCGGAGCGAAAACGGAACCTTCATTAAAAATGGAAAGATCCGAGACATGTTGGAAGGATGTGATCTGCTTTATTAGACTTGTGGGTAACGATCAGGACGTTCAGCCATAGAATTTATCTAAGCAAAAGCAGTCTTTGAATGATGCTGTCCTTTAATAGGTAAAAATCGAATTTCCACACGTTTATTGAGAGCTGCAGCAATACGATTAAGCATAGCCAATGAGTGTCCCTCGTAATCTGCATCTTCTAATCGGCAGATAACCGAAGCTGTAGTTCCTACTAGCTTAGCAAGCGCTCTTTGAGAAAGCCCCGACTTCGTGCGAAGATCGTAAATCTTCCTTGCTACATCATTGTCAGCTTGAATCTTTTCCAGTTCAGCAAGAGCCTCAGGATCATCTTTAACATAACGGTGATGTAATATTTCAACTGCATCATCTGTTTGTCTATTTTTATGTTTTGTCATGTTATTTCTCCTACACATGTATGTGTTTTAGGATCTAATTCAAAACTCTTGCGGCGTTGTATTGCCCTGTCGATCTCTATCGGAGGAACACAATCCTCTTTTACAGTTCCATGAGACAATACAGCTGCAACGTTATCGTAAAAAAAGTAGAGAATTCTATAGTGAATTCCTTGCAAGCTTGCCCTTAATTCATAAATTTTATCTCTAAGCAAATCTGCTTCAGGTCTGCGTAATTGATGACCTTCTTCGCTTAATCGTTCAATTTTTTTAATACACTTCAAGCGCGCTTTCTTTGGAATTGTATTCAGCCATTCCAACACGGGAACGGTTCCGTTTTTCTCTTTAAAAAAAACGACTTTTGTTTGCGGCACATAACCTCTTTAATATTATGTTACCAAATTTGCGAACATATGTCAATGATTCTTTTCTGGAGGGGATTCTAGTGACCGAAAAGGTGAACACGGCCCTATCCATCCTGTTCTTTTCCCGTATTTATGGAATGAGGATATTGCCGTTTTATGTAGCGCAAGGCGAAAGGATAGAGCAGCCGATGGAACGGCGAGAAGCGATACAACAGCCGAAAGTTCGTCCGAAGTGAAAACGGAACCTTCATTAAAAATGGAAGGAGCGGCCTGGCGCCTAATTTTACTGTTTCCCATAGGCAGCGATTGACGACGCTGGCTTGTAGAAAAGGAGCTATTTCTTTCTGAGCCAACAGTGTATACTCTTGATTTGTCAACAGGGATTGCGCCGCCAGACATCCTGACGTCAAGGCCGTGCGGATGCCGAATCCCCATAATAGATCTTGAAAACCCGCCGCTTCGCCTACGAGAAGAGATGAACCCAATTTAAGTGGATGATTAAGCGAAAAGCCGCCAATGCCTCCCACTGGACGAGCATTAGTTAAATCGATTGGAGCCATCCGTCGAGCGACCTCCACAGTGCGTTCAAAACAGTTATTAAGGCGATGCAGATCTTTAAAAACAACGGTGCACAAGCAGCCGTACCCCTCTGCAATCAGAAGGTAGCTGTAACCTAAATAGGCCAAGTCATCATGAAAAATGCCTACCGCCATATTTGGAAGAGTTGTTGAAAAAACCAATCCCTTGTCCGCCGCAATGATCGATTGTCTAATGGGCCCTGTTGCAATGATATGCGCATCCGATTGCGGATAATGGGAACGATAATGAATAGTCACGCCATGCTCTATCGCCTGCTTACACAGCGAACTATCCAAAGAGTCGGGAAAAGGCCCGCGTTTTACAAGATAAAAGAGGGGCTCTGGAGAATCTCTATGAAAGGTGCGACGGCCATCTGTCATTGTGACTTCTCGAAAAGGGGTGGCTGCAAAGCGCGCATCTATTCCAAGTGAGCGCAGCCGTTCAAGAACATTGTCCTTTGTGGACCAATTTTCAATGCCCTGTAAATCCCCTTGAAAGCGTTTTCCTACGCTCTCATAACGTTCATGAATATGAACTTCGCGGCCGCCGCGCGCCAACGCGATGGCGGCGCTTAAGCCCCCTGGGCCAGCTCCAAGAATCTGTATCGCAGACGATGTCATAAAAACAACCCGCTCACCTTTTTGGAGTTGTAAATAAAAAAAACGTTACACTGGTTTGAACCATATCTAATTTTATCAATCAAAGCAAGTGATGCAAAAAACCTAATATTTTTACATCACTTAAATAATTCTTAAGAAAACGCGAATGTTGGACAAAAATGGACGGGCGATTTGTTCTCCTCTCCTTAAAGTACTTTTAGAGAATAGTGGGGGAGAAACGCCGTTGACTTATATTGTACAAATCCCAGTTTTTCATAAAATTTGACAGATGATGCTGTTCCAGAGACCAAAAAGAGTCCACCAAGTCCCTCATCACGGCATAATTGTTTTAAATAAGAAATTATAGTTGAGGCGCTATATTTCACGAACTGTTTGTCCGTTATTGTTATCCGACTTTAAAACAACATCACT
>JABDEO010000193.1 GCA_013287015.1 Chlamydiota bacterium
TTAAGTAATAGATAAAAGATCCCTTTATGACGATTCTCACAGGCATTCGAAAATTAGAAAGCTCTCTTCCCGATGCAACGAATCTCGCTCAATCTTATCAATCGGCCTACAGCCATGGCTTAGAGGCATCTAGTGAAGAGGGATTAGTTGCGGCGATGTCGTCAGCGACATGACGCAAAAACTGCTGAAAACGCTCATTTTTGGCGACGAAATCGGTCTCTGTATTGATTTCGACCACAGCGACCGCTTTTGCCGTTTCAGCATTGCCGATCATACCCTGATTAGCCGCGCGACCCTCTTTTTTCACCGCAGTTGCAATGCCGGCTTTACGCAAATTGGCGATCGCAAGCTCCATATCGCCGTTTGCAGCTTCTAAAGCTTCTTTGCATTTGCCCATGCCCACGCCGGTGCGATCGCGCAGTTCTTTGATCATTGCAGGTGTAATGTCGGCCATATGATTACTCCCCTTCTTTCGATTTTCGCAAAAAGACTTTCTCCTCAACCTCAACGACGACAGAACCCTCTTCTTCGTTGCCCGCTTCTTTCTCATCGCCTTTAGCTACGACGACTTGCATCTCATTTTTCTTCTCAATAATCGCTTGAGCCAATGTTTGAAGGATCAATTTGATGCTTTTGAGCGCGTCATCATTACAGGCGATCACATATTGAATCGGATCGGGATCGCAATTAGTATCGACAAGGCCCATGACTGGAATGCCTAATTTATTCGCTTCGGCCACGGCTAAATGCTCTTTGCTTGGATCGACTACAATGACCAATCCTGGCGGCTTGCGCATTCCCCTGATGCCGGATAAGTTGCGTTCAAGTTTAATTTGATCTTTGCTTAAAAGAGACAACTCTTTTTTATTAAAGCCCTCTCCACCAGCGGAGATCCGTTTTTCGATGCGCTCTAATTTTTTGATTGACTGACGAATTGTTGAAAGATTCGTGAGCATGCCGCCTAACCAGCGTTCGCACACATAAAATTCGCCGCACTGTTCGGCTAATTCGCGTATGACGACTTTAGCTTGTTTTTTCGTGCCGACAAAGAGGATGGAGCGATGTTTCGCAACGATCTCTTTAACAGCTTCCGCAGCATGGCGGATCTGTTGCATTGTTTTCGCTAAGTCGATGATGTACAGTCCGTTGCGTTCTTCGAAGATGAAGCGTTTCATCTTAGGATTCCAACGGCGGGTCTGGTGTCCAAAATGGGCGCCAGCTTCTAATAGGTCTTTTATTGTCAGCAAGTTCTCTTGCTGTTGTGGTTGTTGCGCCAAGCCTTGTCCCTTTATGTTGACGACGGCATCTTACCTTAATCGATAAGATTTCGGTCTTGGTTAATGATAAATGTTAATATAACCCTAATCTCACGTTATTCTTAGGGTAGCGCCTGGTCAGAATCGAACTGACGCTCGTAGCTTGGAAGGCTACAGTTCTACCATTGAACTACAGGCGCGAAAAGTGAAGGCGATCTCTTAGCGTTGCATCACCTTTTCTTGAATGAGCATCAGTATGACGAACGTATTCTTTTTTCGCAATGCCTTTGTTGCACTTCACTTAACCATTGACCGCAAAACATCCAGAAACTACATTTATTGCGTTGATCGCGTCCATTCAATTGATGATTTATGAAAATAAACAAATTTTTTTTTATTCTTATTCAAATTGCGTTATGTTTGATCTTGCTGTCTTGCAATGCTCCGCACTATCAAGATTATCCCGTGTTGGGAACAACGGAATTCATTGCGGATTCTTGCATGATCCGCGAGGGAAAACCCGCTATTCAAAGCATGGAAGGCAAAGAAGTGTATCCTCTGCCAGCGGACGCCTTTGATGTTTACGAAGATTTAATCGCCGAAGGAGACATCTTAAACATTGTGATCCACCACCCTTCCCGGTCTGATCTAATGGCCTCGATCCAAGCTGTCAACACAGGCATGGGAGGGTTTCAAGTGATGAATGGCGCGATCTCCCTGCCCTGCATCGACGATCCCATCGTTGTCGCTGGAAAACCATTGTCGGAGGCGCGACGAACAATCCGAGATCGCTTTAGGGAACAAATCAACGATGTGGATGTGTTTATTTCCTACAAAGAACGCCTTTCCCATCACATCGAATTAACGGGACTTGGAAGGGGAGCGAACATTCCAGTTAATGGCAATATACGCCTCTATGAGGTCCTGGTCAGCGTCAATCCGCCGCCCGACGCCAATTTGTTTGCCAGTTATGTCCTACGGGACGGCGTTCAGCTCAATGTTGATTTATACAAGCTGATCCACGAAGGCGATATGAGTCAAAATATTGTGATGAAGGCGGGAGATAAAATCTTCATCGCCAGTCCGGCTGACGGCGTCTTACTGGTGATGGGAGAGGTTAGGCTGCCCAGAGCTGTGCCTGTTCCATATGGTTTTTTATCGCTAAGAACGGCGCTTGCGCTAGCCGGCGGCATCCCTTATACGGGCAATGAAAGAAACATTGCAGTGATACGCGGCGGAGTTGAATGCCCAAAAATTTATGTAATCCCTTGGAAATTCGCCTTGCATGAACCAAACGACAACTTGCTCCTGATTCCTGGCGACATCATTTATGTTTCGCAAAAACCGATCACTCAATGGAATATCTTCCTATCTCAGCTTGAACCAACGGTCAACCTGATT
>JABDEO010000194.1 GCA_013287015.1 Chlamydiota bacterium
ACTATAATGAACGAAATTGCGGCTAGCGAAAACGAAAATAAAGAAAATATATTAAGCGATCCTTATCTTAATAGTTTTGTAGAGGAAATCTAAAAGCATCCGTACGATTAGCGATCAAACGCGTGTTCTTTTCGAATTCATTTTTCTTTAGACAAAATATGAGGATAAACGTAATATCACTTGCTTTAACAAGCCTTATGGATGGATGAGATGAAGCATAGTTTTACCCCAATATCGATCGAAAATTTTATAAAGTCTTTCATTAAAGACAACCCAAAAGAAGATCCGAAAGAACTCCGAAAAAGATTGCAAGAAGCCCTAAAAGATTATAAAAACGGGGAGACTTGTGATTGCGGCAATAAGATTTGGGTGATTGGGTCAGCATGTGTAGGAAATGGATGCTTTACCTGCATCACAGGAGAGGGTTGTCCCGATGATGATTATGAGATTGAAGGAGCATTGTCATAACTATGATAGAACTCAGCAAAAAGACCCGCAAAGAATTGCGGCAGCTGCTTAAACAGTCGTATGCCGCTGAACTGAACCAACACCTTCTGGATTTATCAATGAAATTTGATGATTGGAAGAATAAAAAAATCGATTGCTGGGAACTGGATGACCAGATTCATGAATTTCATAACGGGATTTCGAAAAATTTATTTAATTCTTATAATGCTAAAGGCGTGGATGATCTATACATGGTTTCCAGGGCCTTTGCAAACGGTCTTTTGCGAAAAGAAGAGATCCCCGTTGAAGCTATTGACCTTGTAGAACACTACGCAGCTACTCTATTCTAAATCCGAAGGGATGCATGCTATACTGCCCGCGGCCACAAATTGAGGTTTTGACTTGCGCGAAAGCTCCCGCGGTTGGACGATCGGAAGGACCCCAATATTGTCAATATGGGGGTCCTTCCGATCGATCCAACCCCGGGGCTTTGGCGCAGTCAAAACCTCAATTTATGGCCGCGGGCAGTATAAAATTCATAGATTTGTTCTGCGGCATAGGTGGCTTTCGAATTGCGGCTGAAGAAGTTTGTAAAGAAAATAATATCCTTTCAACATGTGTTTTTTCCAGTGATATCGATTCGCAAGCCCAAGACACGTACGAAGCGAATTTTGGCGAAAGACCTGTAGGCGACATCACAAAAATCCACGAATCTGAAATTCCTGATCACGACATCTTATTTGCAGGATTCCCATGCCAGGCGTTCAGCATCTGCGGCAATATGAAAGGATTTGCAGATACGCGAGGCGTCTTATTTTTTCATATCGCTAGAATCTTGAAAGAAAAAAAACCAAAAGCCTTTGTACTTGAAAATGTAAAAATGCTCCAACGGCACGATCAGGGCAAAACCCTTAAACAGATCTTACATATTTTACAATCAATGGGTTATCATGTATGGTTTCGCGTTCTAAATGCTTTAGATTTTGGTCTTCCTCAAAAGCGAGAGAGAATTTTTATTGTGGGTTGTTTAGAGGACATCCAATATGAATTTCCAATTGGAAAAATTAAAATGAAAGCGCTTTCTGAAATCTTAGAGGAACATGTCGACTCTTCTTATTATGCCTCTAAAGATATAAGAGAAAAAAGACGCATCGCTTTGAAGGATAAAGACTTGAAGGCTCCTACAACAATCTGGCATGAAAATAAAAGCGGCGATATAAATGCGTACCCTTATTCGTGCGCCATGCGGGCCGGCGCTTCGCATAACTACTTGTTGGTTAACGGAGAACGTAGATTAACGGAAAGAGAGATGTTAAGGCTTCAGGGATTCCCCGATTGGTTTAAAATAATCGGAGCTTATACAACTGTAAAAAAACAAGTGGGAAACTCTTTACCTGTTCCTTGCGCTAAAGCGGTATTTGAAAAATTAATTTAAAACTCACCTTACGCAAAACTAACGGCATTTGGACTGAAGCGAAAGCTCTCGCGGTTAAAGCGACGCCAGGACCCCCATATTAGGAAATATGAGGGTCCTGGCGTCGCTTCAACCCCGAGGCTTTGGCTTAGTCCAAATGCCGCTATTTTTGCGTAAGGTGAGTTAAAATTATGACTGATACATTCTCTGTTTCAGAACGCAGCGCCATCATGTCCAAAGTGAAAGGAAAAAACACCAAGCCGGAAATTGCATTAAGAAAAAAACTCTTCGCTCATGGCTTCAGATACAGATTGCATGACAACTCGCTGCCAGGCAAACCTGATATCGTTTTTTCTAAATACAAAAGCGTTATCTTTGTACATGGCTGCTTTTGGCATTCACACGGCTGTTCACGTTGCAGGATGCCGAAAACGAATTCCTCTTATTGGAGAACAAAAATAAGAAAAAATGTGGAAAGAGATGGCGTCCACATTAGAAAATTAAAAAAAATGGGCTGGAGAGTTTTAGTCGTTTGGGAGTGTTCATTAGGTAAAATGATGATGGATAAAACCCTTAATGCCGTGATTAATTGGCTCAGAAAAAGCCGGCGCTTGTAGCGTAGACTTCAGTCTGCGCTTGTTTGTACAGGTTTTAACCTGCGCTTGTTTTTGCGGGTTTTAACCCGCAAAACTAC